>JAZGFE010000105.1:0-65064 GCA_036479215.1 Nannocystaceae bacterium | reverse complement strand
GCGGATGTACTACGTTGCGCTCAGCGAGTCTTTGTCGGTACCGACGTTTTGGATCTGGCCCATGATTTCAAGGACTTATGCCAGCCCATCCCCATCCGCCCTCCGTACCCGAATTCCGGCGAATCGATGGCAGCATAAGGGCGAAACACGAGTATGAGCTTGGGTTCGAGCTGCCAAAATCGGTTCCGCCACCACCAGCGCGACCACCACCCACAGCACCAGCGGAAGTTGATCTCGAACGCTCCAGAAGCATCGGTCGTGGCACACCCTAGTTGCTGGCTGCTCGTCCACCACCACCACCAATCCACGTCGTAGGCACACACCTGCGCACCGGGTACCGGGCTTCCGTCGGGGCATAGGATGCGGCCGGTGACTTTGAAATCTCGACACCAGCGCAGCCACCAATACCAGTAGTAGGGCGCGATCTGGATCGGGGGCAACTCGATAGCCGATTGTTCTGCCCAACGGGCGGCGGGTACGTTCTGGGCCAACGTCTGCAGCCCGAGCATCTCTTTCTCGGTCGCATCCGCAGGACCTACGAGTACACGTAACGCGCGAGGCTGAGTAGCGAACGCGAACTCGGCCACGCCTTGGCCCTGCCTGTCGACCTCGACAATCTTCGACTTGAGGTCGTCGCAGCCCGGGTCGACGACGACCTTCACCGCGCCGGAGGTGCCACGGTCCTCAACTTGAGAGGCGTCAATGGGAACTTTGAGAGTGAATCTGTGTTTTCTTTTTTCGGCCATGGGATGCTCGCTGTGCGTCCCCGGTAGTCCCCGCGACGAACCGAACGATCTTGTGTCGATGGAACTTGATCGAAAAGAGGGATTCAAGCCCCCATACGCGATTGTGCGAAAACGCGCGCCGGCATGCGCGTAGTGGACGCGCGATGCTGGTGTGCGTCAGCGATCGAAGTCGCGCAGCGTTCGGCGGGAACACTGCTCTCCGGGCGGGGGCGAGGTCGGTGCGTTAGACTACTGGCCCAAACAACCGATTCGCGCCGTCGAAATCACGATGTTGTCGTAGCGCACCAGGTTCGGTGTGGCCTGGGGTGGGGCGCCGCCGTTGAAGTGATTGTAGCTGTCGAGCACAAACGTATTGAGTTGGAGCTCCGAGACAGTTCGCCACTCGAAACCTGCGAAGGCCCCGTGGTGGACACCGTCGACCCAAAAATCGGCACGGCCGTCGCTGTTGTTACCCGGGGTGTTGAGGGTGAGACCGTACTCCGCGCAATGCCATTGTCCGCGCACGATGACGGGGGCGGGCATTTGATCCGAGTAAAAGACATTCCCCCAGTAGTTCCCGGCCCCGTCTGGTTTCATGTTCGCGAAGTAAGCGTAAAAGGCGAGTTCGCCACCTTGTCCTACGGGTGGTCCGAGTGGCTCGAAATTGAGCACGAAATGGTCGCTACCCGAAGGAAGGATTCCAGCTGTGCCGAGTAGGCCCCATGGGGGTGCGCTCGATCCCCCCAAAATGGGGCCATGACTACCGCCAGAGTTGTCGTAGTTGTCATCATATCGCAGATCGAAGCGGATGTAGATCTCGTCGACACCGGCGAATTGTCGCAATAGCTTGGAGGACTGTTGGCCTTCGTAGGTCGCGAGCTCGAGGGCCTGTTGACCTTCCCCAATCACGGCCGCGTCGGGAACAAGGCGCACGTCTCCGCCGTCTTCGGTCCAGCTCGCATCCCACCCGCTCTCGAAGTCGTCGCAGAACAGTACTCCGGGCCTTTCGCATAGATCGGCGAATGTCGAAGCTGTGGTCGTTGGTTCGTCGGTCACGTCGGTCACGTCGGTATTTCCATCGGCCGTGTCCGAGTCCCCCTTCGGGCCGGTGTCCGTAGTGTCTGCGGCGGTGCTATGGGGGGCGGTGCCGGCTCCTGGGCTCGACCCGTCTTGATCGTGTCCGGCGTCGGTAGCACTGCTGATGATCGTTTCTTCGCTATTCGTACAGGCGATAGCCCCGAATAGGAAAGAGCGCGCGAAGACGGTGGTGGCGGAGTGAGACATCGAACTTTGATCCTAGCACGACGCGGTGTCCGGCAAGGGGCATCATGGCTCGGCCGGAGCGGTGGCTCCGGGCCTGCCTGCGCAGTCCGTGTGGTACGTTGTCGATCTGCAGACGTGGCGTGGAGCCCAGACCGAACCGCGTGCGACATGGTGCCTCACGACATCGGGGGTAGCGACTACCAGGTCGACTTCGAGCAATGCCCTGTCGAACGACCTTACAGCCGCGGGCGACGTGATGGGGGGCTGCAGTTCGCTATCCGGGGGGCGTGGCAACCGGGTTGGGGTGGGCCACAGCGGAGCTCTCTTGTGTTCTTGACTTGTGCTCGGGAACAGCCGAAACCATCCAACGTGGTGTTCCAACCCCAACCGCTGACGTACCAAGGGCGGTCCAAGGCCGGCGCTGTCTCGAGTGTTTGGCCGCGGGTTGCAATCGCGTGGGTATGTTGGGTGCACACGGGGTGTCAGCGCTGCACGTATACGGTGCCCACAAACGCGACGCCGCGTGGTCGGGAATCGTCATCTGCGGCGGCGGGTGAGCCTCGCTCGCTTCCCACCGCCGCCGACCCGCCGCCGTCGCTCTCAGTGCCGCGGCTCGAGATCGTCGACCTCGATGAGAAGCAGCTCAGCGGCCGGCGACCACGTTCACGGCTCCCTGCACGCCTCTGGCTTTCCACGGGTGAAGGAACACGGCTCACCGCTGACTCAGCATCCGACCACAGCCGGATTTCCATCCACGATAGCAAGATAGCGATCAAGTACCATGGTGCTTCGTCGCTATCGTATCCACAAAAAGCCTATCCATCGAATTTCGCGACGACGATGAACGTGAATGCGATGTTGCGTTGCTCGACCTCCCCGCGAATGCGGACTGGGTGCTCATCGCCTGTTGGGTCGATCGCACGTGCATGCGCAACGCCTTGGCCTATCGCCTGGGTCGAGATTTCGGACGGTGGGCGCCCGCGCTGCGTTGGGTCGAAGTCAGCATCAACGGCGAATATCGTGGGCTCTACCAACTGGTCGAGGCCATACGCACCAGCAAGCATCGCCTCGATCTCAACCGTCCCGCAGCTACAGCCAAGCTTGGTGACATCACAGGCGACTACGTTTTTCGGCGTGAACACGCCGGCAAGCATTCTGGGAGCCCCACAGTCGTGTACGACTGGATATCCCCCACCCGTGACGCCGACGGGTACCGCCACATCTTCACCTACCACTACCCCCGTCATGATGACCTGACGGACCAGCAGCGCCGCTATCTTCATGGATTTGTGGCAAAGTTTGAGACCCAAATGTACGCAGCCGTTGGCTCGGTGTCAGACGTGGCTAATATTATCGACATGGCAACCTGGGTCGACTACGCGCTGGTCACCGAGTACGCCAACGAAGTCGACGGCTGGATGAAAAGTGTCTACTTTGTAAAACCATCCGATCGCCGCGACGCTCGGCTGCAGCTCACACCACTTTGGGACTACAATCTCGCATTCGGCCAACTCAAGCATCGTGGGGGACACAAGACCGGCGTATGGCAACACAAAGCCGCCAACCGGCACCACCTGGGCTGCACGCCGCAGCTCCCGGTGCCACCCGGCTGCGACCGTTGCAGCCGCGGGCTCGAGTACGACAATCTTCCCTTCGTGCCCCAATGGGCATCCCAATTGTTCGCCGACCCGCAGTTTCGGGCGGCGTTAGGTTGCCGGTGGCAGGAGATGCGCGCCGGGGTGCTTTCCGACGCCGTCGTCCAAGCGAAGTTACGACGCTGGCATGCCCGGCTCGCGCCCGCGATGCGGCGGCACTTCGGTCGTTGGCCAGAGTTGCTCGAGCACCGCGAGGTCCGCCATCCCGCCGGCCGGACTCCCGAGTTGGCGGCTGTCTCGCCGTTGGCGGACTTGGTGGGTCCCCACGGCCGAGATTCAGCCGACCTGTTCGCCGAAGAAGTGGCATGGATGGCCGAATGGATCCGCCGCCGCGGTGCATGGCTTGATGATCACATGCCAGCCTGTGTGCGCACGCGCTAGCGGGGTGTCCCTGAAGTGGATGGAAAGCTCAATGGTTTCGCTCACTTCGCTCACTTCGCTCACTTCGCTCAATTCGCTCAATTCGGAGCTTGGCGTCGTCGGTGTAGCGACGGGCCGCCCGCACGGTCCTAGCAGTTGCGGTTGCCTCGGCGATCACCCAAGCCCCACAAGCCTCCGATAACCTTTTTTCAAACGAAATGGCAGGCATGCGATCCATTGATGGATTTCATGAGTACATAGACGCTGTCTTCGCCGAATCAACGCGGCACAGCTCGCTTGATTGCGAAGAATTGCGAGATCCAAACAGCGCGACGGGCGCCGTGCAAATGCCGCCCCCAAGTCCGCCGTCTTCGTCCGCGAGCCGGGTAACATGCCTCCTATGCCTGCCATGCCGCCCGTGCCTCGCCAGCCTCCGCTGTTTGACGGCGCACCCTGGCCCCGCCGCCACTTCCTCACCAGCATGGCAGGGGGACTCGTCGCCAGTAGCTGGGCGAACTTCGCCCAAGCCTCACCCAGGGAACGCGTGCTGGAGGAAGCACAATCGGAATACAGTCGCATCCAAGTCACGGAACGTGGTTCCGTTCGCACGTTGTACTTTGTGGTGGACGGCGTGCGGTATATCGAATCCCGTTGGGACATGAGCCACCCCCACAGCCTCGATCTCGATTACGCCCGCACGATGATGGCGGGATTCTTGCTCCATCCCGCACCACGCCGCATGATGATGATGGGGCTCGGCGGCGGACAGATCACAAACTATCTTTTTGAGCGCTTTCCGGACCTCGAAATCGACGCGGTCGACATCGATCCCGAAGTCGTTCGCTTGGCGCGAAAGTACTTCGGCGTGCCCCAACACCCGCGCTACCGTACCCATGTGGACGACGGACGGTTGTTCATCGAAAAGTCGTCCAAGCGTTGGGACTTGATGATGCTCGATGCGTTCCGCGGCGCCTTTGTACCCTTCCATCTCAAGACTCGGGAGTTCTACCGCGCCTGTCTCACTCATCTCAGCTCCGACGGTGTCGTCGTGGCCAATCTACACAACATGACAACCATGTACCCCCACGATCGCAACACCTTGGCGGCGGTCTTTCCCCACCGCTATTCATTTGTATCCGAAGCAGGAAACCAGACCACATTCGTGGCGTCGGCGTCATCGCGGCGCATCGGGACGTTCGAGATTCGAGCACATGCAGCAACCGTCGCCCCACACCTCGAATTCGATGTGATGGGTCTCGCTGCCCGATACTACATGCGACGTGACTGGGAGGTAGACGCACAGGTACTAAGCGATGATTTCGCCGCGAGTGAGCTACGCAAGGCGGCACAACGGCACAACCAAACCTGCGTATTTGGTTGCCGCTACCAAACGAGGGAGTAAGGGCCCCGACAGCACGAAGGCGCCTAGTCGGAACGGCGTCCGAACAGGCCACGAAGCCCGAAGCTTTTTTTCCCCCGCGCCTTGGTCTTTTCCTTATTCTTGATCCGGATCGCGTGTGCCTGCCGCTCGGCGTCGATCAGCTTCGGATCGGCTTCATGGGCGGTGTCGAAGCTGACCAACGCCATCCTCTCGAGGCCGAGATGAAGGCGTACGAGCCCCAGATAATAGTGGGCCCGTGCACAGCTTGGCTGGGATGCGACGGCCGAGTCCAGCACGGATGCGGCCCTTTGGGCATCGTCGCGGTTTCGCGGCGTCAGTTGGAAGCGGCACCATTGCGCGGCGGCGATCACATCGATTTCGTCGGGAGAAAATACCAATGAACGTTCGTACGCCTCCAAAGCGCGGGCGTAACTCCCGGCCTTGACCAACTTGTCGCCGTCTCGGGTCTCGAACTCGGCCTGGAATGCGTTGCGAACGATCGTTGCCGGATCGAGTTCGCGCCCCGCATCCGGTCGGATGGCGAGCGCGGCTTTCAGCTTGGCTCGCGCATCCTTGTCAGAGAGCACCGAATACGCCTCGCTGACCGCCGCGAACACCCGCTGCACCCGGTCGCGCAGATAGAACCGGCCCTCGGCAGCGAGGGCGTCGGGATGGAATTTGCGACTGAGGTCGGCCCACGCCTGTCGTATATCCTTGCGACTCGCGTCGATCTCGAGGCTGAACAAACCAAAGGCATGGGCGTCACTCGCTACCTGCGCTTCAAGCTTGGCTAGTTCCGCTTCGTAGGCCGCATGTTCGGGTGCCCCTCGCCTGACGGACGGTGTCGCCGCCTTCGTCGTGCCGGTGCCCCCGGACGGCGTGACATCTGCGAGCGCTCGGTCCGTCGGCTTGTTGATACGCGGCGAGCTCTTGGCCGTATTCGCCGTATTCTCCGCGCGGCCCTCAGTCGCCGTACTCTCCGTACTCGCCTCAGTCGCCTCACTCTCCGCCGCGCGAGGCCCCAGTTCGAGCATCTGGCAGGCCCACGCGCAATAGATGGTCCGCATCACCAGGAGGGGGGACGGACCCTGGCCCAGCAACCGTTCTGCGACTGCGCCGCGGGTCAGCGCATCCAACGTTGGATCGAGGCTGGCAGCAAAGCTAAAGTGCCCGCGATAGCGCCCGAACACCCCCGTCGCAGCCACATGCCCGGACAACACCGCGCCCAACTCCGCGCGGAGGCGGAGTTCATCGTAGTACGCCGCCACACCGTCGTGGATGAGGCGCAGCACGTTCACCGGGTGTCGGTGACTGGCGTCGTTTCCCGGCGGCGACGCGCCCGGCTCCAACCCGACATTACCCCCGCGAAGCTCAAATACATGGGCAAGTTTTCTTGCGCATTGTCGGCTCATCCCGCGGGACAACCCCGCGCCGTCGATGCACTCGAGTCGCTGAAGAATCTCGCCGAGAGGACCACCTTCAGCCGCCTTGACGGAAAGACCCTGATCACACTGCGCGGGCGTTATCAAACCTTCTCCGATGAGCACCTCGCCCAATAGATCTCGTTCGCTTGCCCAGTCGGTGTAGACGGGCATCCCACCATGGAACCAAACCGTGCGCGCAACTGGCTCGGGGGTAGGTTGCTCCAGGTGCAGGGCGCCGGAGAAACGGCGGCGGAGCAGCGCGAAGAACAAGCGCGGGGGGCTGACACGTTCCAGCGCGACGCTGCGGCTCCCGCCCTGATTTGGCTCTTGGACCATGGCGCAGCACAACGTACCACGTACGCATCCGTGTTCGACCGGACGCCCCCCGGCAGTCGCAAACGGTCGCAGACGGTCGCAGACGGTCGCAGACGGTCGCAGACGGTCGCAGACGGTCGCGCTTCCACGCCCGCTCCCACCGCAACGGCTCGTCCGCAACGCGCGTCGAAGCCCCACTCGGATCGTCCGTGCGAAGGTGCACGGATTTTGGCCCCGCAGCGCTTGCTCCTGCTACGATCCAGCACATGAGTATCAGCTTCCTCGTGGGGAATCAGCGCATCCGGTTCGCGGGCAAGACCGACGTCGGGCAGGTGCGCGACCACAACGAGGACGACTTCTCCATCGCCGATACCCTGGCCTTGGGCGTATTGTCCGACGGAATGGGGGGTCACGCTTGTGGTGAAGTCGCGAGCGAGATCGCGGTCAACACCATCGTGGAATATTTCCGGCGCAACGCGGAAGAAGCCCCTCCCACATGGCCGCTGCGGCTACCTCGACTCGAAATCGATCGCAACCGCATGGTCACAGCGGTCAAGTTGGCTAACTCACGGATCTACGAAACCGCGCAGGCCGAGTCCGAAAAGCAAGGCATGGGATGCACCGTCGACGCGATCTACTTCGCGCAAGAGCGTTGCTACATCGGCCACGTGGGCGACAGCCGCGTGTATCTCATCCGTGACGGGCGGCTGACCCAACTCACGGAGGACCACTCGCTCCTCAACGATTATCGTCGGATGAAGGAGATGACTGGAGAGGAGGTGGCGAATTTTCCCCACAAGAATGTGGTGGTGCGCGCTCTCGGGCTTACCGAGCACGTGGCGGTGGACACGACGGTCGAGCAGACCCAACTAGGGGATACGTACCTCCTCTGTTCGGATGGCCTCTCCGATATGATCGACGACGGCGAGATCTTGCGGATTTTGGAGCGGAACCCGCAGGTTGACTCGGCCTGCTCGGAGCTCGTCGACGCCGCGAATGGAGCCGGTGGCGTGGACAACATCACGACGCTGCTCGTCAGCATCGAAGAGCCGTAGCGGCACTTCAGCACGAAATGCGTGCTGTGCGCGTAAGCGGTCGATGCGAGCACCATCCGGCGCGCCCGGGAGCGCGAGCGTTCCCACTGTCCCCGCCCTCGGGTACCTTTCTGTCCGATGGCCACCCACCAGTACGAAGCCGGTATCTTCAAGACTTCGAAGTATCTTCCGGGGCACGAAGCCGAAGTCGGACCGGATCAGTTGGTTTTGATCCGCACCGACGGTGAATTCGCGCCCGCGTCGGTGCTTCTGCCCTCTCGCAATGAGAACAATCAGTGGAGTTTTCGCATGCCGGGCATCAAGATCCCCGCAGCGTCGCTCAACTGGGCCGATACCCTGACGAGCATCCCACGCGAGGGGTTTTATCGGCTGAGCGAGGAGTTCACGTTCGGCGACAGCGGCGTATGGCCCGCGAGTACGTTGGTGCAGCTCGGCTACAATCAAAGCGGCGATCCGATTCTCTTCATCGGACAGAGGCGCAGCCCTCTCGTAGCGAACGACCTGTTCTTCTCCGACAAAGGTGTGCGGATCGACCTCCAGCGCGCCCAAAATCTCCTTGAGCAGGTGTTTTGCTACCAAGAGCCCGCCGCCAGCAAGGAGAGCTAAGGCGACCGCACGGCCCCTGCTCCGTCCCCCTTCCTTGGCCACCATCGCCCACTCCACAAGATTCCGGCCAGCGTCACGGTCGTCTTGGGAGCGCCCCGCCGGCGCTCCCGTGCGCTCCACGCGTGAATCCGCCAGGGCTCCTGTGGCCGAATCCCGACCCTGGCGTCCGGCCAGCGCGATCGCGACTACGGGGCCAAACGCGGATCTGAGCGCCGCTTCATCGCCGCGCGAGATCAGGGCCGAGATGTGCTAGGTATCCCGCGCAAGTGTCCGACTCCGTCATCCTCGTTAACGCCGACGGTCCGGAAACCCGGGTCGCTCTGATCGAAAATGGCATCCTGTCCGAACTGTTCATCGAACGAGAGCGAGAACGCGGCACGGTCGGGAATATCTACAAGGGCAAGGTCCTGCGAGTCCTGCCCGGTATGCAAGCCGCGTTCGTCGATATCGGCGAGGAAAAGGCTGCGTTTCTCTACGCTGGCGACGTAGCCACCGGCACCGGCGACCAAAACGAGCCCACGGAAGGTGACGCGGTGCCGCGTCGCACCAGCCGCAACCTCGATATTGCCTCCCTCCTGCACTCTGGTGAGGAGATCCTCGTCCAGGTCGTAAAAGACCCGATCTCGAATAAGGGCGCGCGGATCACCTCCTACGTCTCGCTGCCCGGTCGAAATGTGGTGTTCATGCCGACAGTGAGCCACATCGGTATTTCGCGCCGGATCTCCAGCGAACACACTCGGCGAAAGCTACGCCGTATCGTCGACCAAATGCGCCCACCGGGAGCGGGCTTCATCGTACGTACGGTGGCACGGCACGCCAGCGACGCCCAGGTGCGCGCCGGCATGGACTACCTGCTGCGATTGTGGGCCAACGTGAAAGCGAACGAGCGCTTCCACCGGGCCCCGGTGACCCTCTACCGCGACCTCGACCTGATGCTCCGCGTCACGCGTGATCACATTGGGCCGGGCTGCGATCGCGTCATTGTCGATGACCGCGTCGCATTTGAACGCCTGCGTCGTTTCGTCGACGCGTTCATGCCGGACTACGCCGACAAGGTCGAGCTGTACGCCGGGCGTGAGCCGATCTTTGACGGATACGGGATCGAGATGGAGATCGACCGGGCATTGCAGCGGAAAGTCGACCTAAAAAGCGGAGGCTCACTCGTCTTCGACCAGGGCGAAGCACTGACCGCCATTGATGTCAATACCGGGAAGTTCATCGGTTCGAAGGGCAAAACCCTCGAAGAGACCATCACCCAAACCAACATCGAGGCCGCGGCCGAGATCGCCGATCAACTGCGCCTACGGAACGTGGGAGGCCTCATCATCATCGACTTCATCGACATGGACCGCGAAGCCAACCGTCGGAAAGTCTACAGGGAGCTCCAAGATGCCTTGCGCCGCGATCGAGCCAAGGCGCACATCACCAAGATCTCCGAGATGGGACTCGTCGAAATGACGCGCAAGCGCACGCGCGAGAGCCTAGAACGCATGCTAGCCGCGCCATGCGAGGTCTGCGGCGCCAAGGGCTACACCAAGAGCCCCACCACCGTATGCTACGAGATCCTCCGGGAGGTTCGACGAGAGTCGCCCCATCTCGCCGGGGGCTCGGTCAATGTGTTCGCGCACCCGTCTGTGGCAGACTTGATGAACGGGCCGGAGAAACCGGCGATCGACAACATGGTCAAACGAATCCAAGTGCCGATCCAGGTGCAGGGACGCAGAGGTTTTCGGGTCGAACAGTACGAGATCAAAGCCGATCGAAACGATCGAAACGGTCGAGACGATCGAGACGATCGAGACGATCGAGACGATCGAGACGATCGAGACGATCGAGACGATCGAGACGATCGAGACGGTCGAGACGGTCGAGACGGTCGAGACGGTCGAGACGGTCGAGACGGTCGAGACGATCGAGACGATCGAGACGATCGCTCCGCGGACCAACGAGCAAGCCAGTGAACGACAACAATCAAGAAAAGCGACGCGGCGAGCGGGTCATGATCAACTCCGAGTTTGGGTCGCTCGCTGGCACTATCACCTACGTCAGCGACCTCTCGGCACACGGGCTGTTTCTACACACCTCTGAGCGCGTGCCCATCGGCACCAGTGTCGAACTTCGTTTCACAGTCATGCTCGACGACCCCGTGCCGATCGAAGGTATGGCAACCGTCGTCCGCCATCAACAAGATCCCGACGGCATGGGCCTCACGTTTGGACCGCTCAGCCCAAAAACGGTGCTCCGCATCCAAGACGTCCTCGCTCGCCAACGGCCCATGTCCGCCGGATCACCCGTCGAGCCCAGCGACGACTCTCCAGAAGGCCAGACCTGAAATCTTGCCATTGGAATCGCGGGGAATTTTCTCCACGATCCGGATGCGCCTCGGTACCAGAACCGGGTCGAACGTGCACCGGAGCTCCCGACGCACGCGGTGGATGGAGTGGCCGCCCGCCACGATCAGCGCTGCGATCTCGTGGTCCCGCACTCCACCCACCGCACGTGCCATGACCGCCGCATCTTGCACGCCTTCGAGTTCGACAAGCGCCCGCTCGACATCCGCAAGCGCCACCCGCTTTCCACCTACTTTGACCACGCCATCCACGCGACCCAGGTGGACAAACGTTCCGTCGTCGGCAAGCTCGATACGATCGCCTGTCGGCCATGTTTCGCCCGCACCCTCGGGCAGGAAAGGTGAGGCCACCAACAAACGTGCCTGCGCGTCGGCGGCGACTCGAATTCCCGGAAAGCTGCGCCAACGCTCGCGCCCACTCGATTGCACGCGCCACGCGATACCGCCAGTTTCCGTGGACCCGAGAACCTCAGTCACCTCGATGTCATGATGTGTGCGAAGGGCCGACGCCGTGGAGGAAAGGAGTGGCGCCCCGGATGAGAAGATGCGGCGTAACGTTTGCAGCTCGTCGGCTTCGAGGGTAGCGATCGCGCGCAGATGGGCCGGTACACTCACGAGCACGTTCGCCTCCGTGTCCCGCAGCGCACCAGCTACCGCCGCGGGCTGTAGCGGCGAGGCAGACACGAAGGTGCCCCCACAAACCAGCGGAAGGCTCAATCCGAACAGAAGGCCGTAGATATGGAAGCTGGGAGCCGTGGCGAGAATGCGGGTATCCGGGCCGAGGCCGAAGGTCCGGGCCAGTGTCTCGGCCTCACCCAGCAGTTGTCGGGCCGTCTTGCAATGCGCAGAAGCCGCGGCTGTGGACCCCGAGGTCCACAGCCGCACAAGCTGCTGCTGCGCTGGCAACTTGATCGGTCGAAATGCTGGCAGTTCAGCAGACGGACTCAACCCGCGCAAATCGATGGACAACGCCGTCGGAGCCTCGCCGTCGTGCAAATGAAGGGTGCGGGGTTGGCTGGAGATTGCGTCACGCACCACCTGGGGCTGCAAGTTCGGAGCGAGCACCACACAAGCACCATGCAGCCATGCGCCGAGCAGGCCGGCGGCGAACAGATAGCGATCCCGAGCTGCAAGCACAACATGCTCCGCACCCGATACCGCCAACGCGCCGGCAACCGCAGCTGCGTAGCCTCGAAGTTCGGCCGCCGTCTTGTGCCCACTGCGAGTCACGGCCACCAGGCTCGATCCCTCGTGCCGCGCCAAGAGGCTGAACGAGGCGCGGTCTTGGACTACAACAATCGACATGATGGACCCGTGGTGCAAAGGCGAAAACAACCGCCGCTGGTCAGGCCACGGCCCAAATAGTAGCGGTCTGCGGGTCTGAGGGCAATACGAGTGGGGTTGTTTCGGCGGGCAGCCGTCGCTCGACTCTTGCCTGTCCTCTTCGCTACCTTGAACCGGACGAAGCCATGTCGAACGTGGGAACCCACCTCGGAGATGGTTTTTGCCGGCGCGTCAGCGGTTGCGATATCTGCTGCTCTTTCATCGCACCACTTTAAACCATCCCTTTTTCTTTCCTTCCTTCCTTCTTTCCTTCTTTCCTTCTTTCCTTCTTTCCTTCTTTCCTTCTTTCCGCTTCACCTGTGCGCGAAACCGGGGAAGTCGAAGGTCTCGGACTTGCACTGTCCCCATCGGTCACGGTGTCGGGCGGCCGAGCGCACAAACTCCGGCAGCCGTATCTTCTTCAGCGTGCAGTTCCAGCCCGGACTTCGCCAATCGCTAGCGGAGTTCTTCCTGGCAGCAACGAGCATGGAACCTGTTGAAGAAACGACTCAAGAGCCTATTCGAGCAAGGCGACGAGCTCCTCACGCGTGATTCCCGCAGCTGCTGTCGCCTGTCCCACCGCAACCTCGGCGAGTTCCCGCTTTCGCACCTGTAGCGCCAAGATACGCTCTTCTACGGTGTCTTTCGCCACCAAACGATGCACGATCACCGGCTTATCCTGCCCGATCCGATGAGCCCGATCCGCAGCCTGGTCCTCCGTCGCCGGGTTCCACCACGGGTCCAGCAGGAACACGTGGTCCGCCGCCGTCAAGTTGAGGCCCACGCCGCCCGCCTTAAGCGAGAGCAGCATGATCTGGGGCCCATCTGGAGCCTGGAAGCCGGCGACCACACCACCTCGGTCGCGCGTGGAGCCATCGAGTCGGGTAAACGTGAGTTCGGCGGCGCGCAGATGGGGTTCGGTGAGATCGAGCATCGAGGTCCACTGCGAAAATACGAGTGCCTTATGCCCCTCGGCGGCAACTTCGGATAAGGTGTCGACGAGCAGCTGCAGCTTGGACGAAGCACGCCCCGCGACGCGTTCGTGCCCCGGGAGAAGCGCCGTATGACATGCTGCCTGCCGCAAGCGCAGCAGCGCCTCGAGAATCGCAAGCACGTCCTTGCCGCCAGAGAGTTTGGCGACCACGTCGGTCTGCGTCGCCGCCCGCACCGCGTCGTAGGAGCGCCGCTCGTCATCGCTCAGCTCGCAGCGCAACACGATCTCCGTCCGCGGCGGCAACTCGCGCGCGACCTCGCTCTTGCGGCGGCGGAGCACAAACGGCCCGATACGCTGACGTAGCCTGGCTCCAGTCTCGGGATTCCCGGCCGCGATCGGCTTCACGTAGCGCTCTTGGAAATGCTTGCGTCCGCCCAATAGGCCTCGATTGATGAAATGGAACTGACTCCAGAGATCGAGGAGTCGATTTTCCACCGGCGTACCCGTCATGCAGATCCTAAAATCCGCATCGAGGCGATAAGCCGCTTTAGCAACCTTACTGTCGGGGTTTTTGATCGACTGGGCCTCGTCAAGCACCACGATATCCCATTTGCGGGCGACGAGTTTTTCGATATCGAGACGCAAGATCGCGTAGGTCGTCATGACGACGGGGCAATCGTCTCGCAAACTCCGGCCCGGGCCATGATACACCTCGAATTTCAGGTTGGGACGAAAGCGCTTTGTCTCCACCGCCCAATTGTGCAACACGCTCGTCGGCGCCACCACCAATGAGTTTTTCCCGAGCAAGCACAGCGCCTGCACGGTTTTTCCCAGGCCCATATCATCTGCCAAGAGTGCGCCGAGTCCCGCCTTGCGAAGAAAAGCGAGCCACGCCACACCGTGGCGTTGATAGTCACGAAGCTCGGCTTGAAGGTCGTCGGGCAAAATCGCGGCGGGAATGCCCTCAAAATCGTCGATGATCTCCTTGAGGCGACCGAATGCAGGTGGTGGGATCTGGTCGAGGGACTCGGCGAGCGCGGCAAGATCGGGGGCCGTGAACGCAGGTAGGCTCGCCTTGCGCGTCACATCGCTTTTGGTGGCGAGGAGATCTGCCACGCGATCACCGAACCGCTCCAGCCATTCAGCGGGCAGCCTGCCGAACCCTCCATCCATCAGTGGGGCCAGACTCTCTCCCCGCTCCCAGGCCTGAATCACCGCGCTCGCGTCGGCCCGCTGACCGGTGGGTCGTCCCGACTCCGCGCCCTCTTCCCCAGCCTCGAACCACAACTCGAATCCTCCCTGGTCGTCCATCTCCAGCCGAGGCGCGAGAGATCCCACCTCGAAGAACTCTTTGTGGACAGATTCGTCGCTCGCGCGAATATCGGTGTCGATGCTTTCCAACACGCTTGCAAGCGCAATGGCCTCCGCGGGGGCCAGGCTGCGCTTGACCCCGAGCTCGAGCCCGAGTTCCTCGAGTCTCGACAACAACAGGCGCTCGACCTTGACATTGCGCAACGGCACATCGCCGCCCGCCAACAAAGTGAGACGTTCGCCGTCCACTCTCGCCACAGGCGGGTCGCCGTATACGATCCGAGGTAGCGCGGATAGACGTTCGCCATCACGGGCCGTCGCCAGCTCGAGCCGCGGTTTCACCCGCATGACGCCAGGCAGCTTGTCCGTGTCCACGATCACGGTCACCCGCGCCTTCACCTTGGGCAGGATCTCTCCCACCAAGGAGCCCACCTCGTGGGAGCTGAAGGTACGTCCGCGCCGCAAGGAGGCGAATGTACGCTCGTCCATGCCGTGGGGAGCGACGGCCCGCAGCACTTGACCGTGCCGTGTGGCCCCGTTGGTGAAGACCTCGCTGATCCCTGGATCTTGCTCCAAGCGCGCGACGAAATCGTCGCGGTGCGACGATACGCGCAAGCAGATCCCCGAACTGGGCGGACCGATTTCCGCCGGCCTCGCATCGAAGGTGAGTTCGGACGCCCCCTGCAGCGCGCGAAATACTCTTGCAATCAGCTTGCGCGGGAGTTCGCCTCCACGAAATGGCCCGACAACGGACTCGAACTGATGGTCGTGCTTCGTTGCGATCAGTTGGGGCCCGGACCCCTCGGCCATACGTTCGACCAAAGAACCGATGAATGGGCGCGCGTCCCCTCGCGTCACGAGCCAGCGCCGCAACAGCAGCACGCCCTGACTCGACTCGAACCCGTAGCGAAGCTGCCCCCGCTCGCTGGCGACCGAACGCCCAAGTTCGAGGGTCGACTGACCCTGACGACGTGCCTGCTTCACCGCGATCACTGCGGCGGCCACATGTACGCAGGGATCTTCGGGGAGCTTGCACTCGCAGTCCCAGTCGAGGTCATCTAGAAACAGGGAGACCACAGGCGAGACAAGGCCACCGTCGGTCGCTACTCGGACCACGATCTCCTCGCCGTCCGAGCGTTCTCCCACCACGGCCTGATCCCGGGCCAGTTCGACGCCGCGCGACCACGTGCCGGGCTCGCACGCATCCCGCACGGCGTCGAGCAACGCGCCGAGTTTGGCGAGCGAGGGCGTGGCTGCGGGCGAACTCAACGGTATGACAGCATTTAAATGCTGCGGGCGAACTTGTAAACGTGCCGTGCCCAACATCGCCACCCGCCGCGCGTCAACAACGCAGTTTCTGGCCACTCCAGCCCGCCCCACGCCCAGTCATCTCTCCCAAAACCGACGCTCACGCCGGCCTAGTGACCGAATACGTGAACGCGATCGCGCACGCCGACCGGGAAACGCGTGCGCACAATCGCCTCGGCCTCCGCCCGTGAGTGCCGCAAACTGCGGTGCACGAGGACCAGTGCATCCCCCTCGAAGCGCTCAGCACACGCGATGATCTCGTCCACGTGGGTGTGCCCCCACTCCCGTGTGACCGACACACCCCTGCGTCCGTCCCACGACGTCACCTCGTGCACCAGCACTCGGCACTTCCGCGCCTCCTCCTGTCCCAGGAAAAATTCGATCCGCGTATCCCCCGTGACGCAAAGCAGGGCGCAACGGCGAGGGCTGGTGATCCGCGTTCCTGCCCGCCGCAACGCCCCCAATTCCACACCCGTGCGACCGACATACTCGGGCATCAATCCCCAGGTCGTACGATAGACAACATAGCCTAAGGACGGGACTCGGTGCGACGTACGCAGCGGCAGTACATCAAGGTTGTCGCCGACTTGAAAACGCTCTCCCGGCGAGACACCGCAAAACCGAGCGCCCAACTCAAAGTCCTCGATCGACGACCAATGCTCCAACATACTTTGAAGACGAGGCAGGATCTCCACCGGCACGTAGACATCGGGAGCGCCAAGCTTCATCAGTCCGCGTTGGGAGAGCAGGTAGAACAGTCCCCCAAGATGATCTGCGTGTCCATGACTTGCGAGGATCGTGTTGTAGCGCAGCGAACCTCGCGGGCACATGCCCACGTCGAACATCAGTCCCAGTTCCGGCATCATCAGGCAAGTCTCAACACCGCCTTGGGCCACACCTCGAATGGTGAGGCCATCGAGTTTGAGTTCGCTGAACCGCTTCGACACTAGCAAAGGATACCACCGAGGCGAGCCAACACGAACGCTCCACTCGGCGCCAACCGACGCCGCGCCGGCTCGGACAATGGCCCAAGCGTCGGAGACAAATTCGCAGACGAGGCCAGCGGCCAGCGGCCAGCGGCCAGCGGCCAGCGGCCAGCCATGGTTCGAGCACCGAGAGTAGCTGCAGGTCTGAGTCCATGAAAACGGGCGACGGGAACCGCGACCGCGACCCGTTTGGAGACAGTGAGCATTCAAAGCATGCGCCCACTCCTTTGGCTCTTACCAATTCCCCTCCTATTCTCCCGAACCCAGCGCCCGCGTCGCGCTCCCCTTGAGTGCCTCTCGGGCCCTATGCTTGCGCCGCTTCCTTGCGTCGCTAGAGCTCTCTCCAGGCAAACGAACATCGACCTCGACCGCGCCCATGATAGCGACTCCGATCACGCGCAACGTTGGCGCGTTTGGATCGGCGGCGCGGCTCGACTCGCCACCAAAGCCACCCATGATGCCGATCCCGTCGATTACGACGTTGATGTCGGGCGACACGATAAGATCGACCCCACCCCACATGGTGAACAGATAAACCTCGTGCACACCGGGCCCGAACACGGCCTCACGGTAGTCAAGGTCCGTGCCACCCATGGTCGTCCAAACGAAGCTCTTGCGAGGAACCGGCCACCCGCCCTTCTTCTCGGTACCGCCCATGATCGAGACGACGAGACCGCGGTCGGGCACCTCACTAGCCGGGATCGGAGCGCGGCTCCGTGCGGCCGGCAGTAACGACACGAGGTCAGCCACAGAAAGGCGCACGGTTGGCAAGTTATCCGCCACCTGGACCCGTTCGATGCGTTGCTCCAGCTCCTCCACGGTGATCGTGCCTTCCGCGTAGGCAGACTGCAGCAGTTCGAACGCACGCTCCCGTTCGGCGAGCACAAGGACGGGGAGACAATTTGGGTCGCCGGAACGCACCACTGGGAAAACGTACCAGAACGGATGCCCCGACGGGCATCCGGTGCCGCGCATGGCCACGCGACCGAGCAACCTCCAGTCCGAAGCGCCGAGCTTACCCGTCCAAACGCCCAGCACACGCCCGGCAAACCGCTCAGGACGCTGCACTGTCGCCCCAGCGGGCTAGCTCACGAAGTTGCGGTTGGGGGTCCACAGCACGTGGGGACCCCCACAGGTGGTCCCCATCGAGGTTCCCGCCGGTGCGGACGACGCAGCGAGCACTTCTCGCGCGGCAGCGAGTATTTTTTCCGGCGTCACCACAAGGGCACGCTCCAGCTTCACATTTTGCGGAATACCGGGAACGGCATCCTGGCCGAGCACACGGGTGACGACCTGCTCGCCACGCGTGGCCTCGATCACCGCGCCTTGAATCTCTCGCCCCACACTGGCGAACACCCGGTCCTCGTGCACCACGAGCAGTCGCCCGGTACGGCGCACGCTCTCCAGAATCGCCTCCATATCGAAGGGCACCACGGTACGCAAATCGATGATTTCGCAGTCGATGCCGGCCTCACTCAACGCTTCCACTGTTTTGGCACAAGTGATCGTACACCGACCCCACGTCACAATACTAAGGTCTCGGCCGCTTCGCCGGATCGTGGCCTTTCCCAGGGGGACCCGGAGGTCCCGCGGCAGGTCGGGGATGAATCCCTCGAAACCGATGGCGCGCTGCAGCCGAGAGGAGGCTTCGGGATCTGTCGGCTCACCGGGAAACGCATCCCCCAAGAGCTTGCGATACAACCCCTTCGATTCGAGCACCAGCACAGGTCCTTCGTACTCTGCCGCCGAACGCAGTAACCCGTAACAATCCCGCGCGGTGGAGGGAGCGATGATCGTCAAGCCCGGAATCGAACCATAGAACCCCTCCATGCACATCGAATGGTAGACGGCCCCGCCGGGTAGTGGCTCCACCGGAAGGCGAATGATGACGTTCAGTTTGACGGATCCATTGGACGTCCACATCGCGTTCCCAAGATGGACAAGCCAGTGCAGCGCGTTGAGGCTGTAGTCGCTGAACTGGATCTCTGGAAGCGCCGTGGACCCCTCGTGCAACGCGAAACCAACCGCGGTACCCAAGATCAACGGCTCGTTGATGGGTGCATCGCGGACCTGATCTGGGAAGCGTTTCCACAGCCCAACTGTGGCCTGCATCACGCCGCCCATCTCCGCCACGTCCTGGCCGTAGAGCCAAGTCATAGGGTTAGATTCGAGAATATCGCGAAGCGCCGCCCGGATCGCGCCGTTGAGCGACACCACCGTCGGTCGCCCCTGTGGAGCGGCCTCGTCCACAACTGGAAACGGTGGTCGCAGATGGTCGCTCGTCGACGCGTAGGTCGGCTCCGGCTCCGATTTCGCTTGCCCCATTGCGGCATCGATATATTCGAGCGACTCGGTACCGAATCGACCCAGGTCGTGCCGACGGAAGTAGTCGCGCCCCGTCTGTACACCGTTGCGATGGACGATATCGGACGCCTCAAGGATTCCCCGCTCCACCAATGCCTCTCCGAAGTCGTTAATGCAGTCGTGCTGATCGAACGCAAAGCCGTAGTCCCCGGCATTGCTATGCCCGTTGAGTCGGCTGAGGCCGTGGACCCAAAACAGCGCGGGTCGCTGATGTTCGACGCAATAGGCGGCCGCGGCCTTCGTCGTTTCATAGCAGGCGAGAAAGTCGTTTCCGTCCACTTCATAGAACGCGCAGTCGAAGGCCTTGGCGTACGCCGCCAGGTCACGGATGCCGCGACCGTCCTCGGGCTTGACGCTGATTGCCACGTTGTTATCCGTCACCATCACGAGAAACGGCACTTCCAACACCACAGCGGCGTGCATGCCCTCGTGGAAGTCACTCTCGGCCATGGTCCCGTCGCCCACGATGGCCACGCACAGGCCGTCTCGGTATTTCCGTTTCAGCCCGAATGCATAGCCCGCGCCCTTGCCCATCTGCATGCCCACAGCACTTTGAACCGGCAGCATGTTGAGACTCGGCTGATTGTAGTGCGACGTCATCTGCCGACCGCCGCTCCACGGGTCGGTAACCTTGCTGTATTGCTGCCTGAAATGATCGAGGTGAAAGTCCTCGTGCCCTTGCAGGCGGGCCCAGGTCGACAAGAGGCCGGCAGAGCGATAGTGCCCCAACATGCCGAACGCCTCCTTGTTCACGACCTCGTTGAACGCGAGGGCCTCGGCCGCGCCGTGCAATTCCTCGCCCGGGCCCCAGATCGAGAATTTGATCGCGCCCTTCGAACACTCCTGCACAACGCGCCCCACATAACACCGAGCGATGCACATCTCTCGATACGCCAGCCGCAGTAACTGTGGGGTCAACGTCGGGAACTGGTCGAGTCGTTCAAGCGAGTATTTGGGCATCGAATTCCTTGAGCGAAGACAAAACGGAATGTATTCCATCGTCCGCGCTCGGTAAAATGGACGAGCCCGTGTCAAACGCAACGTCTGAAGACGCTCCCCCCCGTGAGGCAAAGCTCACGCCAGCGCGAACAGCTGTCCTGAGGACGAAAGGCTCTGGCCCACCGGGCGACCGCGAACGCCGGTTCATAGCAGTGGTTCATCCCGCCTCTCGCTGGCTCGCACCGGCCCGGAAGCGGATCGCGCCGTGTACATTTTCGGGTCCGCCGCCGCGCAAGATGGCCGTGCGCCCACACACGCGAGTCGCTCCGCAACGGTGTTCGCCTCCCACGGAACGCGTGCTGCACGCGTTCCATGGGGCCGGGGTTGTGGCTCGCTTGAGAGATCGTGCGTCTCGGGAAGGGACACACAACCTCACGATTCCCAGCGGTTGCTGGGGGCGACGGCGCGCTCGAGGGCTGCGAACGAAGCGCGTGCTTGGGTGACCCCGTCCTCCCCGCGAAGATCGAAGTAGATCTGAATCGCAGTCGCGCAGCCCAAAGCCCCGAGCACGGAGCCCAGCGCCGACCAAGCGAGAATCGTGAACGCGAGGCCAAAATCTGGCGAGACCGCGGAAGCGAGCAAGCCCCCAACGACACTGAAAACACCTCCGACAGCCGCAAAGGGAACCGCGGCCAGCACCATCATGATCAAGAGCACCAGGCCTGCTCGTCGCTTAAAACACCCCAACGCCCCAACATTGATGCCGACGAAGCGCTTGTTCTCAACGAAGTATACCGGCCCGATGAAAAACCCCAGGGCAACGCCGGGTACGATGAGGCACACGAAACCCAAGGCCGAAACCAGCATGGCGACGAAGAAGTTCAACCACACATGGACGGGGTCGCGCAGCACGACTCTCCAGGCCTCCCGTGCCGTCCCCGGCTGGCCCAGGTGAGCTTGGAGCAGCACATAGTTGAGGGCAGCGAATGCCAAGGGCCCGAGCGCCAACTGAGCCAGGCCCACAGACCAGGCTAACGCCGGACCGATCACCGGAATCCAGCCAAGGAGCGCGACGAGTGCCGCCCCGCCAGCCCACACAAGCCCCACCGTCATCCACGCTTCCTTCATTTGCGGTCGAAGGGCAGCCCAGGCAGCTTGGATCGCTTGGCCGACGCCGTCGCCTTCGCCGACGCCTTCGCCTTCGCCGACGCCTTCGCCGACGCCTGGGGATCGGCGCGGCGGATCGTCATCATCGGAAGCTGGCATGCGCCCAACCAGCGCTCCCCGCACGGGGACCTGGACACCGACGTTGGGTGAGCGAGCGACAGCGGGCGCGTCCACGGACGTGTCGGCCGGCAGATCAGGGGGATCCGCTGGCGCGGGGGAGCGGCTCGGACCCGGCACCACGACGCCGGGGCGGACGGGAGGCGCGACGGACCGGGGAGGTGGGAGTCGGGTGGGTGGCGGCAGCCGAGCCGGTGCCGGTGCCGGTGCCGCGGACCCCCGCGACGCCGTGTCTTCGAACGGCGTCGGTACCGGAACACGGTCGCCGCTGGCCCCCGGCTTGGGCTGCGCTGCCCAAGCCGCTGGCAACAGTGGCGGCACCGGCAGGCCCGATGCCCCGGCGCTCGGCACCCCACCCGGTGCGAAAATCGTGCCTCCGGCGACGGGCTGCGACGCCGCAGGCGGCCCGATCCTCGTGATGATGAGCGTCGTATTGCCCATGCGCAGTGCGGAACCCACCGAGAGCACCTTTGGGCTAAAGATACGCGCTCCGGTGGCATCGAAACTTCCGTTGGTGGACCCCAAGTCGACGAACGTGAGTCGAACACCATCAAACTGGAGCTCACCGTGGCGGCTCGACACCTCGGGGTCACCGAGGACCAAGTCCCCCGCCTCGCGACCGATCAGCGTACTGTTTTCGGTGAGCTCCCTCGACTCTATGGGACGATCGGGACGGTGGATCTCCAGCAGGTAACAGGACATCGTGCTCCTCGCGACGCAAGATCTTTGCCTCGTTCCTCGACACTTGCCAGCAGCGCGAGCACGCGTCTTGCGCTCATCCGCTGACGAGCCACTTTACCAGCCGTGAGAGCCACATGTCGCCGTGGTTCGCCCCCACGTGTACGCCCAGCAACACAAGACCCCCCGCCAAAGCTCCCGGTAGCACCACCCAGCCGAGGACGTTGCGCAACCAACCTCCGCTCTTCGGGGTCGCCGCGGAGGTGTTCTTGCCGTCCTTTGGGCCGGAGGCTGGCGCGGGTTTCGCTGCTTGGTCGACCACTTACTTGCCCCTTCTTCTGCCCGGCTCCGGCGCGAACGGGAGCGACTTGCGTGCGATGATCCGCCTGCGGTTGCCGGGATCGATCCACGGCGCGGCGTGTGGCGCACCCAACTGAGTACGCATCCAGCTGCCCTGGAGCATCGCGTCCGCGACTGCCTCGGACACATCCTGGGCCCCGAATAGGTGACCGAGCTCATGGAGCAGCGCACGCAGGTGGGGGAGTTTCATCTCCTTGCCTGCACAAATCACCGCATACCCGCCGTTCAGAGCATTTTCGGGCCCGGGCTGGTCGCCCCGTACGGTGACAGCGGCATCGAACGCCCGGCCGGTGAGGCCGAGCAGGACGTGGGCTCCCTCTCGCGGCCGTGACCGCAAGTCGGCGAGCAAAGCGTCGGTCGACACACCCCGCGTCGCCACATCCCATGTCGTGACCCCATAGAGCGATAGCTCTATGCCGAACGCAGCCTCGTACACGCCCGACGCCATATTGATCAAGCGCTGCACGTACGCGATCCAGTCGGGCTCATTTTCGATGATCTCTCGATCGACCAGCACCTTGATCGACACCGTGACCGGTAGGCCCAGCGACCCAGGCGGCGTGACGGCTGAAGCCGCCCTCGCCGTCGTCGAGGCTCCCAAGTCGCTCGACGGCACCACCGTTTGAGACGGCGTGCGCGGGGTGAGGCCCACTGGTTGAGCCCCCACGGGTGGAGCCCCCACTGGTGGGCGCGCCTCGGCATCGGGTACTCGCGGCGCGGTCGGTGCGTCTTCCGCCACGAGCGGCGCACCGCTGGGTGTGGACTCTGGTTTGGGAGACACAGCCACGCCTCGAGTGCCACGGCGTGCGACGATGGGCTCCGCGGGTCGCGTGTCCGAAGCTTGTGTTTCCGCCGGCTGCGCTTCCGCCGGCTGCGTTTCCGACGGCTGCGCTTCCGACGGCTGCGTTTCCGACGGTCGCGTTTCCGGCGGTCGCGTTTCGGACGGTCGCGGCTCCGCCACGTCGAGACGCAGCACCTCGCGCTCGAATCGCAGCACCGGCTCTCGGTTCGTGTTGCCCAAATGCACACCGAACCCGAACAGTCCGCCGAGAACGAGCAACGGCAACACCACAAGGAGCAACAGCTGAGTGAAGATCCGTATACGAGAGCGCGCCATCGGAAATCGGTGCCCAGAGTATACGTGCGCAGGTGCAATGTGCCCCCTCGGCCGTCCGCGCAGCCGCGTGATACCCCCCGGCCGGCCGGCGGGCCGTCCGACCTGCCGGCCGTTGCGCGAATGCCTGTCCCGCTGCAACCCCACTCACCTGATTCGCCGGCCACAGCCGCACCTAGGCAACCCCGCTCACCTGATTCGCCGGCCACAGCCGCACCTAGTCGACTCCAGCCGGCCGAGTGCGGGCGACTCTGTGCGCACCCACCGTCGCTCGGCGGTGGGTGTTTGCGACCGGTCGCCCAGAGCGTCGTGGATCGAAGACTACAAGCTGCTCATCGGCAACGCAGTCTCCTGACCGGGTTCTCTGAGATGCTCTCTCCGGACCCGGTCTCTAGGGCCCTCTGAGACTGCATTCAGGCGAGGGGGTATAGTCACGTGATGAGAGCGCACATGTCGTGGCTACTGGCGATGGTCTTGGCGTCGGCCTCGTGCGCTAACTCCAAGGATAGGGCGACCAGCAACAAGACGCCGACTGCGCAACACAGCGCATCTTCCCACGCGACGCCGGGCAACGCTCCGCCCAACTACGCCGTGAACGACACGTTGCTTCCTCATCGTGAGCTGACGATCATCTCGCAGGTGCTGGGCGAGATGCGGCGCATCAATATCTATGTGCCCCCGGGCTACGACGCTTCGCCGAACGCTCGCTACCCGATTCTTTACATGCCCGATGGGGGCACCAAGGAAGACTTTCCTCATCTGACCCATACGGTGGACGGCGCGATACGCGCTGGCCAGATCCGACCCATCGTTGTCGTGGGCATTGAGAATACGAAACGGCGTCGCGATTTGACTGGGCCGACCGAGGTGGCCAAAGACAAGAAAGCCGCGCCGGTGGTCGGCGGTTCGGCCAAGTTCCGGCGGTTCATTCGCTATGAGTTGTTCCCCAAAGTGATGGGGCAAATCCGCGGCGACGGTACCACCGGGATTATCGGCGAATCCCTCGCGGGTCTGTTCATCGTCGAGACCTTCTTTGTCGCGCCCCGTATGTTCGACATCTATGTCGGCATCGATCCCACGTTGGGCTGGAACGCGGGTGAGCTCGCGCGAAACGCCGTCGAGCGCCTGAAAGTAGGGTCGTGGCAGGGCAGGGCTCTGCATCTAAGCTCTGCGGGCAAGGGTCGAAACGATGGAAACTCCGTGTACGTCGCCCCACTGGCAGCTGCGCTCGAGAAACACCCCCCCGAGGGCTTGCGTTGGATCTACACGCCGAAACCAGACGAGAAACACTCGACCATTTATCGCGCTACGAAGCTCGCCATATTGCGCTGGATGTTCCCGACTGGGTAGACGTGGCCCAGATCCTACCTGGAGGACGGATGAGCATCTGTCGTGCACATGATCTTGGAGTCGTCGAGGACCAAGATTTTTGCACCGGCTTTGCTTGCGGGCCCGTAGCTCACGTTACACCACATCGCCGACGCCAACCTGTGCTTGAGAGGACGCAGCGGACTCGGCCGCATATGGGCCGCCGCTCCCACACTGCGCACCCTAGCGTGCCATTCCACAAGGGGAGTTCGAACACCGGTGCCGCGCGCCACCGCATTCCCGCCCGCCGGGTTCCCCATTGACACAGCCCTTAGTCGGACTCGGGCTCGGCCCAACGGGGGAGCGGGGATTCCAGCTCCAGGGCTTCACCGGTATGGGGGTGGGCGAAGCCGAGGCGCCAAGCGTGCAAGCAGAGCCCTCTCTCCGCCGAAAGATCGCTCGGGACCGCGGGTCTCGCCGCGGAAGACGTCGCCCCATAGCGACGATCGCCCACCACCGGAAAGCCAAGGTGCGCCGCATGGGCTCGAATCTGATGGGTCCGACCGGTTTCGATCTCGGCCTCCACAAGAACGCGAACTTGGCCTCCATGGGTCCGCACGCCGACGCGCCGGAAACGAGTCCGCGCAGGTTTTGCCGAGGGCTCGCCGGCACTCGCTATCTTCACACCGCCGGTCTGAAGAAGCAGAAGCGGTGCGTCACACCGCACCGCCTCGGGCGGCTCGCCGGACACGAGTACTCGGTAGGTGCGCCGGATCTCGTGCGTGAGGAACTGGCGGTGAAAGCTCGCGTTGGCAGCACCTCGGGTGGTCAGGATCACAAGTCCGCTCGCCCCCCGGTCGAGGCGGTGCAAGACCCCGACATAGGGGCGCTCCACGCCCTCAGCTTTCAGCATCTCGATCAGAGCCTCTGTCAGGGTCCCGCGAGCAGAGGAGCGGGTAGGCGCCACCGGAACACCCGACCTCTTGTCGAGGACCATGAAACTGGGGTCGCGGTACACAATGCTGAGGTCGTTCACCGCCAGTGCGCGAACCTCAAGCGCACGACGATACACGGTCACGCGCTCTCCTGGGGCCATGCGCACCATGGGCAACCGCACTCGAAGCCGGTTCACGTAAACACCACCCGCCTTGACAAGATTCGCAGCCTGATCCCGATCGAGGCCACGGAGTCGACGCACAAGCAGATTTCGCAACGTCATGCCCTCCTCCATCGGGATCACTCGAAAACGCTCGGGCTTGGAACCCCAGGCCGCCGCCCCCTGCATTATTGTCCCCCCGTCAATCGTGTCAGCTTCACGGGGATGCGCAGCCGCCGGTCGTTGCGCAGGATGACCACCTCCACCACTTCGCCGGGTCGGTGAGTATCCAACGCCGTATACAGGTCGTCATAGTTTTCGACCTTGGCATCTTCGATACCCACAATCACATCACCTAGCAGGTGACCACGACGGGTTCTTTTGAGCCCCTTAAGCCCCGCCCGTGCGGCAGGTGAGCCTTTTGTGACCTCTCGAATAGCGACACCGCGAATGCCGTTCGCCCGCGCCAGGTCGTCGTCCACCGGCCACACGCCGAGGCCGCTACGCAGAGGCGCCCCGTACTTGATGATCTGAGGGACCACCATACGGATGATTGTGGTGGGCACAGCGAAGCCAATACCCGCCGAGGAGCCACTCTTGCTGTAGATGATCGTATTCATCCCGAGCAGCTGAGCCGCGGAGTTGAGTAGCGGCCCACCTGAATTCCCGGGATTGATCGACGCATCGGTTTGGATCATGCCGCGAATCGTTACATCTCCAAAACCTTTGACCTCGCGCCCAAGGGCACTGACCACCCCCACCGTCAAGGTGTGGTCGAGACCGAAGGGATTGCCGATCGCCAGTGCCTTCTGGCCGACCTCTGGCTGCGACTTGGGTCCAGGGAGCTGGATCGGGGTCAACTCGCCCGCCGGTGCACTCACCTTGAGCACAGCGATATCTTTGTAGCGATCGGTGCCCACCAACCGGGCCTCGTAGGATTCCCCATTGAGCAGCGTGACGCTGTAGCTCGGTCTTCGGCCGCGCTTCGCATCCACGACGTGGGCGTTCGTGACGATATGCCCCTTGCGGTCCCACACAAACCCGCTGCCCGAACCCGTGGGCACCTCCAACGCACGACGCGTCCAGTTGTCGCGGACGAGCTGCTTTTGCGTGACGAAAACCGTAGCCGGCGCGGCCGCGCGGAACACGTCGATGGTGTTTTGCTCCGACGCCAAACGAGGGGATGTGACCGCTTGTCTCGTAGCGAGGTACGGCTGCCCGGCCCGCGCCTCCTGCCCGCCCACCGCATACGGCCCGCCCACCGCACGCTGCCGTGTCGACGCGTGCACGATCGTGTCGGAGACGGACGACTCGAGCGCGAGCGATGACGGTTCGTTGGTTGGCAGCGCCTCGCAGGCCAGAAACCACGCCGTCGCGAGCAAAGTCTCGAATGGGATCCGGCCCGACATCATCCCCGGTTATACGTGCAGATGGGCGCCAGGGCGGGCCGGCGGCGTACAGAGCGGTCATCTGAACGCAACAGCGCGCGGATCGACGGGGGCGCCGGGCCTGTCGGCACCCGCGCCCCCGATCCTGCACCCAGTCTCGCACCCATCCCGAGCCCAGCCCGAGCCCAGCCCGAGCCCATCCCGAGCCCATCCCGAGCCGCGCGGCCTCGCCGCATACCGTGGTATAGACCGACCACATGCCCGACCCTTCACCGGCATCCCTCGACGCATGCCCCTCGTGCGGAGACGCCCACCCACAAAGCGTCCTCGTATGTCCTGTGCACGGCACCGTGTTGCCCCTCACGGGGCGCCTGCTGGACGGGCGTTTTCGGTTTCTCAGCCAATTGGGAGAAGGCGGCATGTCAACCGTATGGAGAGCTGAAAACACGCTCGTCCGCAAGCAAGTGGCCATCAAGATCATGCGCCCCGAGTTTGCCCGCAACCCCGCTACGGTCGGCAGATTTCGTAACGAGGCCACCTCCGCGGGCCGGATCGGGAACGACCATATCTGTGACATCCTCGACCTCGGCGAAGCGGATCTCGGGCTATACATCGTGATGGAGATGTTGCGCGGCCAGAGTTTCTCCGAGTTACTCGATGACCAGGGAAGCATCGACCACGGACTCGCCGTGTTGATCATGCGACAGGCGCTCACGGGCCTCGCCGCGGCCCACGACGCGGGCATTGTCCATCGCGATCTCAAACCAGACAACGTGTTCCTACACGAACCCACACCTGGCCGGCTGCTCGTCAAGTTGATGGATTTTGGGATCTCAAAGTTCACACAAGACGCCACGGCCGAGGCCAAGACCGCGATCGGTGTGATCATGGGCACGCCAGAGTACATGTCGCCCGAACAAGCGGAAGGTGCTGCCAACGTGGACGCGCGAGGCGACATTTGGGCCGTGGGCGTAATGCTGTACCACGCCATCATCGGCAAGAATCCCTTCGGAGCCAACACCCTCGCGGCCACCATCGCAGCCCTGATGACCCGAGACCCCGAGCCTGTGCACCAACTCAAGCCGAGCGTTCCGCAGGGATTGTCCGACGTCATCATGCGATGCCTCGCCAAGAAACCCGCGGATCGGTATGCCAGCGTCGCCGAGCTCTCGCGGGAGCTCGAGGCCTTTGACCAGGCGCCCGCAAGTGGCGGTACGCTGGCGTTCGGGTCCGCGACAGCGGCCACGCACGTCGCTAGCGACGAAACGATGTCGACACCAACGCGGTCGACGCCGCCACGGTCGACCCGTTCGGGCACGCAGGTGGCGATACCCGCCGGCGACAACGCCCACCCTGGCCCGTCCGTCGCCACACCTGCCTCCGTGAGCGCCGCACCTGCGCCGAGCGAGGCATCGGGCGCCCATCGGATCACAGCCGCACCGCCTCCGCGCCAAACCGGAGGCACCTGGTCTGGCGAATTGGGCGGAGTCGCAGCGGTGGAGGACGGATGGGATGTCCCAGGTTCCCCCCCCCATGCAGGCGCCCAACTGCCCCCCCAACGCCCCCTCGCACGATCCAACACCCCACTGTTTGCGCTCATTGGATCCATAATGGTCATCGGCTTGGGCTATCTGGGCGTCACTCAGCTAGGTGGTGGGGACAGTGAGGCCAACGCACCCGAGCTCGCCCCGACCGAGTCCGCCCCCTCGCAAATCGCCCCTGAAGGGACAATGCCTCCATCCGATCGACCTCCCGACAGCTCTAGAAACCCCGATGCAGAGGGGGCAAACAACGGGGCACAGGATGTGGCAAGGCCAGTGCCGAACACAAACGACGCCGATCAAGCGACTTCAAAGAGCAGTAAAAAATCTGGTAGCAAAAAATCTGGTAGCAAACAATCCAGTAGTAAAAAATCCGGTAGTAAAAAATCCGGTAGCAAACAATCCGGTAGCAAACAATCCGGTAGCAAACAATCCGGTAGCAAACAATCCGGTACGAAGACTCCGAAGATTCAGACCGACAAACTGGTAGCGAGCGGGAGCCTGTTCACGCCCAAAGCCTTGCCGGCGCTCACGAGCTTCAACGGTGCGAAATCACGTTGTAACAAGCTCGGCAAGAGCAAGCACGCGGGCCTATCCACATGGCGCCTGGCCACACCCAGCCAGGTCCTCAGTTTCAAGCGCAGCGCGATTCGCAAAGTAAAATACTGGTCGAACAAACAGAGGGGAACATCTGCCACAACCGTCAACCTGATGGCAGCGAGCAGTAAGAACGAAGCCAAGACAACGAAGGCGCGCCCCTTCTGCGTGGCGCCGCGCCGCCGTGGGTCTGCAGGGGGACTGTAGCGACCCGGCGCGCACCTACGGTTCTGGGATCCCAGTCGGTGTCGTCCCGCCGTCGGCCGGCACGGGAGAGAGCGTCTCGCCGCTGGGCGAAAGCTCAACTCGATTCGAGGGGCCCTTCTCCCGGTGGTCCAGATTCTGCAGCGTTTTGAGCAACGGATGCTGCTGGCCCTTGTCATCCACCCCCATCTTTCTGGTGCCACGCTCGAGTAGGACCAAAATCGTAATCCTCCGATTTCTCGGGCTCGACGGCTGGTGCCACAACCGCAAGCGCTGGGCCGCATAACCGCGGATCTCCGCCACCTGGTCGCGCCGCATCCCGTGCTCGATGAGGAAGCGCCGCGCGGCATTCGCCCGACGCGTCGAGATTTCCCAATTGCTGTTCTTTCCCCGCCGTCCCCGAGATGCCTGCGCATCGGTATGCCCCTCGATCACAACCCGATTGGGCAACATACCGATCTCGGCGGCTATCGTCTCCATGACCTCACGCGCCGCCGGGTTGATCGTCGTCGAACCGGGCGAAAACAAGGAGCCACTGAAGTCATCCTGCACCTCGATCCGCAGCCCCTCCTCCACCGCAGTCAACTCCACGTGGCGCGACCAGGTGTCGGATCGCAGCGCCATCAGTGCCTGACGCAGGCGATCGCGCGCCTGCGACAGCTCGAGCGCCTCCTCTCGTGCCCGCCCCGAGTTCGAGTCCGAGAGGTCGATCCGGCCCGGAGCAAATCCCATATCCCGATTGACTGGGGTATTCCCTCCCTGGAAAAAGGACGCGCCACCCGAGTGCGGCCCGGTCGACCGCTCCGTGTTGCCCCCCCCAGCCAAGCCCATCGGGTCCCGAAAATAGGCTCCGACGGCAGACTTGGTCTTCGGGCTTTGCCCCACCAGCCAAAGGACCATGAAAAGAGCCATCATCGCGGTCATCAGGTCGGCGATCGCAACCTTCCAGGAACCGCCGTGGTGACCGTGCCCGCCGTGGACCTTCTTCTTTATGACAATAATTGGGCGCTCGCCGGGGTCAGTCATGGCGTATCAGGCTCCCTTCGTATTGCGACAGGCGGTCTCGATCTCCTCGAAGGTCGGTCTTGCGGCCGTCGGCGTCGAGCGACGCGCGAACTCAACCGCGATACCGGGGTTGACACCCTTGACGTGGGCCAGCAGCCCGAACTTGATGCACTCCACGTACTTATGTTCATCCTCCGCGTACGCCTCCATTGCCTTGGCGTAAGGTCCCATGAACCCGTAGGAAGCGAGGATCCCCACAAACGTGCCCACCAATGCGGAGGCCACGTTCATCCCGATCACAGCCGGCGGCCCATCAATGGCTCCCATGGTCGTGATGATCCCCAGCACCGCCGCCACGATGCCTAGGCCCGGCATCGAGTCCGCAACCGCGGTCAGGGCCGCTGGCGGCTTGCCGTGCTCCGCGTGCTGCGTATCCAAGTCGGCCTCCATCAGCGCTTCGAGATCATGCGGCTCGGCTGAACCGGATACGATTACCTTCATCGTATCCGTCATGAATTCCACCGCGTGATGATTCTTGACGAAGCTCGAGTACTTGGAGAACAGTTTGCTCTTCGAAGGCTCGTTGATATGTTCCTCCCAACCGAGCAATCCAGATCGATGGGCAATCTGGAACATCTCGAACATCAACGTGAGCAAGTCCGTATAGTCTTGCTTGCCGGGACGATGGCCGAGCACCCCTTTGCCTTGGGCGATCATACTTTTGATCACCGTCATGGGCGTGCCAACCAGCAGCGATCCAATCCCGGCGCCAAAGATGATGATGTACTCGTGCACTTGCACGAGCACCGAAAGGTCCCCGTGGTGCATCACGTACCCACCCAGGACGCAGCCCATCACGAGGACCATGCCGACGATGCTGATCATACCTACGGTTTGACTTGGACCCCCCCCATGTCGGCGGCCAGTACGAAATCAACCCGCGAGGTTCTCCGGCGGGACGGCCCATGACCGCCTCGGGCTCCTTCGAGGCCCAGGGCAGATCGGCGTCCTCTTCGGGGCCGGCCCCGCGCCCCGGGATCTTGCTCCCACGGGGGCGCCAACGAGCTTTCGCCCCGCGGACAAGGCGAGACGCGCGAGGTCGCGGTGCCGCGAGCCCGGAGACGGTGGCACCGCGGCGGGCCGCCACCACGACGATTCTCCGGCGCGAGGACGATCTGCGCTACATTTGCGTCCCATGACGGCACGCCTCCAGCGCCGCATCCACACCCGTGCGGCCAGCATGGGACGAGCGGCCCTGCGGGTCGCGCTAGCGGGCGCATCTGTGGGGACGCTGCGCTGCAGCAACACCCAGCGTCCGGAGCCCCCAACCGTTCAAGCGCCCCCGCGCCACGAGCCACGACCTCCCGCACCACGGCCCGATCCAGAGATACAAGTAGCGAACCCTGATCCCGCCAGCGCCGACAACCAGCCTGACTGGGATGCCTCGGCGCGAAAGCTCAAGGCTCGGACGGACCCCCTCCTCGCAGGGCACCTCGGCAGCACCGCGCAAGCCGCCTGTACGCAGATGCTCGACGCGTCGATCTCGTTTTATCAGGCCACGGAGATCGACGACGAACACCGCCGCAGACGGGTAGCAGAACTCGCATCCACACGCATCGACGATCTTTCTCGTTGCCTAAGAGAGACAAGTATCAAGGCTGCCTCTTGCGTACGACTCGGTCTATCCCGACGCGACTCGGAGTTCCCGTGGCTGCTCGATCAGTGCAGCCGCGCGTACCCGCTGGCATCCGAGTATTCTTCGTCCACCACACCGACCACACCCACCACACCCACCACACCCACCAAGCCAGTGGCGACGCCCGCCGGCCGGGCCGGAACGACCACGCGATCTTCACCCGCCCCGCGGCAACCGCAGTTCGAAATGACGTTTGTGGGCGATGTCATGTTCGGCCGCTACCGCGACCGAGGCTTCGACCCAATCCCTCAAGAGGGGATCGACCCTTTCGTCTACGTCGGGTCGCTGATCGCAGCGGACTTCGCATTCGCTAACCTCGAGACCCCGGTCGTCGAGTATTTGCCGCCACGCTCACCTATCGGCTCCAAGTTTCGCTTCGGAGCCTCTCGGGAGATGGCTCAGCTGCTCACGGGTGCGGGTCTCAACGTGGTCTCCCTCGCCAACAACCACTATTTCGATCTGAGAGAGCGCGGACAAATCGAGACCCCGCGGATCCTCGATCACTTGGGCATCGTGTCCGTCGGTGCAGCGCGTGCCGACCCGCCCGCGATCCGTGTCGAGACGGTCGAGCGCAAGGGATGGAAGGTGGGCGTGATCGCCGTCACCACCGTCCGCAACGCCCCCGAGCGGGAATACGGGCTCTCGCTCCCCTTCACCAAACCGCGAGAGCTATTCGAAGTGGTGGCTCCGCTGGTCCGACAAGCGCGCAAAAACCACGACATCGTCATGCTGTCGGTGCACTGGGGCGTCGAGTACGCCGACAAGCCCGCCCTACATCAGCGCCGGGCTGCCCGCCAGTTGATGGACGCCGGGGCGGATCTGATCATCGGCCACCATCCCCACGTACTGCAGGCCATCGAACACCACGGTAGCGGGATCATCGCGTATTCCCTCGGTAACTTTCTGTTCGAAAACGCCGAGGAGATCCCCCGACAATCGACCATCTTACGGGTCGGGTTCGAGCGCCACGCGGCGACAGTGTGCCTCAAGCAGGCGACCGCATACCCGATTGTGATCCGCAAGTACCCCATCGAACACCCTGTGCTCGCACCCGGCCAGCTCGCCCAACGCGTCCGCAACCGCATCGTCCGGCAGGCCCGCGATCTGGGCACGGAGTGGGTACCCGACGCCGATTCGCCCGCGGCAACCTTGACCGGACTGCAGTGCAGCGAGTCGAGCAGCCAACGCGTCGAACCAGGCTAGTCTCTCCCTGCTCGCCGGAGTACCGCCATCGCATCCGGGAGTCGGGACAATCGTTTCATCGCGTTGAACACCGGCGCCAGCTCGGGTCGAATGTCGGCCGCCATACGCATCCACTGTTTGACACGCCGAAGGATCCGCGGGTCCGCAACTGCGGCTAGCCGCGACTGCACAACGAATTTTGCGAGGGTGTCGCTATGCGCTGCAAGGTTCGGCGCATTGCCGTCGTACCCCCTCGCCCACCGAAACCAGTTGGGTGCAGCCATGACACCTCTGCCGGCCATGAACGCTCGGCACCCACTCGCCCGCGCGCACGCATGTAGCTGCGCCGGAGTGAACAGATCACCGTTCGCTACAACTGGGATCTCGATGGCGTCGGCGGCTTGACCGATCGCAGCCCAATCCACAGGAGGCCGATACTGCTGGGTCCTCGTACGGCCATGGATGGTGAGCCAATCGCCACCTCCATCCGCGACTGCATGCGCGAGTGCGACCACGTGATCGGACGAATCCCACCCCACGCGAATCTTGACGGATACGGGAAAAGGCAAGGGCACCGCTCGGCGCACCGCAGCAGTGATTTTTCCGACCCTCGATGGAGTCTTGAGCAGGCTCGCGCCTCCATCGTGGCGATTGACCGTTTTGGCGGGACAGCCGAAATTGAGGTCGATACCCGGCGCGCCGAGCTCGATCGCCCGCTTCGCTGTACCGGCCATGGCCGCGGGGTCGCTCCCAAGAAGTTGTACGAACACGGGCACGCCACCCACGGTCCGCCCTTGTGTAGCAAGTTCTGGACAATGCCGCGAAAGTACTGCATCGGGTACCACGCCACCCGTCACGCGCACGAACTCGCTGACACATAAGCTGATAGCCGACACACCGCAGGTCCCATTCACCGACGCGATGACCCGACGCTGAATGTGATCGGTGACGCCATCCATTGGTGCCAACGCCAAAAATAACCCGGCTCCGCCGGGCCTCGCCGCCACACGATCCCAATACGCCCATGGCGGCCACACTACAGATCGCCAACCCGGGTTGGAAACCACAAGGATGCCAGTCGGACCGCATTGGCAACTGTACCCATATGCATGTTATTCGTTCCGAGGCGCAGGCAGAAACTGCGGCCGGAATCGTCGCGTAAGTCCCGGCGAACGCCACCCACACACACTCTCCCTGGCCGCTGGCGACACGGCCATACGGTCCCCCCATCGCCGCGCTCCGGGGCGACATGGTGCACGTAGGGTGCAGCCGTCGCATCCTTGAGCACAGCCGAGATATCTCCGATGTTGGCGGGTTGGCCCAACGTGAACCACACGTTCTCAAAACTGCCGAGCTCATCCAGCCCGGCCCCCGCCGGCACGCGCCAGCACTGGACAGAGAACGCCAGCGCGGGTAGCTTGAGGAGCTTGCGTACCTCGACTGCAACGCGCCTCTCGATCGCCGAGAAGCCGGTTGCGTCGACCCTCTCCCATTCCGAAGATCTCGCCTCAGGAGGACCGGCTCGCCCTTGGGTGTCGCCGCTATCGGACGACCGTCCACGATCGGTCGCCCGCCGAGCGGACGGAGCACCGCCCATGCTCACGGCCTGGTACGAGCTGACGGTCGCCGACTCGAGCACCCAACGTCGAGCGAGTGGCGCAACAACCGTGGCAACGGCGATGGAAGTGACAGTCGGACTCACCACCACGCGAGAGCCCGCACACACCCGCACGTCGTTGATCCCCGACGCCGCGATGGGATCTCCACGCCGGCCCAGGCCACCGACAGCAACAACCCTGTACCCCAACCCCACCAGCTGATCCACCTGGTCCACGCTTCGGTCGGCACCCTCGCCTCCGAACACGAACGCCAGGTCACCAGGCGGTGGCCGGCCTAGAACGTCGGTTTCGCCCGGGTCCCGAGCCCCGAATTTGCAATCAGAGAGCGGCCGCCACCCCGATCGGCCGACCCGGAAGATCTCCGCTTCGGGCCAGGCTCGAGGGACGAACACCGACAATAGGCGCCCCTCCTCAGACGTCCCTCCCATCAAACAGATCCGCATCACCCATGAGCATAGCCCGACACGGTCGCGTCACGCTGCCATGCCGACTCCGAACCGTCTCCCCATCGACGTGTGTTGATAGCCGCGCCGCCCAACCCGTGCTTTGGCTCGCACGCGCCTCAGCCATGTAAACCAGAAGCGTCACGGTGCCCCGCGTCTCGATGTTCACTTTCCCCCCAACGCGTCTTGTCGGTCACGTACGAGACAACACACCACGACAGTTTCGCGTCCCCACCGACAAACTCATCTTGCCGCCACATCTCCCGAGAACCGTTGCCGTGTCGAATCCTGCACGACGCAACTCGCCCCATTTGCCCTTCCATGGGCGCTTCAGGCGAGATCAGGCGAGATCAGGCCGGATACGTATACTCCCGTCGGTGCGCCGGGCCTTCTCGTCGCGCACCCAGCTGTCGTCCCTGGCACGAGTGAATCACGCGCCACGCCGTCCTCTCGCGCCGTATGCGACCGCGCGTGTGATCGCAGCTGCGCATTCTGGAACTGGACCTGCGAACCGCCGCCCCAGCCCACGGCGAGCCGTGCTAGGCACCGTGCCGATGTCGACTCAGCCGCGCCACCGCGAGATCAAAACTTCCTTTTTTGATCAGACCGTCAAGACCATCAAGGGCCTCACGATGGACGCGGTGCAACGGGCGAATTCTGGGCACCCCGGCATGCCCATGGGCGCGGCAGACATGGCCTCGGTACTTTGGATGCGGTTTCTAAGACACGATCCTACCTGTCCCGACTGGCCGGACCGTGACCGCTTCGTCCTGTCCGCTGGTCACGGATCCATGCTTTTGTACGCGCTGTTGCACCTTTGCGGCTACGACCTGAGCTTGGACGACATCCGGGCCTTCCGTCAGTGGGGCTCAAAAACCCCTGGGCACCCGGAGCTGGGACACACGCCGGGCGTGGAACTCACCACCGGCCCCCTGGGAACGGGCTTCGCCGCCGGAGTCGGCATGGCAATTGCCGAACGCGTGCTGGCAGCGGCATACAATCGGCCGGGCCACAGCATCGTCGACCATCGCACCTACGGGATCTGCAGCGACGGTGACCTCATGGAAGGTGTCGCGTCGGAAGCCGCGAGCTTGGCCGGCCACTTGGCCCTCGGCAAACTCATCTATCTGTACGACGACAACGGCATCTCCATCGACGGAAAAACCGCCTTGTCCTTTACCGAGGACGTATCTGCCCGTTTCGTGGCCTACGGGTGGCACGTGATCCGGGTCGACGGCCACGATCGTGAGGCGTTGGTATCGGCCCTGCACGACGCACAGGAGCAGACGAACAAACCGACGCTCATCTGTTGTCGCACGGTGATCGGTCACGGCTCCGCAACCCTGGCCGGTACCGAAAAAACCCACGGCGCGCCACTGGGAGAAGCCGAGGTCGCGGCCACGAAAAAAGGTATGGACTGGCCACTCCAGCCCTTCCACGTCCCCGACGAGGTCCGCCAAGGCTTCGCCACACTGCGCGACGCCTGCGGCGAAACCAGACGGGATTGGGAGCGGAGATTTGCCGCATACCGCGGGGCCCATCCCCAGCTCGCGCAGCAGTTCCAAGCATTCGGATCCGACGAACTACCCGCGGATCTCTTCGAGGAACTGCCGAGATACTGTTCTACGGACAAACCGATCGCCACCCGAAAAGCCGGAGCCGCGGTCTTGCGCGCCCTCGTCTCCAAACACGCTACCTTGATGGGAGGATCCGCCGACCTCACCGGGAGCAACGGCGTGGACCTGCCCGGCGTGGAGATCCAAAGTGCACAGTGCCCGGGGGGCCGTGCCCTCTTTTTCGGTGTCCGAGAACATGCCATGGCCGCGATCTGCAACGGCTTGTCGGCACACGGTGGCGTCCGCCCCTTCGACGCCACGTTCTTGATCTTCAGCGACTTCATGCGGGGGGCACTCCGACTCGCCGCGCTCATGAAGTTGCCCGTGGTGCATGTGTTGAGTCACGACAGCATCTTTTTGGGCGAAGATGGGCCCACGCACCAGCCCATCGAACAAGTCATGAGCCTGCGGATGATCCCGGACCTGTACGTGATCCGACCCGCCGACGCCCGCGAGACCGTGGGAGCATGGAAGCTCGCGCTACAGCGCAAGCGCGGCGACGGGCCCACGGCCATCGTCGTGTCTCGCCAAAATCTTCCGATCCTCGAAGGCTCACGGGACGACGTCTCCCGCGGCGGCTATATCCTGTTCGAACCAGAGGGCCACACCATCGGAGGGATTCTGATCGCCACCGGGTCAGAGGTGGCGCTGGCGGTGGTCGCCGCACAGCGACTCGCCCGCGACGGCGACGCGGTACGCGTCGTGTCTCTGCCGTGCTGGGAAGCGTTCCAAGCCCAGCCCCCAGCCTACAGGGATCAGGTTCTGCCACCCGCCCTGAAACGTCGCCTCTCCATCGAAGCCGGCACCACCTTGGGCTGGCAACGCTACGCCGCCGCCGCCATCGGGATCGATCACTTCGGGGCCTCCGCACCGGCGGACGAACTCGCGCATCGTTTTGGTCTCAGCGCCGAGAACGTGATCGCCACATACCGCGAGCTCGCTCCGGCGTAGGCGCGCCGCCCGGCCATCGCTTCGCACGCCACGCTCGCAGGCCACGCTCGCAGGCCACGCTCGCAGGCCACGCTCGCAGGCCGAACGACCGGGTGCGCGGCGCGCACCCGGTCACAAGAGACGCGCACCTCGCACACCTTCCTTTCTCCCGCAAGGAGCCGATGCAGGCAGAGCTTGCACTCTACGTGGGCTATGGCATTGTCCGCGCCCTCAAAGCCTTCTAACCGGCACTTCGGACACCGCTCGCACGCTCTCCACACCCGGTGGAGGCCGGTCGCCCCCTCGCTCACATTGCTGCTCGGCGAGCACGACTGCTTCCCTAGCGAGCCCTCTGGGGGGTCGGCCGCTCGCACACGACTCCGCGTCAGCGAGGATAGTTCAAATGGACCTCCCTAATACCCGCAACATCGGCATCTCCGCACATATCGACTCCGGCAAGACCACACTGACGGAGCGCATCCTTTTCTACACCGGGATGATCCACAAGATCGAGGAGGTCAAGGGAAAGTCTGGCGTGGGCGCAACCATGGATTCGATGGAGCTCGAGCGGGAGCGCGGGATCACAATCCAGTCGGCGGCAACCCGCGTTCAGTGGGAAGAGGTAGCGATCAATATCATCGACACGCCGGGACACGTGGACTTCACCATCGAAGTCGAACGCGCCTTGAGCGTGCTCGATGGGGCGATCCTCGTGCTGTGCTCCGTCAGCGGTGTGCAGAGCCAATCGATCACAGTCGATCGCCAAATGAGGCGCTACAACGTGCCGCGCATCGCGTTCATCAACAAGATGGACCGCGCGGGAGCGGACCCTTTCAACGTGACGCGACAACTGCGGGAGAAGCTGCACCACAACGCAGTGATGGTCAACTATCCGATCGGGGCAGAAGACCAATTCGAAGGCGTGGTCGATCTTCTTTGGCGCAAAGCCTACTACTTCGACGGCGACAATGGAGAGGATCTGCGTATCGAGCCGGTGCCCGAAGCGCTCGTAGACGCCGTCGAAGAATGCCGGAATATAATGGTGGAAGCCGTCGCCGACTTCGACGACGTGCTGATGGAGAAGTTTCTCGAGGGCGAGGAAATCAGCGGCGACGAGCTAGTGCCCGTGATACGCCGTGCCACCCTCGCGATGAAGCTCACCCCGGTCTACTGCGGCTCGGCGTACAAGAACAAGGGCGTACAGCCGCTTCTCAATGGGGTACGCACTTTTCTGCCCGACCCCACCGAAGTTGTCAACGAAGCCTACGATATTGATGGTGAGAATGAGGAAAAGGTCGCGCTCGAGAGCGACGACGAGAAGCCACTGTGCGCGCTCGCGTTCAAACTCGAAGACGGCCGGTACGGCCAGCTCACCTATGTCCGCGTGTATCAGGGAAAACTCAACAAAGGCGACACTGTATACAACACGAGCACGAACAAGAAGGTCAAGATCGGCAGGCTCGTTCGTATGCATGCCAACAATATGGAAGACATCGACGTCGGAGAGTCGGGAGATATCGTCGCTCTGTTCGGCATCGAGTGCGCAAGCGGAGACACCTTTGTCGGCCCAAAGAAGCGCTACTCCATGCGCTCGATGTTCGTCCCCGACCCCGTCATCTACTACGCAGTCGAACCCAAGGATAAGGGCGGCCAAGGGAACTTCTCCAAGGCCCTCAACCGTTTCTCCAAGGAAGACCCGACGTTCAAGGTTCGCCGTGACGAGGAATCAGGCGAGACAATCATCGCTGGAATGGGCGAGCTGCATCTCGATGTGTATATCGAGCGGATGCGCCGCGAGTACAAGGTCGACACGACCGTAGGTGCGCCGCAAGTCGCCTACCGCGAGACCGTCACCCGCCCCACGTCCTACAACTACACCCACAAAAAGCAGACCGGTGGTGCAGGTCAGTACGCCCGGCTTGCCGGCGAGATGCGACCGCTTCCCACCGACTCCGAGCACAAGCACTACCACTTCGAGAATAAGGTCACCGGTGGCTCAATCCCGCGCGAGTATATCTCGTCGTGCGATTCGGGTTTCAAGCACAGCATGCAAAAAGGTGTTGTGATCGGTTTTCCGGTCACAAATATTGAGATGGAGCTCAACGACGGTCAGCATCACCCCGTCGACTCGAGCGACATGGCGTTTCAAGTTGCATCTCGCGCAGCATTCAAAGAGACCATGCGACGGGCAAGCCCCGTCGTCCTGGAACCGGTCATGAAGGTCCAAGTCGAGACACCAGAAGAGTTCCAAGGCACCGTGCAAGCGAGCCTCATCCGCCGCCGTGGCAGCATCGCCGGCTCCGAAGTCCAGTACGGAACCACCGCCCTAGACGCCCATGTGCCCCTGTCCGAAATGTTCGGCTACTCAAACGAGCTGCGCAGCGCAACCCAAGGCAAAGCGGAGTACACCATGGAGTTCTCGCACTACGCGCGCGTCCCCGCTTCGATCCAGGAAGAACTGGTCCTCAAGTACGCCAAGAAGAAGTAGCGGCTCGTCGCTGACACCGGGCCGTCGCGGCCCGGTGTACGGATATCCCAACGTGCCTGACGCTACTTGAAATCGATCGTCAGATTGTAGTCGCCGCCGCCCACTTGCTGTTGATCGACCGCCAGATACATCACCGTGCCGGGCCCACCGCCCACATGGACCAAGGGCTCAAACTGATCGGCCTTCGTCTCTGCCACGCACGCGTACTGGGTGGAGCCCGCGCAGCCGGGACCCAAGCTCAGCGAGCTCCAGAACTGGGCGCTCGTCAACTGAGCTGTCAACGTGCCCCCTCCGGGAAAAATAAGTTTGTAGACTTTCTCCGACCCGGGAGCGTTGCACTTTCCGTCGCTGAAACCGTGCGTGGGAGGCAAGGTTCCGTTGTCTTCGAAATGCGGCGTCGCCCCCAGGTCGACCTCCGTCGCGCCATCGAGACAACGATCCGACACCGCCTCGGGTCCCGCCCGCATCTCGAAGGCGTACTCCCCCCGGCTACCGGAAGGTGAATCGACGAAGACGTAGTAGTCGTGCTCCGGCTCGGCGTACCAACTCACACCCGCGGGATCCTGCCCGGCGAGGTAGAGGCATGTATCGGTATGCTCGGCCGCCGCGTCGACACACTCGGCGGGTTCGTCAAGCCCCACGCGGACGGTCCGAAGGACCGGGACGAAATCCGTGCGATTCACATCGAAACGGATCGAGACATCCATCGGATGTGGAACACGTAGGCGATAGACATCCTCCGTACCGCCATCTTGCCCGCACCAGCCGCTCGCCTGCGAACACCCGACCAGCTTGCCACTGCGCTTCACGATGGCGCCGTAGGGCAATTCGAAGGGCGCATCGCAGCTACCACTGCGGACGTGACCCTCGAGGTCATCGCCGGTGCCACCCGTGCCCGTGTCCCCCGTGCCGGTCCGTTCTTCTGCCACGCACAGATAGAAATCATCGGTGCTCGCCGAACGGAATCCGCACGTGGCAGCACTCAAAAGAACAGCAGAGACCCAGACGAGGCGTGTCGCAACGAACATTTCGCGCAATGTACCACCGGCCGTTTCGAAGGGTCAAAGCCGCGAGCGGCGACATGTTGGCATCGAGGCGATCTGCGCAGGCGGTGGTTTCCTGGGGCCAACCATCGACTCGGCCAGCCAGGCCGGGGCCGCGCAGCGCAGCGCAACGGAGCAATGGAGCAACGGAGCAACCGAGCAACCGAGCACCGCGATCAATGGGGAGCACGCACGGGAGCAAGCGGAGCACACACGGCTCTGCGGCCGCGGTACACAAATCGGTCCGCCGCGGTGTCCTCCCCTTCGCTCGAGTCGGCCGGGCCGGCCGGGTCGGCCCGGCCGTCGTGCCAACACCATCGGTGCGCGCGACACGGCTGCCCGCCACGGATCGCCCTGTCATCAGCGACCCGATAGCAACGAACGGGCGAACCTCCGCTCGCTCAGTTCGAACCACTGACTCCCGTTCTCGAGTGCACGGTAGAACCTCCGCGGGCACGACAGCAGCCGCGAGGCACGCGAGAGAGAGGGCACGCGGCGGGGCCTCATCCCCAGCGTGGGGACGGTCCCCATCTCCTTGAACTCTTGGATATCGCCCCGTTTCTATGGACGTTTTTTTGACGGCCGCGTCGGTGGGGGACCCCTGTTGGCATCGCGCGTCACCCAGTCCACCTCCGGGCCACGACCGGGTGGAAAGACCCACGAAGCGATTCACCGCGCCCTTTCGGCCCTTGTGATTGAACTGGCCAGCACGATGAGCTCTTCGTCCCCATGCGCTGCGCGTTTCAGCTCCAATCCCGATTCCGGCCAATCCTCAAGGTGCTTGGCATCTGCTCGGGCGTGGCCAGTTTTTCATGCGACCTCTGGTCGCCGACATCCACGTGGTCCCACGATAGTCTGGTCCAGCTGGTCGATGCGTCGTGCAGGCACGCGGACGTCTTCTCGTATGAACTTGTGTTGAACCCCGACGAAGGCCAAGCACACGGATATCGGGCTAAGCGGGAGGTGTGTCGTATTCCGTTGCCAGCTTCACTTCGAAATGGTGCGATGTCCGCCGACCCCGTGTTTGTTCGAGGCTTCGGAAGCGACAGTGAGCCGCTTGTAAGATGCGATGGGGTGGAAGGAGCGTCGCCGCGCTGCCACACTTTCGGCTTGTCGGCAGGTGTTGAGTGGCCGGTCGGGGGGCCGACCGCGCGAATCGTTTCACTATCGAGATTTCTCTCGGAGACCGGTCGGGTTGATGCGGCGGCACTAAGTGCCGCCGTTGCGGCCGTGCCTCTTGACAAGATGGTGATTCTGGATATCCCGGCGGGCCGACACCTCATCACTGGAACCATCAAAATCGCTCGCTCCGTGTTCGTGCGAGGGCAGGGGAGTAGGACATCGGTGTTGGCGGCAGATGGTGCTGCGACGCCGATCCTGCTCAGCGTCGGGCCCCGTGTTTCGGAACGCACGACGCTGGCGAAGCCGATCAAGCGAGGTGGCCGAGTGCTGGCGCTCAGCGACAGCATGGGCATTTGGAAGGGGTACGGATGTTCAGAACTTCTCATCCGCGATGAATCGCAAGTTTGGCCCCACGATCCTCGCGACTACGTGTTCAAAGGGGAGCTAAACTGTGGCGAGCTGATTTTGGGGGATCGAGTTCGGCTACGCGAACCAGCACGAGACGATTACACCTCTGGCAATACCGTTGAGATTTGGCGGCCGTCCGAGGTGTTCATCAGAGGGGTTGGTCTAGAATTCGAAAAGGCCGTCCTTCATACGAAGGCTGTGGCGATCACGGGGGCGAGTCCCGTGCGGATTTCGGATGTAGCGATCGCGCGTACCGGACGAGTTGGAATATGGGTGGAGCACAGCTCCAACGTACAGGTCGAGGACAGTCAGTTTAGCGACGGTTTTCCCATGGATTGCGACACCTGCTACGGAATCCAAACCTACGGATGCCAGGACGTGACTGTGAGAGACAATCACATTTTCGGATACCGAAGAGGCGTCGACATTTCAGGGACCTTACCCTCACGACGAGTAGTCGTGAGCGGGAACGCGGTCGTAGCAGAGAGCGATACGTCCCGTGCGGCATCTGGCTTGGGCACGCACGGGTCTGCCGAGGGGGTCATCTTCTCCAACAACGAGATCCATGGCGGGATCGTTGGACTGATGCTGCGCGGAGACCATATCTTGGTAGAGAATAACGCGTTCATCGACCCCGAGTGGTCCGGCGTATATTTGTCCTCTGGCGGAACACACTACGTGATCAACAACGAACTCGGCGGTTGGCGAACGAGCGGCGTGTTGACCAACCGAGGCGTCGAATTCAACGTGCCGGTGCATCACGAGCTGTTGCAGGTCGAGGACAACCGCGTGACGGCGAAAGTCGGTGTTCGGCTGTCCCAAACGCCGTCGAGGGTGACGATCCGCGGCAATCAATTCGACAGCGGCGGCGACACGCCCGTCGTATTGAAGTCGGGCGTGAAGGTCCCGGATCAGGCAGTGATCGAGTACGAGTGGTAGTCGACTGGGGCACGTAGCGAGGTAGGCAGTGGCAAGCAACGACCGGTCGTTGCGCTCGCTACCGAGACACGTACCCTTTGCTTGTCGCTGGGGACGTTTCTCGCCTATCCCCTGTTGCCTGGCCGCCGCTCGACCACTTAGGGGAACGCCGCCCTCCATCGGATCGCAGCGCGGAGCTCCACGCTCACTCCGATGAGGCCTCGGCCCCCGCGGTCGAGGAGGAGGTCTGGGCGCGGATCTTCCGTATGATCGCCGCACGACGCTTCAGCACCCCCGGACTCGCGTGTCGCCGCGCGAGCCGGGCCGCGATGCGAAGAATTTCTTCGGGATCCTCAAAATTCGCCTGGAGAAGGTACGATCGCAACAACAGCTCCTCAACTCGGCCCGGCTTGTCGAGCGCCTCGCCCAACGCGGCACGCAGACTCGCCGCCACCTCGCGCTCCCGCGACGGCGCCTGTGCGCGCAAGGCCGTCGCCAGCAGGGCGTGTGCGGCCGCAAGGTCCGGCCGAGATTGGGCGTACAGACGCGCGAAATGTAACGCGGAGGGAGGGTCGCTGCGAGCCAGCGCGGCTCGAGCTCGATAGCTCAGCGCGACGGCATCATCGGGGTGTCGTGCTTCCCACCGACGCGCCATGACCTCTGCATGCGCAGGGGCAATTCGTACGAGTTTGGTGACCAGCCGACGAAACGCGTCCCGACCTTGCGGTAGGACATCTCCAAATCTCTCGGGGTCGGGGTAGGCCGCCAGCAGGTACTCGACCAGTTCGTCGCTCGGTGATTGCCGAAGCGACGACAAAGCCGACCGAGTTGCCTCGTCCGCACGGCCCGTATCCCCGCCGGCACGAAAAGCGGCAGCGTGCAGGAGATACGCATCTGGCGACGTGGGCCTCAGTCGCTCCACCGTCGTCGCTCGTCGCTTCACCTCAGACCAATCCGAGGCCTCCGCCGCACGGCGTGCGAGCGCGAGATGGATCGCCGGATCGAGCGGACGGTAGTGCAGGTGGCTCAGTAGCTCGGGCCTCGCAGCCTGTTGGAGGTACCCACGTTTCCAGGCTCGCTGAGACGACCATGTCCCATCGAGCGACACGATAGCGATAGCAAAACCAGCCGCCAAGAGAGCAAGACCGGGCCAACGCGGAGCCACGCGAAAACGAGCACGACGCGCGGTGGGAGAAAGCGAGCCCGCAAGGGCACACACCCCGGCGGCCACGCCCAGATACTCGAGGTTGAAATCGGCAAGATTGTGCACAGCGACGGCGAGCAGCCCGAGCAACGCAAGCCTCGGGCCTCGACCCTCCGCTGCACGCCATGCCACGACCCACCATCGCGCCAACGCAATGGCGATCCCGCCCCCGAATACGGGGCCCCACTCCACAATCATCGCTACAGGCGCATTCTCGGCGTGGGTGTACAGAGCAGACCCTGGGGCAGAGCCCAGCACGGGGTAGGCATCGACAAAGGCGCCACGTCCCACGCCGAGGAGAGGAGAAATGGGGATCAAGCCGAGCGCGTCGATTACGACAGCATACTTGTCCTGGAGGTTGCCGGGATCACCCAACGTTTCGAGTTGCTCCCAGGCACCGTGCGATCCGACCACCGCCAGCAGCAGCAAGACCACCACCAAGACTCCGGCACGACGCCATCGTGAAGAGCCATGGTCATCGCGGTTGGGGCCGAGATTCCCTGAGTTCCCGACACAGACCCGCGCCACAAATGCGACGAGCATTGCGGTGATCAATGCTGCCCGCGAAAGCGAGAGCACCAGCGCGAACACCAAGAAGGCCACAGCTCCCCAAGCCGCCCACATCCGGTCCAAGGCGCGCTTGTGCTCGATGGGCGGCAACACTCGTGCCACGGCCTCACGCTGGTGGGCCGCGAGGGCCAGTCCGGAGAAGATCGCCAGCAAGAAGAGCGAGCTTTGGTGGTTGGGATTCACGAAACAGGTCACGAGCTCGGCCGCGGCCGCCATGCCGCGCTCACGGGGCCAGTAGACGCCGTAGATAGCCTGCGTACCCGACAGCTCGTGTACGAGACCCACACCCGCCACCACCACCGCCGCCGCCACAATCGAGAATGCAGGCACGCGCCACGACATCTGGGCAGCAGCCACGAATAAGAGAACCAGCCCAAGTAAGCGACCCACCTCGAGTCCGGTGTTTCCCGGAACCACGCTGATCCGCGACCACGAAGGCAAGCCCGTGCCCTCCAGCCCCGCGTCGACATGGGTCATGAATGCCGATGCGAGCCAATGCGCGCCGCCCATCGGCAGGGGCATCCACTGCACAAATGTCAGAGCCGCCGCGAATAGGCCGATCTCCAGCCCCCAAGGTCGTCGAACCCGACCCCCAAGTCGTGAAGTCAGACGCAACCACAAAAGTGCGACCACCACCAGAAAAATGGGCACGACCTGCGGTGGCACGCCGCCGAGCGCCAGCGCCGGCCCCCCGATAGCGAACCCGAGTCCGAGCCGGCCCAACGGTAAGCGAGACCACAACTGCATCGTGCGACGCTCGATTCCGCGGCTCAACGACGCACGCCGAGCCCATCTCGACACGGCACGAGGCGACCGCTGCGAGACATGATCTCACGCATGCTCAGGTGCCGTTTCATTGGAGTGATAATAGTAGTACTTGCTCGATTCGCCCTGCCCCGATCGCCGCCCATCGATCTCGTTGAGCACCACACCAAGAAGATTCGCGTCCCCATGCCGCAACGCGCTCAGGGCATGTTCTAGATCGTGGGCCGTGGTGGCCTGGCAACGGGCGACGATCACAACACCGTCCACTTGTCTCGCCAAAATCAGCGGATCCGTAACCGGGAGCAACGGCGGGGAGTCGACGATCACCACATCGAACAACTCTCGCAAGGCCGCCAGCGTCTGCCGGCACTCCGGTTGATCCAATAGTTCCGCGGGGTTCTCGGGCAACTCCCCGCACGGCAAGATACTCAGATTCGCTGGCGCCTCCCCACCGGGTACACGCAGCGCGTCGACGAGTTCCATCTTCCCCCGAAGCACACAGCTGAGTCCCACCGCTTCCTCGCCCACCGCGGGCGGGAAGACCTGGTGCAATCGAGGGCGCCGCATATCCGCATCCACGAGCACAACTTTCTTGTCCGCCTGGCAGAAACTCATGGCTAGATTCACAGCCGTCGAGCTTTTTCCCTCGGCCGATCCAGGCGAGGTCACCATGATGGTGAGCGGGCCGGAGGACGAAAGGGAGAAGGTGAGCGACGTTCGCAGTCCACGACAACGCTCGGCCATGAGCGACTGGGGAAAGAGGAAAGAATAGAGATCCCGCTGGCGACGCTGGGCCCGCATGTTGCCCGCACCCAGCTTTGCGTCGACAGGAAGAAGCGGCAACTGCCCCAGCACCGGCAAACCAAAGCCCGCAAGCGCGCGTTCCAAATCCGTGACATCGCGGATGCGATGGTCCCGGAGGTCGACAGCGATCGCCAGGAGGGACCCGAGTCCAAGCCCGGCCACCAACGCGACGGAGAGCATCAGCAGCTTGTTGGGAAATACGGGCTCCGCCGCCACGGTGGCCAGGTCGAGCACCCTCGCGGGCGGGCTCTCCACACGATTGGTCATGCCCACCTCCGTATCTCGCCGCGACACCACAGAATAGGCATTGGCCGCCGTTTCGACCTCGCGCTCCTTTTCACGATAGCCAGGCTCGAGTCGCCCAAGCTTCAAAGCCTTCCGTTTTTCCCCCTCCAGCGCGGACACCAACTGCTTCTCGGTCGACCGGGCAGCCTCACGTCGTGCCGCCAGCACATCGATGAATTCCTGTCTCGCTACCGCGATACGCCGGTCGATGAGTTCGAGACGTTGCTTGGATCTGACATGAACCGGATGTCTGGCGAGGTACTTTACCTCGGAGTCCTTCACTTCGCGGGCAGCAGCTAGCCGCTCCCCCAGCAAGGATTCGAGCGCCATTTGATCCTCCACCGCCAACACCGAAGCGGCCGCCAGATTGCCCAACCCGCGGAGGCGCTGTACTTGCGTATATAGGCTATCCAATTCCATGCGCGAAGCCATAGCCGCCTTCGAGCGCTCGTTGAGCGTGATGATATTTTGTGTGATCAGGTTTTGCCTATCGGCCAAACTGATCGAAGTGATTTGATGCTTTTCTTTGAACGCGTCGAGGGAGGCCTCGGCGCCACGAAGCTGCGACAGTGCCTTTTGACGCTCCGCCTCCAAGTTTTCCTTGGCCTTGCCTCCCGATTCGTTCCTGTTTGCCTCCACGTGTTTGAGATAGACCGCCACGACTGTATTCGCTACATCTCGCGCGACGCCAGGTTCCGGATAGTTGACCGTCACGCGGACGACCCTTGAGTTACGAATCTCGTCGACTGACACCGCATCCTGGAGGCGCGCAACTCGGTCGATCGACTCCGAGATCGCAAGGCGCTCCGCCTCAGACTCGACCTTGTCGACCCCCAAGAACACCGGATCATCGGAGAGGCCAAGCTCGTCGAGCACCATCGCGGCGATGGTCCGGCTCCCAATGATTTCCCGTTGGGTCTCGTAGTACTGTTTGTAGCCCGCGATACCCCACTGGTCATCCTCATTGATCCCCTTCACCGTGTCGAGAACCTGTGGCCCGGTGAGGTTGAGTACCAATGTCGCGCTCGCCTCCCAGCGTGGCCGAAGCATCATGGTGGTGAACACACCGGCACCCACTGTGAGCAGGGTGACGACCGCAACCGTCAGCCACCGACGCTTGAGCACACCCAAAAAACCCAGCATGGTGTCGACAACCTCTGCCGCCCCGCCACCTTCGGATACGGGTTCAAGTTCGGGGGGAAGTTCTTGGGGGCGGGAGTTCATCACTGGAGCTGATCTGAGCTTAGGTGGTTGCGCCTCTTTGACCAAGGTATTCCTCCGCCCCGCGCCCCGGCGCGACGTGCCCAAAGCAGCCACGACCCAGACCGAACCGCACGCTACTGCGCAAACGCTCAGACCATCCGGCACTTCCTCCCGAATCCGGGTGGATCGTCGTCGTGCAGGTTCCCGCGCTTCGCACCGATGCACCGATGCACCGATGCACCGATGCACCGAAACGCCGCAGCCAGATGTCCCTAGACCCACACCATCGCTAAGCGCGGAGCGAGCACGCGCCCGGCCGGCTAGGGCGCCGTCGCTCGTATCCAGATGTCGCCCGAGCTGCTCGCGTCCCACATCTGGCCGACAGAGACGATATGCCCGTTCGACAACACCACGACGCCGAAACCGATATCATCCTCTGGCGTCGGACTGAGAATCTCTTGGCCCCAGCTATTGATTCCGTCTGTATCATACTTCCGAAGCAGAATATTCGCGGCTTCGTTTTGCGTCCAGACCTGACCTGTCACGACAACGCTACCGTCCCGTGGATCGATGGCCACGCCGTTCCCGGAATCTGTTTTGAGGGCTTCGCCGCCATAGACCAGCGCCCACACCTGCGCTCCCAAGTTGTCGTACTTGCTCAACCACATTTCATAGCTGCCCGACGATAGCCAACTTTGGCCGACGACGAAGATATTGTCGCCGCTATCCACCGCCACACCGTAGGCCTCGTCGGTACTCAGGTCACTACCGGAGTAGAAAGCGGTCCAAACCGGATCGCCATCGGCGTCGTAGCGACGCAGCCAGACGTTGGCGCTCTCACCCGACACCCACGTGTGTCCGACGACAATGATATTGTCGTCTGATAGTATGGCTAATCCCGCCGCCACGTCCTGACTACTGTCCGCGCCATCGTACTCTTCCGCCCAAAGGGCGACCCCCCCGGGGGTATACTTGCTGACCCATACATTCGTACTTTCCGTTGCCGACCAAGTTTGCCCCACCGCGATGACATAGTTCTCCGAGTCCACGGCCACGCCGTTCACCCGATCCGTGCCGGATCCTGGCCCGGTCAAGGTGTCGGTCCACACCACATTCCCCGATGCGTCGTATTTTCTCAACCATATATCGGCTGCATTGTCGGGCGTATTCGTTTCTCCGCCGACGATGACGTTTCCCTGATTATCTCCCGCGATAGCGAAGGCATTGTCATTGGCGCCGTTGTTGTACGTTCGCTCCCAGATGATCTGCCCGATCGAACTAATCTTGGCCATCCACATGTTCTCGAGCCCGTTATCGATGGTACGGCCGGCCACCAAGAGATTGCCTTCGAGATCAAGGGCCACCGCCCGAGCGAAATCTCGTAGGCTGTCGTCGCCGTTTCGCGATAGGGTCCAGATCTGGGAACCAGAAATCAGACAGTCCACATTGCAACCATCGCCGTCCACGGCATTTCCGTCGTCGCATGCCTCCGCCCCCACCCAAGTATAGCTATCGCCGCAGGTCGCATCGAGACAGGAAGTTGTGCAGTCGTCGGTGTTGTCAATATTGCCGTCGTCGCAGGCCTCCGTTCCGATCCACACGAGACCGTCTCCGCACCTCGCATCTATACAATCCTTGACGCAAGCATCCCGATCATCGTCATTGCCGTCATCACAGTCCTCATTGCCCGCCCAAGTCAGACCATCCCCGCAGCCGGCCGGCAAGCACATGCTCGTACAGGCTGCCGTATCCGCGTTGAGATCGCCTTCGTCGCACTGTTCCTCGAGCTGCACCATACCGTCACCGCAGGCGGCCTCCAGGCAGCTCGTCGTGCACGCGTCGCTATTGTCGAAGTTTCCATCGTCGCATTCTTCGTCAACATCGGCCACGCCGTCTCCGCAATTCGGCACGCGACAATCGTTCGTGCAGCCATCTTTCTGGTCCTCGTTTCCATCGTCACAGGCCTCGACACCCGCCTGGACGTGACCGTCGCCACACTCCGCCGTTCGGCACTGCAGCGTGCAGGCGCCATCGTCGGAGTTGGCGATGGCATCATCGCAGTCCTCCCAGAATTGGATCAGGCCGTCCCCGCAAAAGGCGAGCGCACAGCCGTTCGTACACGAATCGCTATCATCGAAATCACCGTCGTCACATTCTTCCGCAGGGTCGACCACGCCGTCGCCACATACGGGAACTTTGCATGCATTCGTGCAACTATCGGTGTCGATGGCATTCCCGTCATCACACCCCTCACCTGGGCCCACAAAGGTGTCGCCGCAGACATTCACGGTACAAATCGCTGTACAGGCCGCTGTATCGCCGTTTCCCGAGCCGTGGTCACACTCCTCACCGGCCTCGTGCAGGCCGTTGCCACAGCGCACTTCCTCCTCATCTCCAGCGTCGTCGTCGTGACCATTTTGGTCATCATCTTCATCATCTTCATCATCTTCATCATCTTCATCATCTTCATCATCTTCATCATCTTCATCATCTTCATCATCTTCATCGAGGTCGTCGTCGGCCGCAGCAGCACCGTCCCCCGTACCACCCTGCGCTCCCCCACCCCAACCCGTATCACCCCCATCTGGGGTAGGAAACAGATCACCCAAACCACCACACCCGGCGGTAGGAAGAATCCCGAAGAGCGAGAGGAGGAACCGTGCGGTTGCTGTTGTGGATACGGGCATATCGCCTCCAAACGATCGGCGGGGTCCGCCCCAGGCGCGAACTGCCGCCCAAGGGAACGGACCGAGGACCGACCGAGCCCTGAGGGCATCGTCGCGTCTGAAACACCGCTTTAGACCGGCGCGACCTCAGGCCTGCTTCGGGCCGCAGGCCCGGCAATGCAGCCACGGGCGCGTCCTGCCTCCGACACACCCAAGCCCACATCCGGAAACGATTGCGGTGCACACTCCCAACCACTGGCGGACCCCACCAGCGTGCCGGTACCCACAGTCTAGGTGTGCTCGCGGGTCGCTTGGAAGTTGATGCCTTCGTAGCGCTCGGCGACCTTCTGTAAATTCCAACGATTCGGCGCCAAATAGGCCAAGTCGCCGTGTCCATCGATGTATAGATTCTGTTCGCACTTTCGGCGGAACTCGGACATCATGATTTCGAGTTCTGCCTTGGGCCGGCCCGCGGCGGTTTTTGGGCTCACCCAGCGCGCCGTGGAGTAGTCGACCCCCTCGTATTCCGCCTCTACCTTGTACTCGGCCAAGAGTCGATGCTGCATCACTTCTAGTTGCAATTGGCCCACAACACCGACCACATAGATCGCCCCCATCAACGGCTTGAACACCTGGATCGCGCCTTCCTCCGCGAGCTGGGTCAAGCCCTTGGCAAGCGCCTTGCTCTTGAGCGGAGACTTAAGGATCACGCGGCGAAAAATCTCGGGAGCGAAACTAGGAATACCTACGAAACGAAGCTTCTCTCCCGAACTGAACGTATCCCCGATCTTGATGGTGCCGTGGTTGGGCAATCCGATGATATCGCCCGCATAGGCCTCCTCCACAATCTCGCGGCTACGGGCGAGAAACACGGTTGCATTGCCCATGTTAACTTCGCGACCGAGCCGACAATGAAATGCTTTTTGCCCACGCTCGAAACGACCCGAACAGATCCGGAGGAAGGCGATACGGTCGCGGTGGTTGGGGTCCATGTTCGCTTGAATCTTGAACACGAACCCAGAAAAATCGCGTTCCATCGCCTCCACGAGCCGAGTGGGTACCAGCTCCCCGGGCGCAGGAGCCTCCAGCGCAGCCTTTCCAGTGATTGCCGTCCGTGCCTCGGGTGAAGGAGAAAGCCGCACGAAAGTGTCGAGAAGCTCACGCACACCGAAATTGTTCATCGCACTTCCAAAGAGCAATGGTGTCTGTTTTCCGGCACGAAACGCGGCGAGATCGAAGCTTGGTGCGGCGCCCTCGATGAGCTCGACCTCCGCCCGAAGATCGTCCGCCGCGTCACCGACCCACTCGTCGAGACGAGAATCTGCGAGTGAGGTGATCGGGAGACCTTCTTGGTGATCACCATCGTTCGACGGTCGGAAGAGATGTAGTTTTCTGTGAACGAGATCGTACACACCACGAAAACGCTTCCCCATCCCAATGGGCCAAGTATGGGGCGCGCAGGGCATCCCCAATTTGCGTTCGATCTCATCGAGTAGTTCGAGGGGCCCCACGCATTCTCGGTCGAACTTGTTGACGAATGTGACCACGGGTGTATCGCGCAGTCGACAGATTTCGATGAGTTTCTCCGTACGTGCCTCGACGCCCTTCGCCCCGTCGATCACCATGAGCGCTGCGTCAACGGCAGTAAGAACACGATAGGTGTCCTCGCCGAAATCCGCGTGCCCGGGTGTGTCGAGCAGGTTGATCTGGGCACGCCCCCCACCACCTGGGAGCGGGTGCTCAAAACTCATGCACGAGGTGGTGACCGAGATCCCCCGCTCCTGCTCCATCTTCATCCAGTCGGACACCGCGTGGCGCGAGCTCTTGCGCGCCCGGACGGCTCCAGCCATCTGAATCGCACCCCCGAAGAGGAGCAACTTCTCCGTGAGGGTCGTCTTGCCCGCGTCGGGGTGGCTGATGATGGCAAACGTACGCCGGCGCGCCACTTCCGCTTCTTGCATGATCCTGTCCACAGTCGGCAGTCCCATAGCAAAGACGCGCACGAGCGTCGAGCGGCCCAACGCGATCGGGTCGGTCAGGGTCGCTTCGGGGCGGACCGGGCCCCTGCCGACGCGAGCCGGTCGGCCCCCTGCCGGGTTGGCATCCCAGCGACGAGCGGATCACGAGGGAGGTTGGCTCCGGCCGGTCCGCCGAGTCCGCTTGGTCCACAGGGCCAGAAGCGCGAACCGCCCGGCGGCCCCTGGCAGCCTCCAGCCTTGACGAATAGACCGCGATTCAGTACCAATCCCCGGCCGCCCAGGTAGCTCAGTCGGTAGAGCAGGGGACTGAAAATCCCCGTGTCGGCAGTTCGATTCTGTCCCTGGGCACTGACTACCGCTCCACGAGCGCGCGAAGTTCATCGAGGTCGAGTGCCTTGGCAGTCTCCATGCCCGAGAGCAAGTCCTCAGCCAAGTCGCGCTTGCTACGATGCAGAGCGACAATTTTTTCTTCGATCGACCCTTCGCTGATCAACCGGTACACAGTGACCGGGCGAGTCTGGCCGATCCGGTGCGCGCGTCCGATCGCCTGATCCTCCGTCGCGGGATTCCACCACGGGTCGAGGTGGATCACATAGTCGGCCGCCGTGAGGTTCACACCCACGCCACCGGCTTTGAGACTCATGATGAACACATCGGTCTGGCCGTCCTGAAAGGTCGCAATCCGCTTGGCCCGCTCGGCAGTCGGGGTCGAGCCATCCAGGCTCAAATAGCTCAAGCCTGCGTTGTCTAGGCGGGCTCGGACCATGGCCATCGCGCCCAAGAACTGAGTGAAGACCAAGGCGCGGTGCCCTTCTCGCTGCAATGCCACCAATCGCTCGATCAGCACATCGAGCTTCGCGCCACCTGGCGGCTGCTCAGCGTCCACCAGATGCGGAGACACGGCGGCGCGACGCAGTTTTGAAATCTCGGCGAGCAGCCTCATTCGCGCTTTCTTACCGAGTTGTCCGGGAGCGTCGATATGCTGGATCGCGTTGCGTCGCAAGGCCTCGTAGTAGGTCCTCTCGTCGGCTCCAGGGGTGACCTTGAGGGTGACCTCGGTCCGTTCGGGTAACTCGTCGAGCACTTGCGACTTGGTACGCCGCAGCACGAAGGGGCGAATGAGCGTCCGCAGCTGCTCCGCACACGCTCGATCGCCGTCGGCGATGGGTTTGACAAAACGCTTGGCGAAATGAGCCGAGGCCCCCAGCAAACCAGGAAGTGCGGCTTGCACCACGCTCCACAGCTCACCTAAATGGTTTTCGATGGGCGTTCCCGTCAGACAGATTCGAAACCCCGCTCGCAACGAGAATGCTGCTTTGGCGCGGCGAGTGCCGGCATTCTTGAGCGCATGCGCTTCATCAAACACGATGGTGGAGAACTCGATTTGCGCCAGTTCTTCCGCCTCACGAGCCAAGAGTCCGTAGGAGCAGACCAAGAGGTCGCCCGGCTTGAGCGCGGCGAGCACGCTGGCACGATCTCCCCCCGCCAAGTCGATCGTTCGCAGCCTCGGTGCAAATCTCCCGGTCTCATCCGCCCAGTTGTGAGTTACCGAAGCGGGTGCCACGACCAGCGCGGGTCCATCCTTGGCCCGCTGGCACAACAGCGCCAGCGTTTGCACAGTTTTCCCCAGGCCCATGTCGTCGGCCAACACCGCCCCAAGACCCGCCGCCGCCAAGCGAGACATCCAGATGAAGCCATCCTCTTGGTAGTCTCGCAAACTTCCTGAAAAACTCTTGGGCAACCGTGGTCGCAGCTTCGACGCCGACTCCAACTGCGCGAGGCGGTTTTTGGCCGCGCGGTTGAGGTCGAACCGCCCCGCACCTTCGAACAGTTCGGCCAACGCCGGCAACAGCACAGGTGCCAGTGTCACGCCCTTGCTCCTCACCGCGCCGAGGTTCTCAAGCGCGTCGATTCGGCGTTGGAGATCGTCGGTCAAAGCCACAAATTCATCGGGGTTGACCTGCACGAATCGACTCGTACCCTCGCGGAGCCGCAGCAAGGTTTGCAACCCCATGACGGTGGTCTCATCGATCTCGATCTCGGCTTCACAACGGAGCCAATGCCCCGCCTCGTGCACACGAACGCTCAGCGATGTAACGTTCGCTGTCTGCCGCAGCGAAAGACGCCTCTTTTCTGGCCACACGAGCCGGGCCGATCCCAGCTCACGCTCCAGTTCAACGAGCACCGCGAGCGCGGCTTCGAGATCGTCGGCCACATACTCGCCATCGTCGACGCGTAGCGCGGCGACACCCGGACATGCATTCAGCACCGCATCCGCGGCGACACGCTCCGCCCGGAGATCACGCGAGGTCTGACGCATGACCCCTTCCGCCTGCCCTAGGATCACCGTCGCACCCGACCCTGGGTCATGATGCGGTCCGTCGAGGCCCAGAGGCGCGACGCGCAGCTGCACGTTCAGCCTTCTACCGTTCCAAATCAGTCGAGCCAAGGGAGCTGGATCGGCCGCGGTCAACTCACCGAAACTCGACGACGCATCTCCTCCCCCGAGGTCGAGATCCACAGCGTGCACATTGCCGCCCGCGAAACTAGAGAGCGCACGACTGAGGCTCTCGAAGCCGTGCTTCGGCACGCGAATCTCGGGCGCTCCGAGGGCCAGTGTGATCTGCTCCACTTCGGGCGTACGCTGGTAGATGCATATGATGCCCGGCTCTCGCTGTTCCACAAGCAGCCTGTGGTCGAACAGTTCCGGGGGCTTGAGCCTCAAAATTACATCACCGCCACGATCGATTCCGCTGCTGGTGTGTCCGATCAGCCCGTTACCCGCCTCCTCCCCCGCCGTCTGGCCTCCTCCCTTACTCCATTTTTTGCTCCCTTTCTTTCCCGCCTTCTTGCTCCCTTTCTTGCTCTCTTTCTTGCTCCCTTTCTGGCATTCCTTCTCGCTCGGCGTGTGTCGGGGCACATGTTTGACTTCGATACGGGGCCTGCCGAGCTCGACGGTGAGTTTCAGCCCGTCGTTGTCGACGATCCGGGGATGCCCGACGAGCTCCGGAAGAGCCTCGATCGGAAAACAAATATCGGCACGCCGTCCCCAACCGCAATGCTCTTCGACCATGGAAGCGAGCAGTCGCCGGTCATGCTCGTCGACCTCCGGCACCTTGCTCCTCGCCAGGCGGTCTAGGCTCACTGCCCTTCCGTGTCCACCTTTCGTCTTCGACACCAGACGTGGCACGACGGGCAAGTAGCGATAGCACACCGTCGGGTCCCATAGATCGGACGCTCCCTCGCCCATTTTCCTCCCCCCACGAGGCGCCGTATCTCCGTTCGTAGCACCGTCGTCGGCGCTATCGAAGATCGATCCACCTTGCGTCAGCTGCAGCTCCCACACAAGCACACGCCCCGTGTCGTTCGCAGTGTGGGAGTTCGTGGTCGATTTTTTTTGACCGAGCACGGACAAGCTTTCCAGCGCCAACTCCCACGGCTCACGGCGTCGATAGGCGGACGTGATACCACCGGCGACCACCCACGCCCCTCGAAAGACATCGCGCAACTCCGAAAACACATGGCGCAACGTCTCGAATGCGACCGGTATGCTGGGCCCGGACCAGGTCTCAAGATCTCCACCCAGCGCCACATTCTCGCCCAGCTCCCGCCCAAGCCAGATGTGCACAGTCGCGGCACAGAGCACCTCGACCCACTCCGGAGATGGTGAACGGGATTCGACACCCCTCCCCAACTCCCGCGCCGTGTCCTGCGGCAGCGTATCTTTCCGCAGTACGCTGCGCGCGAATACGTCTAGCGCCGAGTATGCTCCCGGATAGCCGACCTTCGCCGGCAACGCGTTGCCGATGACGTCGAGTGCGGTCTGCCACGCGCCCTCTCGGTCGTTGTGCGCCACACACGTCATCGCGTAGAACACCCCTTCGATAGAGGGGAGTTGTTTGTATCGGCGCTTCCGAATGCTCGCCACCGCGAGATCGCCGAACTTGCGCGCCTCATCGTAGGCACCGGATAGGAAGGCCGCAATCAACTCCACACCGAGGCGATCGGACTCGGCACATCTTTCGAAGGCTTGCACACCCGCGAGTTCGCCCTTGCGCCCAAGCAAGACGAGCAGTCGCGCTGCGTCGACCACAGATTCGCGCTTCCGGCTGCTCAGACCGGCACGCAGGACCGCATCGGAGGGCACTTGGAGATGGCGCAGCGCCCACTCTAGCGCAGTAGCAACATACGCTTCACCATGCTGCGGCTCCAGAGCAACGATCCAAGCCTCTCGAGCCTCGATACCAAAGTGTGAAAGTATGATCGGGCCGTAGGATCGGTCGCTGCTGTACCGCAGGCTCGCTCCGACGGCGCTACCGAGCGTCTTCCAGTCTTCACGGACGCAGGCGATCCGAATCGCTGCCGATCCAGCCTGGTCGGTCCGATTCCCGAACCGAGCATGCGTCCGATCACGTCCGTATAGGCGATCGAAAATCGCGTCGAGGCGACCCGCCCGGTGGGCCAGCTCGAGCACAAACATGTTGGCGGACGCCGGAAGCTGATACTGCGCGGGGCTTTCGTGGGGTGAAACGACCTCGACCACGCCGATCGAAGACATCCGTCGGAGAAAGGCCAACAGTTTCCCTGGCGTAAACAGACGACTGGGGGTCTCTCGGATACCCGCAGCACCAAGAGCCTTGTGCCACCCCGAGCGCGATACTGGCTCGCCGATCAGTGAGAGCACCGTCAGCAGATCGCGTTCGAGATCGGGGAGGGTTTGGATGCTGGTAGCGACGCTGCTGGGCACAATGGAGGTGTAACAAAGACTCGCCGGTAACGGAACCGGACGGCATCCGAGGGAACACGCCAACCGGACGGCATACGGCCGCGCCGAGCCGAGCCGAGCCGAGCCGAACCGAACCGAACCGAACCGAGCCGCGCCGAACCGAACCGAACCGCGCCGGATTGAACCGTAGGTGCACACGGGGGGAACAACACGACACCGTACTCAAGCCGGAGGACAAAGGGCCGATAGGCGCGGCATGCAGGCGCCCACCGCACCGTTCCCCCCGCACTCTTGTCATCGTCGCGCTCTTCCTCGGTGCGTGCGCCGACGAGGCCGCCCTTCCCGCCAACGACGCACCCACTCCCGATGAAGAGCTGTGGCCGGATGGGGGCGATGGCGACGGCGACGGTGATGGTGGTGGTGATGGCGATGGGCCGGGAGATGGCGACGGCGATGGCGATGGCGATGGCGATGGAACGGGAGATGGCGATGGCGATGGCGATGGCGATGGCGATGGCGATGGCGATGGAACGGGAGATGCCGGCGACCCAGCCCGATCGGCCGCATTCCCCATCGGCTTCGCTATCGCCTCCCCCACGGCCCAGCACGGAACATCGAAGTTGCGCGGCCCCACGGTGGATGCCGGCAAAAGCTATCTGGAGAAGGAGGCCGACCTCGCAGCGATGTTGGCTGGAGATACACCGACCGCATGCGAGGTGACGTTCAACAATTGGTTCGGTGGCGTGGGTAACCCGAGATGCTACGACCCTCAACTCGAGTACCGTGGTCATCCGGACGCGAACCCGGGGGACCCCGACGAAGGCCAGTTGCCCACGGGAGACCTGGGTATCTGGCAGGAGATGGAAGAGGACCAAGCCTGCGCCGCGGCCAAGCTCAACTCGCTCGTCGACGACGTGGGGATCAAAATCGACACAACGTTGTACATGGCTGCGAGCACGGTCTGCATGATGAACGTCGGAGGGATCGCACTCCCGGACACCGGCGCGAATGTGGACATGACTTCGGATGTGGCATCGGTTCTCGAGCCACTCAACGTCGGTTTCACACTCCTCACCGCGACCATCAGCCGCCTTGAGGACGAAGCGTCTGGACGCGAAGCGTACGAATTTTCCTTCGAGTTCACGGTGGCCGATGGCGGACCGTCTACAGTGGGTGTGCAATCCCACATGCGCCACGCGAGCACCCCGGGCGACGCCACGGACTACAAGGGCATCGTATGGAGTTACATCGACAAGGTGTCCGGAGTCGGCGACGCCACGGCCTACTCGGCCAGCTACGCCCGCGACGAGTCCGCCGTCCACGCACGCGTCCTTGCCGCCAGCTACAATATGGACGCAAGCAAGATATTCGGAGAAAGCGGCGTCTTGGACGTGGGCGGCGACTGGACGGGCAACATCACGCAAGGCATCTTCAGCATCGACCCGGAGACTGGAAGCAGCGCGGTGTCGCTCGCATGGCAAGCCGGAAACCGCGACGACAAGGCCCGCACGTTCAACGCGTGGGCTGACATCGAAGACACCGGAGCCACCGGATGTGGATTCTTCGGCTATGGCTCTCGTTTCGACAACAATTTGGGGACGGCTCCAGACAACGTGATCAACACGATGGTCGGCAACTGGGCGGGCCCGGGCAACAATCACACGGGTAAGGTGGGCTACGCTCAAAAGCAGTGCATGGCGATCGACGATACCGGTCGATTCGTGCCGACACAGACCAACATCAGCTATGCCCCGATCAACGACTGCGACAGCACCGACGACCCCAGCTTTGAGCACCGCCCCGACAGCGGCTCGGAGTGGTCCGACGCCGGCATACCGGATGAATTGGTGGCCTTGGGGAGCGACACCGAATTTGGGATGTGGACCCCGCCTCAATGGACGGATGACAGCGAAGATTCGGGCGACGGCGATGCGGGCGACGGCGATGCGGGCGACGGCGACGCGGGCGATGGCGATGGCGATGGCGATGGCGATGGCGATGGCGATGGCGATGGCGATGGCGATGGTGATGGTGACGGCGATGGGGAGATCGCGTTGACCTGCGATGCCTACTGCGGCGAAATGCAGAAGACTTGTCCCGAGGAGGCGTCGGAGGGAGAGGACCGCTGCCGTGCCTTTTGCGACAACAAGGACGTACTCGATACGATGCCGCCGGGCGTGGCGGGCGACGACGCCGTCAACAACCTCGCATGTCGTATCCACTGGCTGACCCAAGCTCGAGGCCTTCCGATCGAAGAACGCGCCTCTTCCTGTGCAAAGGCGGCGCCATCGGGCGCCGACACATGTGGCTCCTTTTGCAACAACTACTGCGCACTCGCTGTCGCTACCTGCTCCGACGCCAACCCGAACCACAGCGGCGCGGCCCTGTTCGACGACCTCGCAGCCTGCGAAGCGGCCTGTGATGCCTACCCCACCGATGTTCTCGATGGCCTCCCCTCGACAGATCAACGGTGCGGCTACGGCGATACGACCCAGTGTCGCCTGCTTCAGCTGCAGGAGGCCGTCACGGAGCCCGACGCCGCGGACCCCCACTGCGAGAACGCTGGCATCGCCTCCACTGCCGTATCCTGCGTGGATACGGTTCGCCCTAGTGTCGAGAACTATTGCAGTTCTGTCACTCGTTCCTGCGTGTGTCCCGATGCCCTGTTCTCCCCAAACGACTTCGACACCTGCACAACCGCCGTCGCAGCCCTGGTCGGCTCCGATTATGTGGACGGCGACTTCACTACATTCGCCGACCGTGCTGTCAACAGCCTCGGCTGCCTCAACTATTGGGGCACAAGGTCACCCCACAACCCACTGGAAAACTGCGCCAAAGCCGACTGGGATCCCGCCGACTGGGTTGCGAGGGGCGTCTGCACCTCGCCCGATCCATAGGCCTGCCCGCTCTGCCTCCCCGCTCTTCCGGCCCACTCTGCGTGGGTCCCGACCACGGGTAGAGAGCACCGTGCGGCTTCCGCTCATGCGCTAGGGGCCATCGCAGCCGCACTTGCCGATCCATGCGTCCTCACGTACACGAGGGGCATGTCACAAGTGCGTGCCTCACACATACTCCTCATGTACACCGGCTCCTCACGCTCCACCGCCACCCGTAGCCAATCCGAGGCCCAAGATCAGATCGCCGATCTCAGTGTGAAGATAGAGGCGGGCGGCGACTTTGGCGAACTCGCACGCACCCATTCCGATTGTCCGTCGGGTGCAAAGGGTGGCGACTTGGGCAGCTTCGGTCGCGGGCAGATGGTGCCCGAGTTCGACGAAGCGGTCTTCGGGATGGATGTGGGTGCGACCAGCGGCGTGGTCGAAACGCCCTTCGGGTATCACCTGATCCAACGTACGGGCTAGCCATTCGAGCTCCTCTCGAAGGGCGATGCGGCGACGCGACACCTCATTCCCGGCGTCGCGTGCCCAAGGCGATCAGCGACGCCGGCCCCATGTCTTGGACAACTCCCCGCACATCAGCTGTGGTTCTCGACCGTCGCTGGTGTGCGATCACCACGAGCCTGCAGAGCAAGAGCCTCGGGATGCGCAGCGTAGTGCGAACGTACCGCGTTCGCCAGAGCGAGTTTGGCTGCTTCGTCCACCGGACTGGGACAGCGAGGGGACAGGCAGGCAACCAATGCGTGCACCAATTCTTGCTGGGGAGCGGGGACCTTCGTGGCCCACGAGGCAAGGAGCGCCCGATCGATCCTCGCCGGTAGCGACCCCAAAATACCCGCATCGTTTTGGTCATGTACCAACAACCCCGATGTGGTCCCCCGATCGAGGGTGAGCACCTGGAATAGATAGAGCGTGTGATAGGCAAGCTGCTGGGCACAAGCTTCGGCACTCGCCTCCCCCGCGCGGCCACGCTCACGCTCCAAGAGATCGAGGTAGCAAGCGATGACAGCCTCCCCGAATCCCAATGCCAATGCCCGATCCTCCTCTCCGGTGGGGTCGGATCCGCGATGCCCCTCCAGATAGAAATGTGCCGTACCGCGAGTGCGCCCCAAGGCCGGGATCATGAAGTAACGATCTCCCTGCGCCCGACCTTCCTCGAAGTACGCCCCTGCAGCCCCGCGCAGACACGCCAGAAACGCTGCGGTCGTGGCAACGTTTTCGATGGAAGGATTGAGGTCGGCCATGAGCCGCCAGTACCCGGTTGTGTCCCGCATCTCTGTCCAGCTGATATGCATGTGCATCGACGCCGCATGGGGATTGTCAGGATGCACGATGGCCGAAAGCGCGGTCGCTGAAGACAAGCGCTTATGGGGAAGATTGTCGTAGTGTACCTGCGACACGTTGATCGACGCCCGGTTGAACACCCCGCCCGGCGATGCGACCAGCCGGTTTCCACCGCCATGGCGCCCTTCGTCCCGACTCCACTCCACGTAACGGAAAGCGCGCGGGCGATCGTCTCCCTCTAGTGCCTCGAGCCCACGCGCGTACCTCCGCTGTAGGCGCTGGACCAGCGCGAAGGCGAGGGTGGCGCCACGAGAACGAGCTGGCATCCTCGACATCGCGTCCAAGTGTACCTCGCTACGCGGGAACCAGGGCTGGCGCGCGTGCCACGAGCCGCGCGACGCGGTGAGCCCAAATCGGCGACCGGGCTCGCCGCTTCGCGCCTCCACCCATGATCCCAGCAACTGCCGGGCAACCTCCGGCGCAGCCTGTGCCCTGCCGGGAACGCTTCACGCTCGACGTACCGGATGACGTGACGTTTCGCCGCGTGCGTGATGGATCCGTCCCGGCGGTCGATGTTGGCATCGTGACCGGCGGGGCGATCCCACCATCCGGATGCAATCGGAGCGGGTGATACATGTACCGCGACGGGCATCTGAAAATCCGAATGGACAAATACCGAAATTCCGCAGTATGCCGCGCGTGCTCGCCCATGTTTCCGACGCGAATCCGGGAGACAGCGGATCGGGGCTCTACTACTGCGACAAGAACAACGTCGGCCGTGTGTTCGCTACACACGTTGGCGGTGGCGAGAATCGCCAGAGCTGCGAATCGTCGACGCCGAATGTGCCGCGCCACATCACACCAGTGTGGTTCGATTGGATCTCGACCCTCACATGGTAGGCGTGAAGCGGATCTCAGGTTCGAGGTGTCGACCCGCGGGCCCGACACGTTCCGCGGGACGGACGTGCCCTACACCCACCAGGACCTTCTGTTCGACAACGGCGTGCCGTGGGACTCCGAGGCGATGGGTATGTCCGAAGTTTCGTTGTCCGGTGATCGTGGGTCGGCGGCCATCGCGCGCAGATGTAACATGCGTGAACGGGTGGGTCGGAAACCCGCGGCGACACGCTGGCCGGGGGTTTCATCGCATGTTCGCCCCTCCACCTCGTGTGCGCGCACGCTCAGCCTCGAACACCTTCCGGCGTCGTCGAAGCCTGCCTCAGACTTCGCAGCGCTGCGCCCGGTCGGTTCCGCGCCATCGCGCGCTGCAACGGACTGAACAGCGCTGCGCGGCTCAACCCACACCGTGATGCGAGCGGGGTCGACGACGGCCTCGATGATTTTCAGCGGCCCGTCGCACAGCGGGCACCTCGTCACGTCGGTCAACAATACGCCGGCGAGGAGCCAGCCGACGCCAGCTTATCGGTGTCGATACCGGTGGCACGTCGGAGTGGTTTGCAAGAGGGCAGTGTAAGCGTGCCTTCGCTTCGAACAACGCGAGCTGTGCAATGTCGAGTTCGGCGAGGAGAGCGCTCGATGATGAGCCGACCGATCATGCAGCATGTGTCGCCACTATCGCGTCCGGGGATCATGGCCGGCAACACAACAGGGAGCACACATGGGGGGATTCTCGTCCTGGGTTGCACCTGCCACCATGACGACGAGCTCTCGCTCCCACGCGCACCCGCCCCCAGACCCCACTATCGAGGCGACTATGCGAGCTACAAAACGCCGTTGCGCCGCGAAGGTCCGTGCCGTACGGGGGCCTCCGAGGAGTACGTGAGCACCATGGCGATTGATGACAGACAACGAGTCGCAGCGGCACAAGACGTGGGCCAACCTGTGTCCTGGAGGGACGCTGTCCTCGCGCTGTCGTTGACGCTAGCTGCCGCGTGCGGCTCGTCGACGGGAGACGCGACGACAACGGGTTCGGGCGGTGTCAATACCCACGACACGAACGAAGACAGTGGAAGCGACGACAGTGGAAGCGACGACAGTGGAAGCGACGACAGCGACGACAGCGACGACAGCGACGACAGCGACGACAGCGACGACAGCGACGACAGCGACGACAGCGACGGGTCCAGTGAGCTAACGTTCGTGCCACCGCCGGCGAGACTTCATAGGCTCACGGTTGAGGAGTACCGCAACTCTGTGCGTGATCTGCTAGGCGTCGAGCCGCCGTCGGTTGATGTCCTCGAACCCGACGACTCGCTCGGGGGCTTCAAGTCCATCGGCGCCGTTCGAGTAGCGATGTCTGAACGCGCCGTGGAGAGCTTCGAACAAGCGTCCCACCAAATCACACAGGCGCTGTTCACCAACGCGGACGCGCGCGTCAAACT
>JAZGFE010000104.1:0-5616 GCA_036479215.1 Nannocystaceae bacterium | reverse complement strand
CGTGGCCACGCGCCGACGCACACCATGCGAATATTTGTCTGCCGGAAGGTTCAACACCGCATCGAGTGGCATCAAGGACCCCGTGTCACGGCCTCGCAAGCCGACGCGTTCGACATCTACCGTCCCGAATATCGTCGTCAATGGACGAACCATGTCTGTCCGACGATACTGTCGCACCTCACCGTCGCTTCCTCTGACTTGGCCATCTACGGGCTCAGCCGGCGCTCGTAGCGCCAGCGTGCCTGGCGGCTGGCGGCTTCAATGGCATTCGTGCTGTAGATCACCTTCCGCAGTTCGGTGCTCATACCGCCTATCGTGATCACGGTGGGCGGTCTGAGCAGGAGCGGCGCAAGCACTCGGTTGACCGGGAAGAAGTTATTCTTGGCGTTGTGGTGCGTGGACCAGACTCGCAGACTTCGCGGCGTCCGCGAGAACCGCGGCACCCAGAAGGCCGTCACAGCCGCATCGGACCGGTCTCCGGCAGCCCTGGAAGCCAGCGACGATCCTCTGGCCAGCCCTTATCGCCGCGGTCATGCCACTTGGTCTCGGCGAACCCGTCGAGCGTCTTCCGTCCATGGCCGACATACTCTGCCGCGACCATCCCCGCTCCAAGCCACAACAGGTGCCCCACTTGCGTATCGGCATGGCGGCTGCCTGGACCCGTGGCTGACAGCTATGGGGGTCGGACCTGCCCACCACGGATCTCGCCCCTCCGCTGCGGGTTCTCGGATGGTTCGGGCGCGGCTTGACGGACGGGCCCCGAAGGGGAGGACCCACCGATGCTGCCGTCTATCCGGGATGCCGATGTCGCGCCTCCTCCCGTCGCGCCTCCTCCCGTCGCGCCTCCTCCCGTCGCGCCTCCACGCGACGTGGTGCCGGCCGGCCTCCCCGGCCCCGGCACCGGGGCTTGGGGCGGTCCCACGGGTGGCAACGACTCGGGTCTCGACGCGCGACGTTTTTCCTTCGCAGCCGCGGCTCGCCGTGCTTTCCAGGCCCGCGCGGCCTTGCCCACCACCCGATGGCCGGCCTTATGCGCCCCCGGATGTTTGCAACGGTTCCGGGACTTGCGACACAACCAATCACCGTACGCCACACGTGCGTACTTCATTTTCCACCCCTTGATGCGGTGGTCTTCCACCAGTTGGTGCAGCCGTGGAACCCGTTCCATGAGCGCGTCGTCCGGCACCAACGGGTTGTTCTCTCCGGGGTCAGTGGCCAGGTCGAAGGCCCACATCTCGTCCGTTTCGGGCACATAGACCAATTTCTTGCGATCCATGACGAACCCTCGACACCGCATCGGGCTGTAGCAACTGAAAAAACGAGGCTGGCCGCTCGTATCAAACTTCGGATCGAGGATATCGCGCCCCAGCAATTTATCTCGCCAGAGGGGCTCGAGGTCCATCCCCCAGCGGGCCAGCAACGTGGGCACGACGTCGATTAGACTGACGTTGCCTGGGACAACTCCTGGCTCGATTCCGGGACCAGCTAGCACGAAGGGGACGCGCAACCCTTCCTCAAAGTAGTTGTTGTCGTGCTGCCGTACACCATGCTCCCCGAACCCCTCCCCGTGGTCACCCACCGCGAGAATCAGCGTGTTGTCCAACAGGTCCCGACGGCGCAGCTCCTCGATCACCAACCCCAAGACGCGATCTTCTTCCTCGACCAAGCGCGCGTATCGTTGGGCTGACGTCTTTCGGGGCTTATCCGACCTGTCCGACTTGACTAGGCGCGAACGTAGCTCCCTCGAAAGGCGATAGGGATGGTGGGTGGCCGAACTAAGCAGCGTCGCGAAGAAGGGTTTCTGCGCGTCGGTGTGGTCGAGCCAGCTACCCAAGGCGTCCACCATCGACACGTCCTCGGACGCGAGATATCCGAGCACCTGCCCACGCATGTCCTCCCAGGCCTCGAAGTCCTCATAGCCGAACTTTCGCACCAGTCGTGCGCGCTGCTCAAACGTCCCGAACGCACTCTGTACGAACATGGTGCGGTATCCCGCGTCTCGCAAAATTCGGGGCAGGCACTGAAATCGCGGGTCGTCCGACACTTCCACGATACCGCGCTGCATCGTGGGCAAGCGGCCACACAGCATCGTGAACATCGACTTCGTCGTATGAGGCAACACCGCTCGTGCATCGTGAGCCACGACCCCACGCCCGGCGAGTGCGGCTAGATGTGGCGTTTCAGCCAGCCCCTCGCCCGTCGCCACGAGGGAGGTGTGATCGTAACGCGTCGATTCGAGGAAGAAGAAGAGCACATTCACCGGTTCCCGGCCTGCGAATGCTTCGATGGTGTCCGCGGAGACCAGTCGCTTGTTCGGATAACCCGAGAAACGCCCCTTCTCGAACGTGTTGGTGGTCGTGCGCGCAATGGTCCAAATCGCGTTTTTGGTCAGCGACCGCGCATCGACGGAGTTGGGCCCCGGCAGTGTGTACGTCGCCAGCACGGCCGGGGCGGCGATGAGCCAGGCGCAACGCGCTCGAATCTGCGCGTGCCCCCTCGCATCCCACGGCCCGGCGTGCCGACGCAGGATCCGGCGCACTCCGAAGGGCAACGCCACTGCCACCGCGACACCGAGCACAAGATAGCCGGCGACCCTAGCGTCGACCATGCTCGAGAGCACCATCTCAATGTCCGCAGCCTGCTTCACCAGGCCCTCGAGCGCCGACCAGCTTCCCTGTTCACCGGCCAACACAAGATAGGCCGCGTTGATGCAACCAAACACAGCCAACGTAGCGGCAAGGGGGATCGTGAGCCAGCTAGCGAAGCGCGAGCGTGCCTCGAGCCACGCAAACAACCCGGCCGCCCCCATGAACACAGCGACGTCGAGCAACCCGACGACAGGTACGATCTTCCACGCTGGCTCTCCGCGTAGATCCAGCGCCCCGACGGACTTGGCGTAGAGCGTGGCCACGAGGGCGACCACGAGCAGATAGCTGGAAGGGGCCACACACAGCCGGCACCACGAGGTCCAATCGGTCACCAGCTGGCGCCACGCCATCGCTTGTTCCGACCGGACCCAGGTTCGAAATCGCTTCGCTGGGCTCACCGGGGCCGGAGGGTAGCGCGCGCCCGCCGGGGTCGCAACGCGCCCTTCCGCGACCCGCGATACCCCCAGCGGTCCGTCGATCCGCTCCCCCCTTGCCCCTCCCCTCGCCCGGCCTCGCGCCCCCTCCCCATCGGTTCAGTGCGCCGCGAAGGGACGCGATGAAATTCACCACGCGCGCCCCGTGGCGCTATCGTGGATGAGATGAGCGTCCTCGATGGGATCGCGGCGCGGATGCGGGCGGCCACGCTGCGGGCGGCCACGCTGCTGGTGACCACGCTGCTGGCGGCTTGCGAGCCCGCGCCCAGCCCAGGCATGCGCGTTGAACCTTCCCCGTCCCCCTGGCGACAGCGCGAGCGCACGGCTTTCGTCTGTCCGACCGAGGGCATCCCCACAGCCCTCGCAGCGGGCACCTCGGCGCACCACGAGACCGCGGCGTTTTGGCTGGGCCTGGCGACCCAAACCGGTGGCCGCCGCCAGCTCCTCGATGACCCGCAGATCGCAAGCCTCAATCGCACGAGCGAGGCCATTGCGGGCGGTTTCCGTGACATTCTTCAACCCGCCGCCGGCGATCCCCTTCGGGTCCAGCAAGAGATCGAAGAACGCCGTGTATGGCTGCACAAGCGCGTCGCCAGCGGTCGCTACGTGCAAGGTGGCGCGGCGACCTTGTCCCGCGCGCTTGCCCGCATCGCCGCGAGCCATCCCGTCGATCGTGTCCACCTCGTGGCACGCGAAACGCCGCTTTGGTGCATCCCCACGGATGAAGGGCTGTACGCTCCGCCCATCGACTTGGCGTTCGATCGCAATCGCTGCGCGAGCCTGCATACGGGTGAGGCCATACGGGTTCTGCTCGAACACACCGACGGTGACTGGGCCTACGTCCACGCCGGCCACTCGGTGGGGTGGATATACCGCGCACCGTTGACGCCCGCACTCGGCGAGACACGCCTGCGAACCTACCTGGCACACCGCCCACGCGTGATCGTGATCTCAGACCGGGTACAGAGCACGCTCGGGGCCGATCCGCCGTGGCTCCGCCTCGGTAGCAGCTTTCCGCGCATCGGAGGCGACGACGCCACGCACCGCGTGCTGATTCCCACCGAGGCCGGCATCGTTGAAACGACCCTCCCCGTCACGGGAAGTGTCGCCCGCACCACCATCCCTTTCACATCGAACAACGTGCTCGCCCTCGCCTTTGATGCTATCGGGCGCCCCTACGGTTGGGGAGGGCGATACGGAAGCTACGATTGCTCGCGTTTCCTCCACGACCTATTCGCGACTTTCGGCATTCGCCTCGCACGCAACTCGCGAGTCCAAGCGAACCTCGGCAGTGTGAGCATCTCGCTCCAAGCGACGTCCGAACAGGAGAAGCGCGAGCAGATTATCAGATCGGCGCAGTCGGGCATGGTGCTCCTCTACATGCCAGGACACATCATGCTCTACATCGGCGAAGATGGCGACCAGATGTACGCGATCTCGGCCATCAGCGAATACCTTGAACCTTGTCGAGAGGGACAAGACATCACCCACCTCCTCGGTCGGGTCGCCGTAACGACGCTCGAGCTCGGCCGCGGCACCGAGCGTAGCGCGTTCATCGAGCGAATCGATCGCATCGCGGTATTCGGCACCCCCCCTGCATGAGTTCATCCCCAACGAGGCCCGCCCCTCCCATTTGGGCCCAGATGCTGGGCATCCTCGTCGTGATCCTGATCGTGCACTACACCTTCAGTCCCCAGGTGCGCGCACAGGGATGGGATCGCGAGATCTATCGGTACCTGGGGATGCGGATCGCAACGGGAGGCTATCCGTATAGCGATGGATTCTATGACAAGCCGCCACTGATCTACTTGATCGCCGCTTTGGGGCATGGGTTCGGGCCATGGGGAATCTGGTTGCTCGAGTCCATCGCGATGCTGGTGGCTTGCTGTGCGCTCCTGTTGTTCTTACGCGCACGATCGGTCCCATTCGCGTTTCTACACGCAACGGCCCTGATTGTGTTGATGCGCACAGTGCCCGAGCTCTGGAAAGACGGCGGACGCTACGGCGACACCCGTTCGTTCGCAGTTCCCCTCCTCGTTGGCACCGTGATCTGCCTTTACAGTCGCGGCCGACCTCGCTATCGCCTCGCCGGGGTGATGATCGGCGCAATGGCCATGCTCCAACAAGAACTCGCACTGCCGGTCGTGGGCGTGGTCGCGCCGGCTTGGTTCCACGCCCACGCGAAACTACGCAGCGCGCGGTGGGTAGGAGAGGGTCTTCTCGTCGTCCCGACCTTGATTCTGATCTGGCTGTGGGCAGGCGGTGCGCTCGGTGACTATGTTGATCAAACCTACTTCTATGCCCTGGAGTACCACCTCCCTAGCCCAAAGCACCCGGCAACAACAGCCTCCTTATTCAGCGAGCTGCGACGTTTCGAGCTCCTTTTACCCACCGTGCTGGCGGTTTCGGCAGCCGCCTTCCTGCTACGGGCGCGGACGTCTGCCTCGCTCACCCTTGCCTGCCTGGCGGCGCTGCTGCTTCAGCTCGTAGCGATCCGTCTCACCGGACGCTACATGTGGGACTATTTTTTGCCG
>JAZGFE010000103.1:0-73432 GCA_036479215.1 Nannocystaceae bacterium | reverse complement strand
CGAGCATCCCCAACAATCCGACCCAGCCAGAGCGAGGCTACCGCCGTCGCCGGGGGATCTGCGTCCACGCCTCGCGCACATCGAGCCGATCATAGTCTCTCCTCCCTATCGCTTGTTTTAGGACTAGTCGCCCTCGGTCCCCGGCGGAGCGCACGGCGCGTATTCAGCGCTTGATGCACCAAGGCGCCCTGACGCGCGATCACAAACCGTGCTAGGAGAGTCTCCGCCTGGCTCTATGTGCGGCGTATTCGGTATTTACGGTCATCTTGAAGCGGCGACGCTCGCCTATCTAGGGCTGCACTCGCTCCAACACCGCGGGCAGGAGTCTGCTGGCGTCGTTAGCTGCCAGGACGGCACGTTGCACGCGGTGCGAAAGATGGGGCATGTCGCGCACTCTTTCACCCAAGAGCGTCTCGCTCGGCTGCCTGGTCAGAGTGCCATCGGCCATACCCGCTACACCACAGCTGGCGGGTCCTTGCCCAAGAACATCCAGCCACTCACGGCCGAGTCACATACCGGCGCGCTCGCCATCGCCCACAATGGGAACCTGGTCAATGCGGAGGCGTTGCGGGAAGAGCTTGAGCTCCAAGGCTCGATCTTTTCCTCCAACTCGGACACGGAGGTGATCCTGCAACGGATGGCGCGGGTACGCCGGAGGGATCTCGTGGAACGCCTGGCCGAGGCTCTCGGCCGTGTACGTGGAGCCTACAGTCTGGTGCTTCTGTCCGAGGGCCGCCTCGTGGCCGCTCGCGATCCGCATGGGTTTCGACCTCTGGTGCTCGGTCGGGTGCGGAGCGACGAGCGTGCGTGGGTGGTCGCTTCGGAGACATGCGCGTTCGACTTGATCGGTGCCGAACGCATACGAGATATCGAGCCTGGTGAGATCGTTTGCATCGACGACAACGGTGTCACCAGCGTCAAGATGCCGCGGGTAGCGGGACGCCACTGCATCTTTGAGCACGTCTACTTTGCGCGCCCCGACAGTCGGATCGATGGTCTAGCGGTGTACGAGGCACGTGCTGCCATGGGGAAACGGCTCGCCGAAGAACATCCCGCCGACGTGGACGTGGTCATCCCCGTGCCCGACTCGGGGATGGTGGCCGCGCTGGGCTACTCCAAGCAGAGCGGGGCGCCCTTTGAGATCGGGCTGAGTCGCAACCACTACGTGGGTCGCACGTTCATCGAGCCGAAGGAGTCGATCCGGCACTTTGGCGTCAAGCTTAAGCTCAATGCGGTAGCCCACGTGCTCGCGGGCAAGCGTGTTGCCGTGATCGACGATTCGATCGTCCGCGGCACGACTTCACGCAAGATCGTGAAGCTGATTCGGGACGCCGGGGCGCGTGAGGTCCACGTTCGCATCTCCTCGCCTCCCGTCACCCATCCTTGTTTCTACGGCATCGACACACCAACGAGGTCCGAACTCATTGCGTCGAGCCACACCGTGGAAGAGATGCGCCGCTACATCACAGCGGACACCCTCGGATTCCTGAGCCCGGCAGGTCTTCTCGAGGCCGCACAAGGAGATCCGGTCGATCCCGAGTATTGCACCGCGTGCTTTACAGGGGCGTACCCGATCCCCTTCCAGCCGTCGGCGAGGCGGCGACAACTGCGTTTGATCGAGGTTTGACGCTGGGCCGCCTCTCGGCTCGCGCTGCACGTATTCTGAGGAATCGAGATGTCCGAAACAGCCCCCTCGCTGCTGCCTGAGCACAACAAAGTGATGGAACGCCTCGCGCGACTCGGGGACCGACTCGGGGAGCTCCGGAGGCATCTTTGACTACAGCAAGAAGGTCGAGCAGCTTGAAGAGTTAGAAGCACAGACGGCAGACCCCGATTTTTGGCAGGACGCGGATCGAGCGCAGGCTGTCCTTCAGCGACAGGCGTCGTACAGGAGCACCGTAGCGACCATCGACCTTGCGCAGGGGCAAATCGACGAGGCGCGTGAACTGTACGGCATGGCCCGTGACGAGGGCGACGAGGACGCCATCCGCGAGGCCTGGGAGATGCTCGACGCGCCGGACTCCGACATCGCCCTCCTCGAGTTTCGGCGTATGCTCGCGGGGGAGCATGACGTCGACAGCGCTCTGATGTCGATAAATGCTGGGGCCGGAGGCGTGGACTCTCAGGACTGGGCCGAGATGTTGGTCCGCATGTACCAGCGCTGGGGGGAACGTCACGGCTACAAGGTTCGAATCTTGGACTTCCAGGAGGCTGACCAGGCCGGGATCCGCGGTGCCGAGCTCGAGATCGTGGGAGAGTACGCGTACGGTCATCTGCGTTCGGAGATCGGTGTGCATCGTCTGGTCCGAATCTCACCGTTCGACGCCCAGGCGCGGCGCCAAACGAGCTTTGCTAGTGTGATGGTGGTGCCCGATATCGCCGAGGACGATTCGTCGGGTATCGAGGTGCCGGAAAGTGAGCTTCGAGTGGACAAGTTTCGTTCCTCGGGGGCCGGTGGCCAGCACGTCAACAAGACCGAGTCGGCGGTCCGGCTCACCCATCTTCCGACGGGGATCGTCGTGGCGTGTCAGTTGGAACGTTCCCAGCACAAGAACATGGCCACCGCGATGCGCGTCCTGAAGGCCAAGTTATGGGATATCGAACGTCAGAAGCGAGACGACAAGCTTTCCGCGCTCGAAGGATCGAAGAAACTCATCGAGTGGGGGAGCCAGATACGGTCGTATATCCTGCATCCGTACAGGCAAGTTAGCGATCATCGTACGGACTTCAAGCTCTCGGATGTGGACGGCGTGCTCGACGGCAAGTTGGACCCGTTCATCGAGGCGTACCTACTTCGCCAGGGCGCGACCCACCACGATGGGTAGTTTGGGAACCCGGTCGTTGGAGTGGCGCATCGCGTGGCGGCACCTCGGAGTAGGGGAACTTCGCCCGCGATGGACAGCGATTGTGGTCGCGGTCTCCATCTTTCTTCTCCTTCTGGGCGCTGGCTTCGGAACGTATGCTTCCTACGCCCTCGCTCCGCCCAACACCGGTCTCGATGCGCTGAGTCCAGACCTCGTGCTCGGGGTTTCGTCGGGGGCGCAACTTCAACGAAGTTACGGCGTGTTCGCGGCGATCAGCATTTTCGCGGGTGCGATGTTGCTGCTCTTCGGCGGCCTCTGCCGCTACTTCAATCTGTTGTCCAGCATCATCACGTTTTCTGTGCTTTTGGGGTGCATGGCTCTCGTGCTCGTACTGTCTTTGATGAGCGGGCTCGAGGGCGATCTCCGGGACAAGATCTTGGCTCAACGTGCTCACATCCGCGTAGCGAGGGTCGATGGGGATCGATTTGCGAACTACCACGAGCTGGTGGCTGAAATCGCGTCGGCGTCGGGGGTGGCGGGAGCGAGTCCGTATATCGAAGGTGAGGTGATGGTGCGAAGTGGGACGAATCGTCAGGGGGCCACGCTGATAGGCGTGATCCCGGAACGATTGATGTCGGTGTCGAACTTGCCTGACATCATCCGCGAGGGTGACTTCGGCTCCCTCGCCGACCCGTCCTTGCTTGAGGCGCACGTTCGCGCAGACACGCGTCGTCCGAATCGTCCTTGGCGTCTGCGGCATCTCGAGCCTTCCAAAAAGACGCCACCCGGAGCCATCGCGTCCGCGCCGTCGCCGTCGCCGTCGGAATCGAGCCCCTCGTCCTCGCGCAGCGCCCCGGTGAAACCCGCGATCGCTGCGGCCGAGGCCAGCCCGATTCGGTCCTTATCGGGTATCTCGCCGAGGAGCCTCCCGGTGCTGCCCGCGGTGGTCCCGACCAAGGCCGAAGATGGCGTGTGGGAAGATCCCGTCGTGGAATTCGTCTCCCCCAACGTGGCGCCCAGTGGAAAATTTTCTCGGCTCTCGGCTCGGGAGCCGGTTCGGGAGCCGAGCCGGGAGATCGACGTGTCGGGCGCTGGGTGGGAGAATCCTGCCATCGTGCTGGGCCTTGCGCCCGATGACCCCGACGCTGCTACGGGCGGCCCGACCCCGCGGCCCGTCCCGCAGCTGGGGAACGTTGCCCAGATCGAGATCGGTGGCAGCAAGGCGGATATCCACCCGATACTAATAGGTCGCGAGTTGGCGATGGAGATCGCCGTTCAGGTGGGTGCGCCGGTTCAGTTGATCACCCCCATCGGGCGCATGACGCCCGCAGGACGCGTGCCCGGCGTGCTCGCTACGCGCACAGGTGGTGTGTTTTTCTCGGGGATGTATGAGTACGACCGCAAGAACGTGTACATCACGTTGCCTACTGCCCAAGCCTTCCTCCTCACGGGCGACCGGATCACCGGGATCGAAATCAAACTCGATGACGTCAGTGAGCTCGCCGCTGGAAAACGTGTCGTCGCCCGAGTGGTCGCAGATTTGGGGCGCGACGGGGACCTGGTGGTTGAAACCTGGCAGGATTTGAATCGAAATCTGTTCTCGGCCATGTTGCTCGAGAAGATCGCCATGTTCGTCGCGCTCCTTTTTGTCGTGCTCGTCGCGTCGTTTGGCATCTTGGCGAGCAACCTCATGAGCGTGTTGGAGAAAGCGCAAGAGATCGCCATTCTCAAGGCGATGGGATGCCGTGACCTGCAGATCCGAAATGTGTTTGTCCGAGAGGGACTCTGCGTGGGGCTGCTTGGCGCATTCTTCGGGATCTGCGTGGGGCTAGGTATCTGCCAAGCGCTGGAGCGCTACGGGTTTCCTCTCAATGAGAACCTGTATTACAACGAACGGCTGCCTGTCGCGGTCGATCCGATGGAGGTGACGATCGTGGGGTGTGCCGCGCTCGTGATCGTGTGGGCTTCGAGCCTGTATCCAGCGTATGTCGCCTCTCGAATACGCCCTGTGGACGGGCTTCGCCAGCTCGAGTGATCGATCGAGCTGCGCCGCTGACGCTCGCGACGAGCCGCAGGGGGGCGGGAGGCCGGAAGTTCCGGGGAGCGCGAGGGGAGGCCGCGGATGCCACGGGGACGACCCCGTGGCCGTTGACACGGCAAAACCTGGGCTCTAGGGTGGCCTCGATCTCGCCCGATGACGACGCCTACGCCGCCCGAGCGGCCTGTGCTGGTGCAGGTCATCCACATGTACAAGCAGTTCACCCTTGGCACCCGCGTGCTTCGGGTGTTGCGCGACGTGAATCTCACCTTGCACCAAGCGGAGATGGTCACCATCATCGGCGCCTCTGGAGCGGGAAAGTCTACGTTGCTGCACTGTCTCGGCACGCTCGACTTGCCCTCCTCGGGAGAGATCCTGTTCGGGAACGTGGACATCACTCGGCTACCACCTCCCGATCTTGCGCGGTTCAGAAATCAAAGTATCGGTTTCGTGTTCCAGTTCCACCATCTGCTTCCAGAGTTCAACGCCCTCGAAAACGTCATGATGCCCGCGCTCATTGCTCGCCGTCCGGTGGCCGAGGCACGTGATCGGGCAAAAGCCATGTTAGACGAGGTCGGGCTCACGCCGCGTCTCAAACATCGTCCCGGTGAGCTTTCTGGCGGCGAGCAGCAGCGTGTGGCGATCGCGCGAGCGCTGATCATGCGACCTCGACTGCTGCTTGCGGACGAACCAACCGGCAACCTCGACACTCGTACGAGTGCCGAAGTCCACGACCTGCTGTTCCGTCTCAACGAAGAACACAATCTGAGCATGCTGCTTGTCACGCACAACATGGAGCTGGCCCAGCAGATGCCACGGATCGTGCGCATGGCCGACGGAATGATCTTGGATGTCGATGCTGACTTGGGGTCTGCCGACGCCCTCTCGCCCCTAACCCATGATTCCGATTCCGCCCCATAGATTGTTCAGAGTTCCGCCGCGACGCTCCGCTGCGCGGCACCGCTTTGCGGGACTGCTCGCTTGTCTGTCGCTTCTGTTGGGCGTGTGGGCGTGGCCGGCGAGTCCGGTCGCTGCCGGAACTGTGGGACTGCGCGCGCTCGAGCTTCCGACGCTGCTGATCGCTGAAGACCCGCAAGCGCTATACGGGCAGCCAATCGCCGAGATCCGTTTCCGCGGAAATCGTCGCGTCGAGTCCGAAGCGATGCTGCTCGAACTGGATAGCTCGCCGAGCGAACTTGTCAACGCCCTCAAGCTCGCCACAGATCTCAGAAAGCTGTGGGCTTTGGGGTATTTCGAAGACGTGCAAGTGGAGGGTGATCTGACGCCGGCGGGTGTTGTGCTGACCTACGTCGTCAAGGAGCGCCCCACGGTGCGGAAGATCATCGTCGAGGGCAACGACAAGGTCAAACTCGACGCCATCAACGACGTGCTTGACTTGGCCAAGAACGAGGTCCTCGATCTCGGCAAGGTCACGGCCAATGTGGAAAAGGTGAAGTCGCTCTACACGGAGGAGGGATTCTTCCTGGCCGAAGTCTCCTACGTACTCCGGCCGGTGGAGGATGAAGCCGGCAAGGTCGACGTGGTGCTGGTCGTCCATGAAGCAGCGGAGGTGATCGTTCGGGAGATCACTTTTGTCGGCAACAAGGCCCTCAGCGACGAGGAACTCCAGACCTACATGCTGACTCGGGTCGGCAGCTATATGAGCGTGATCACGAAGCGAGCGGGGGGGGTGTACAATCGTGACGCGTTTACCCAGGACTACACCAACCTACGCAGCTATTACATGGACAAGGGCTTTCTCGAGGCCGACGTGGGTGACGCGGAGTTGGCCCTCAGTGCCGATCGCCGTTTCGCTCACATCACTGTGCCCATCAGCGAAGGGCCCCTATTCCATATCGGAGAGGTACGAGCGAAGGAGGTCGTGGCGCGGGGAGACAAGGAACTCTACTCGGAAGAAGTCCTGTCCGAGCTCATCACTCCGCGCCTGGAACCAGGTGATGTCGCCTCGGTGGGGAAGATCAACGAGGTGCGGCAGGCTATCGAGCTGAAGTACAAAAATAGCGGTTACGCCTATGTGAACGTGATCCCGAATCAGCGCTTTGATCGAGAAAATCTCAAGCTCTACATCGTGCTCGAAGTTCAGAAAGGCCCTCTCGTGTACATCGAGAGGGTCAACGTTGCGGGCAACGACAAAACGTCGGACAAGGTGATCCGGCGGGAGATCGTGCTCAAAGAGGGCGACCTCTACTCCGAGTCCGGCAAGACGGCGTCAGAATATCGTGTGTTGCGCCTGGGCTACTTCGAAGATGTGAATCTCTCGACCACGCGGGGCGGCGAGGACGACCGGATCATCATCAACGTCGAGGTTACGGAGCGCCGCACCGGTACGTTTCAGATCGGGGCTGGGTTTAGCACAATCGAAAATTTCGTTTTGCAAGCACAGATCGCCTACGACAACTTCTTGGGCCGCGGGAGTTCAGTATCGTTGGTCGCCCAGATGTCGAGCCTGCGCCGGTTGTTCAACTTTCGCTATTACACGCGATACTTCATGGACACGAAATGGAACTTCATTTTTAGCGTGTTCAACTCCCAAAATCACTATCCAAGTTTCACACGAGAGAGCAGCGGTGGCAGTCTCGAGTGGGGCTACCCCATCCCGAAATTGCCCGATTTGTCGGTTTGGGCTGGCTACGAGTTTGAGGCCGTCGAGGCCACTCTTGGAGGTGCCGGATCCGGGACAGGTATCTTTTCTCCAGGGGGGTCGGTGAACGTGCCGAAGGGCGTGATGATCTCGAATCTATTCGCCAATGGGATTACATCCGCCGCCACTGCCCGGGTCCAGTACGACTCACGGGACAACCTCTTGTTTCCCACGTCCGGCCAGTTCCATTCCCTCCGGGCCCAGTTCGCGAGCAAGTACCTGGGATCTCAGAACCGTTACAATCGCTACATGTTGCGCAGTCGGTTCTACTTCCCTGTGATCCGCACCGAGAAGAATTTCCGCGCGTGGCTCGTGTTCCGGTCCCAGCTGCAGGTAGGGTATGTGCACAGCACCGAGCCCACGGGGGTGCCGGTATTCGAGCGCTACTTTGCAGGGGGCGTGTACGGGCACGGCGGTATCCGCGGTTTTCGCCTGCGATCCTTGGGTCCCCGGATCAAGGTCCAAAGCTCCGCCGACCCTACCGCGCGGCTGATCTCATACGAGGTGGGTGGAAACCTCCTCACCTCGCTCAACCTCGAGCTCGAGTTCATGATGATTCCCCCGGCGAATATCAAAGGCGTGCTCTTTTTCGACTCGGGCAATGCCTTCAACACGGAAACACTGTATTGCGCCGAACCGGACCCAGAGCGTCTTCCCAAGAGCGACCCTTGTTCCAGTTTCAGGTTCCGCGATCTGCGGGCGTCTGTCGGTTGGGGATTCCGCTGGCAATCCCCCATCGGACCCCTGCGTTTCGAGTGGGGCATCCCCCTCGACCGTCAGCCGCGGACAGCGTTGATGCCCGTCGCGGACGACCCGATCGTCTTCGAGTTCAACGTGGGGACGGGTTTCTAGATGCTTGGACCCGCAGTTTCGTGGCGTCGCTGCGGCGCCAGTAGGCCGGGCGCGGGCCCACGTTCCGCGCCCTAGGCGTGAGCTTCGGGGCGCGGGACGCCCAAGTGGGATCAGATGAATAGGGAGTTACGGAGACGCGTCGCTATCGCGGTTGCTGGTGGTCGCCAGCACGGATAGGGTTCGCCTTCCTATGGGTCGCATTGCCCGCGTTTTTCTTCTCTCCCTATCTTTCAGCTTCTCGGCGCTCGCGTCCTGGGCGCCTCAAGACGTGCGCGCTGCGGAAACGCAGCGCGTGGCGCTCGTGGATGTCCAAAGGTGCATTCTCGAAACCAGCGAAGGTAAGAAGGGCAAACGCGACCTCGAACGCGTGTACACCAGAAACCAAGCGAAGCTCGAGCGGAAGGGCAAAGATCTACAGAAATCTGTGGATGATCTACGCGCGAAATCGGCGATGCTCTCGGCGCCAGAACTGATGCGTCGTCAGCAATCGTTGCAACGCAAAGATGCCGAGTTGCAGCAGCTCTATCAGAAGTTGACCGAGGATCTGGCTCAAAAAGAGGGCCTGCTCACCGAGCGAATCTATAGGCGCGTCTCGACGATCGTCAAACAGATAGCTCTGGAAGACAGGATCCACGTCGTGTTGGTCCGTTCCCAGGCGACAGTGTTGTACGCAAAGCCGGCACTCGATCTCACGAACCGCGTGATCGTGGCCTACGACAAGAGACACAAATGAGCATCCCTTCGAATTCACGTTTCCGATCGTTCCCGTCTGTCCTCAACTCCGCGCGGTTCATCGTTCGGGGGACGCTCACGTCGTGGGCTGTGGCGCTGTGTTTGCTGGCGTTCCCGCCCCTGGCGATGGCGGGGATACCGGGAGCAAGCAAGATTGCGATGGTGGATCTGCAACGGGTGCTCAATGAGACGGACCAGGGCAAGAAAGCGCGGGCGAATCTGGAGTCGAGTTCGAAGCGTAAGCAGCAGAAACTCGACAAGAAACGCACCAAGTTGGAGTCCGAGCAGGTGAAGTTGAAGAATCTGTCGGGCCCAGCGTTGCAGGCGGCTCAAGAAAAGCTCCAACGCGACATGATGGAGTGGCAGAGCATGTACATGGCCTTGCAGCAGGAGTTGCAGCAGCAAGAGGGGCGTTTGGTCGAAAAGATCTACACGAACTGTCAAGGGCTGGTGGCAGATCTGGCGAAGGAAATGAAGCTAGATCTCGTGCTTGTGCGGGACAACATGACCGTCATCTACGCGCAGGACGGATACGACATCACGAAGCGCGTGATCGAGCGCTACAACAAGAAGCACACCAGCTAATTGTCCCGCGCGGCAGCTCGAATCCTGTTTGTCGCATCTCGCGCGGCTTGCTTTCGTCTATGGTGCGGCATATGCAGCTTGACGCAAGAGGCATCGCGGAAGCGCTTCCTCATCGCTATCCCTTCTTGTTCATCGACCGCGTGCTGGACGTGGTTCCAAAGGAGAGTGTGCACGCACGGAAACTCGTGTCGATGAGCGACCCGATCTTGCAAGGCCACTTCCCAGGGATGCCGGTTGTCCCGGGTGTTGTCCTAGTGGAAACGATGGCCCAAGCTGCGGTCATTTTGTCCCGAGCGTCGGACATGTTCGATCCCGTGACCGAGATCTGCTTTTTCATGAGTATCAAGGACGCGAAATTTCGCGCTCTCGTGGAGCCGGGAGATGTCTTGGATGTGCACGTGCAGATGCTACGAGGGGGGCGGATAGGAAAGTTTTCTGGGGAGATCCGGGTGGAAGGACAGTTGCGAGCATCGGCCAATTTCGTCGCAGTGGTCGAGAAGCGTCCCACGCGTGATGATGCAGGCTAGCCTCCTCACGTGGTTTGTCGTGTTGACGGGGGCGTGCGCGGCGAAACAGAAGCACGAGCTGGAGACCATGGCCGGCGAGATGAGTTCAGCAATACGCCGCGGCGAGCGGATCGGTTTCGAGTCCTACGTGCTGCCCGGCTACCGCGCGTGGGTGGACGGGAATTCTGTTTTGGCCCCCGGAAGCCGAGACGCGTGGGCGGCGGACCTGCGGGCGGCCGAAGCGACACCCGGGGCGTTGTTGTTCTTGGCTCCAGACAGGCCGGTCGCGGCGGTGAGGGTACTGGCAGGCTGGCGATTCGATAGTGACCCCAGCGCATATTACGGACAACGTACGCCGCGCCAAGCACTCGCCAGTTTTGTCCTCGCTACGCTGAACCGTCGTTGGGACGTGGTCTTGGAACTCGCCCCGAGCCGCTTTCGATCCGGGTTGGCCGAGGCGGATTTGGCTTCGATGTGGGACGCGAGTCCGCGTGGCGACGAGCTGCGCGCCAGCCGAGATCGTCTGCGTCGAAACCTACACGGTGTGCTTCACATCGACGCGCATCATGCGGTGCTGCGCTCGGAGGGGGAGGCGATTGCGCGGCTCGAACGCGAGGGGGAGCGATGGGTCGTGGCGGACTTCTGAGTCGCTTGACGATCGTCTCAGGTCTTGGCCCGGTCGGGATCAGGTTACGCCAACCTGAGCACACGACGTCCCGCCGAGGTCCGCGCGCCGGTAGCCGCGCCGAATTGCAGGCCTCCCGCGCCGGTAGGCGCGCCGTCTTGCGGGCCTTCCACTCGGGTGGTCGGGGTTGCATGTGGGGCGCGTGGTACTAGCCTGGTTAATAGGTGAGCACGCGACGACATATGCGGACTGCGGATGACGCCAGGAAAGTCGTTAATTCGCATCCGCTATTCCCATCCGCCACGATTCGACCTATGGAGCCGTCGACGATCGAGCGCCGCAGCCTCGGCGAAGACCGATGGAGCAACGCTCGAGTGCAACCGCTGCGGCTGGACAGTGCGTTCCAGCGAGCGCGTCGTAGAGTGGGCGTCCCGGTGGAAGTTGTGGAAGAGCGGCCCGCGCTTGAGCTTGAGTTGCCCGATCCCTTTGTGGACCCACCAGCGCAGGCACGCGAGCGCGACGCAGGTGAGGCGGCGGAAGAGCCAGAGCGCGGGATTGCTCTGATCGACTTTTACATCTAGTCGCGCGGATTTCTCCGTCCCGCTTTCCCCAGCGTAAACGGCCCGGCTCACGTTGCTGCCCAGTCACAAGCCTATTTTTTCAAAGGGTGGCGTTGCCCCAAGACGAGGCGCGTGCTTGCGAGTAGGTCCCTCAGAGTCGGATCTTGCACCTTGAGGAGCGCCGCCATCGTTTCGCGGGGTGGGTCGGCCTCCAGCGGCGGCTCCAAACGCTCTGTCGGACTCGGCGATGTCTCTAGAGGGGGTCCCAGGTCGAAGTCACCGCGGGCGATAACGAAGCGGAATTCATCGATCTCTACATCGGGACACAACTGATGGAGCCGCTCGCGTATGTTCGCCTCGTGATAGCGCAACTCGTGCAGCCACTGACTGTTCGTGACCTCGACCACGAGTTTGCGCCGTAGAAACGCGGCGGGCCAGCTGCGGACGGGATCGTCCGGGAAGGGCGACACGGCACCACGCCATACGAGCCGGATGCGTTCGAGGGCGAGTTGGGGGGCGCCCATACGGCGCTGCAGCAGCGCCCATACGACATCGGGGAGCTGCACGCGGCTCCGCTTCCCTGTCCTTCGGCGACTTTTCACGGGGTGCACCGGGGTTCGCTCTCCGTGTCGCCGTGGGCTGAGCCCCGGGGGCGGGCGCTAGGCGTCGGCCCCCGGCTTGGTTTTTTTCGGGTCGCTCGAGCGAGGAGTCGGCGGAGTCTTCGCCTTCGAGACATCTGGGGCCGAGGTCGCGCCGTCCTTGGGAGCGGGCGCCTTGTCTGACGAGCCTTCGCTGGACTTGGAAGCGTCGGTTTCCGAGGGCTTCGCGTCGCCTGTGTCGGCTTTCTGGCTCGCGTAGCCGTCTTTGTACCAGCCGCCTCCCTTGAGGTGGAACGCCGCGGCGGTCATCACCTTCGTCACCCTCTCCCCGCACGTTTCGCACTCGCGCAACGGCGGATCTGCCAGCTTTTGCATGACATCGAAGTCCTTGTCGCACGTGCTGCAGTGGTACTCGTAGATAGGCATAGTAGGAGCGGTGGCTGAATCTAGGCGTCTGTCGGCGCAGGTCAACCCCGCGTGGGCCGCGTGGGGCGCCGCGGGTGGCGAATCGCGCGGCCTCGTGGCCGTTTCCGGGGCGGGCGTTTCTTGTGGTGTCTCCCTCGCCCTTCACGCGCTGGCGACGCGGAGCGCGTCCGTAGCGATCGCCTGCTTTGGGCGGGCCGAACGGCTGCTAACCTCATCGATATCGCAACCCTGCCACATCCAGCGCCAAGTACGCGAACTCTATCCCCCTCGCGGCCCGTACGCCTTGTCCGGTCAGCGCGCATCGGAATGTGTATGTTGGCTTGCGTTCTGGGCGTGAGACATGCGGATGCCTCCCCACCAGACGATTGGTCCATCGAACGACGGGACGACGACCGTGCGCTGGTTGCACAACGTCTGGCCAAGCTGCGGCGCTCACCGTTCGATCGGGGTCAGTGGAAGAAACTGCGGCGGGCGCTTGGACCCGCGACGCTGCATCGGCGACTCGAGGCTTTGGCGGACCGCTATCCCCGAGACATCGGACTGCAGGTATTGCTCGCCCGCGCGGAACTCGATGGAGGGCAGCCCAGTGCCGCTGCCGCGAGGCTCGGCACCCTCGATGCGGGGCCGCGTCGGTGGTCGCGTCGCGTGACTTCGCTTCGTGTCGACGCCCTCGTGCGTGCGGGCGCCTCGAAGGAGGCGGTTGTCTTGCTGGTGGATCGCGCGCGGCGTGGAAGGTATGCCGCGTCGGACCTCACGCTGGCGCACACCCTCTCCGAGCGCGCCGGACTCCATGCCACCGCGTTGGCCGTAGCGGAGCAGCTCGTGGAGCTGGCGCCAGCGGAGGTGAGCGCGTTGCGACGACTCGCTCGCTCCGCAGCGGCCGATGGTCAGTATCGCCGCGCGGACGCGGCATTGGAGCGATCTGTGGGTCTGGCCTCAGCCCGAGAGCGTGCGGGGCTCATCTTCGCGCGGGCGGAGCTGATGACGCGTGCCGGGGATCATGGCGCTGCGTCGTCGCAGCTATGGAGGTTGCTGGCGGTGCGGCGCGGCGGTGGGCGAGCCACAAGAGCCGGGTGGTGGAAGCTCTTTGTGCACTCTGTGAAGCAAAGCGGGCTCGGAAGCTCCTGGGACCCGAAACTCAGAGCTTGGTTGGATGGCGGGTCGGCTCCCGAGGGGGCTGCCTGGCGGGCTCTCGCCCAGATTCGCACGATGAGTGGCGGAGACCCTTTGCGGGCCTGGGAAGAGGCGCTTCGGGTGAATCCGAAGGACACAATCGCGCGCAGGGAGTTGATCCGGGCACTCGAGGCCGACGGCCAGATGTCGCGCGTGCTCACCGAAATCCAGCTTCTTACGACGCGATCCCCCGAGGAGCTGCGCTTTGTTCTCGAGCTGGCAGGACGCGTGATCGTGAACGGTGATCGGCGGGTGGGGTTGGCCGTGGCGCACAGCAGCGGCGCGCGAGGGAGCCGAAGAGCATACGCGATGATGATGCTCTTGGAGTTCTACAATGCCCATGCTGAACCCGCACTCGCGCTCGACGTTGGGCGCCGTTGGGTTCGTAGCTCCCCCCGCGATCCCGAGGCTCGTGTCGCGCTAGGCGAACAGCTCTTCGAGATGAACGCTGTAGACGAAGCGCTCGAGCAATGGCGTAGGCTGCCAAAACTCATTCGCCCGCGGCACGCCGGGTGGGCCCGTCATGCCGAGATCCTCTCTGAGCACGCGAACGCGGCTCGGGGCAGGCGATTGCGCAGGGACGCTCTGCTTTCTCTGGCGCGCGCGCTCGCCAGATCCCCGAAGGAGCCCCAGTATCATCGACTCAAGGCGATCTTGGAAGAGGAGAGGCGTACGTACGATCTGGCGCTGGAAAGCTGGATGCAAGTACGACGTCACGCGACGGCGGCGAGTGAACGCGTTGTCCGTGACGAAGCTCGCACGCGCATCGTGGAGCTGCTCGTCGGCGTGGGCTTGTCGCGGAAAGACAAGGAACGCGAGCGGGTCGAACGAGCGTGTCGTGAGACGCTGGGCAGCGGGCCCCCGGCGAGCGCGTTGGAGGCCGGGAGGCTGCTGGCGGAACTGTATACTCGCGAGGATCACCACAGCGCTGCGGTGGTCGTGCTCCGCCAGCTGGAAGGACGCTTCCCTTCGGATCCGATTCGAACTTTGGAGTTGGCGTCGGCACTGCGCCGAACCGGCCAACCCGACGATTTGAGGGCGGCGATCGAGCTGCTCGACGGGGTGGCCGAGGCCGATCCGGCGCGGGCCGGAGACGCCCTCGCGCAGGTGTCAGAGATCGCGTTCTTGGTAGGCGACACCGATCTCGCCATGGCAAAAGCGACGGCCGCCGCGCATGTGGGCCGGTTCGGAAACCGTGCGCTGGTTCGACTGGGTGAATTGCACGAACGGAGAGGGGAGTTGTTGCAAGCGAAGGCGTCCTATCGGGCGGCTATCGAAGCGGCCCCACATGAAGCTCGGGCGCGGCTCCGTCTCGCCGAGTTGCAGCTACTAGGTGGTGAGGTGGACCAGGCGGTGGCAGCTTTCGAGTCGCTGCTAGCGTCAGGCGGGCCGCCGGACCTGATGCGCAGTGTCGGTCGCCGGGCGCTCGATCTCGCGGAGGCGACCGGGAACTCTGGGGCGTTTCTCGCCCGAGTCATCGAGCGGGCCGCCTCCCAACCGAATGCTGACGAGCCGCGCGAGCTCTTGCTCGACGCACTCGACAGGGTGTCCGTTGCGGACGCTGAAGTCTGGCTTCGTGCGGGCGGCCTTCGGCGGGAGTCCTCGCGTGTTGCCACGCTGCGACGCGCCCTGTTGACCTCCCTGTCCGGTGGATCGGTGGGGGTCCGGACCCGAGCCGCGCAGCAACTCGGGCGCATGCGTCTGCCGGACACTGCGATGGCGCTGGCACGGGTGGGGGCCAACCTTACGGTACACCGCGAGACGAGCCCGGCGATCGTCGAAGCGTATGAGCGAGCGAAAGTGGCGGCCATCGTGGCTGCCGCAAGTCTCGATGATCCTACAGCTGTTCCGTTGCTGGTCCAGATTGCACGACACCGAGGATCCGCTGTCGGTCCGAGATACGCGGCCACCTGGGCGCTCGCCAATGCGGCGGACGAACGCGCTCGAGACACGCTGCACGCCTTGGTGATGCCGGACGCCGCGAGCGACGCCCTTCTGACGTCGTTGGCGTGCCTCGGACTTGCCCGCTACCCGTCCGCCGCGGCGGATCCCCTCATTCTCCACGACTTGGCCCGCCACGCCCGATACGCGAAGGGACGCACCACGCGACGTCTGTGCGCCTACGCTGAGTTGTCGCTTGCCGCAACTATCGATGGCCGGAGCATCGAGCGCTGGCTGGAGGACGAGGACCCCGTGCTCGCTGCCATCGCCTTATGGCGTGTAGGACGGGGGGCATCCGCAGACGGCGCAGCGCAGGTTCAGCTCCTGCGACGGGCGATCGGTCCGCCGGGACTGCCGCGAGATGCAGCCGTCGCTGCTCTGAGCCGCGCGTTGCGGGCAGGAGGTCGCGCGTCCCCCCCCAAACTGCCGTGGATCAGCGTGTCAGGGTGGAAGCAGACGCTTCGTTTGTGGCTGATCCGCGAGCTGCGGAGCGGCGCACGTCCGGTGCCGCAGTCCTCGCTGGACGTACTCGAGAGCGCCTTCGAGCAGGCGATCTCGGTGAACCTCGAGGGGACCCCTGCGCAGCGACATGCGGCAAGGTCGGCGATGAGAAGGTGCGGGAACGGGGACGTTGGGATGCCGAGTGCACAGCAGGGTCCCACGCTGCCTTCACGGGTGTCGTGCCTCGCTCCGCTCTTCACAGGATCATCGGGCGTGTCCATCGGCCGATCCGTTGACAAGTAGCTCCGGGGAGGCAACGATCCCTGCCATGGATCTCGGCCTCGCGTGCCCCGTCTGTGGCCAGCTCAACGTGATACGTGCGCAGCAGTGTAGTCGGTGCGGGAACACACTCGCCTCGGATTCGCCTGGGAAGCAGGCGGCGTCCCAGGTGCCGTCCGGCGCCGGCGTGGCGCTTGAGGAGCCTGCGAATCTCGGAGTGCCTCCGCAGGTGGCCGCGCGAGCTCAGACCCCCGTGGTCGGCTCCCCGGTGCCGGCTTCGGCGCCCGGCCCCCACGGTGTCCCTGGGTGCGACCCCGCCATAGACCTCTCGCCGCAGACGTCGACGGGACCGGCGAGAACCATGTTCTTTGGCGCATTACAACAGCAGGATGTGACACCACGACTCGTCGTGATCAAGGGCGAGGGCAGCGACGGGCTCACGTATCAGCTCTCGGGCGAGACCCAGGTTTTGGGCCGTGTTCGCGGGGACCTTTGCTTCTCGGAAGACCCCTTCCTCAGCCCGGAGCACGGAAAATTCGTCGTTCAGGGTGGCCGACTGTTCGTACAAGATCTCAACTCGGCCAACGGAATTTTTGTCAGAATTCGAGTGCCGGCCACCTTGGATCACGACGATCTGTTTCTCGTAGGCGAGCAGTTGCTGCAACTGGACGGCCGGGTGATGGGCGACTACGTGCCCGACGAGCGAGGAACCTACTTCTACGGAAGCCCGCGCGCGGACGGTGCCTTTCGTGTGACCCAACGTCTCGCTGGCGGTGGGCTCGGACTGATGCGCTCCGCACGGGGTAACTTGCTCACCATCGGACGCGAGGGCAACGTGCTCAACTTTCCCGACGATCGCTTCATTTCCGGGCAACATGCGCAGTTGCAGGCCACCGCCGCGGGGCACGTCGTGCTGACCGATACGGGGTCGCGCAACGGGACCTATGTCCGTATCAAGCGGGCGCAGGAGTTGTTCCACGGCGACTACCTGTTCGTAGGTCAACAACTATTCCGTGTCGAGATCGCCTAAACGGATTCGCCGATGCTGACCTGTACAACTTGCGGCAAACAAAACCAAGACAACTACAAATTTTGCCTCGGGTGCGGGGCCCGTCTTGTCACGGGTGCTGGCGCTGGGTCAGATCGCGGTTCAGTGGCAGGGAGTCCATCCGCTGGGAGCGCGTCGGCGAACCCACCACCTGTCGGAGCGTTCGCGGTTGGGGAGCCTGCCGCCGCTTCCTCGGCACCCGGGCCCTCCGGCGGTGGGCCGGCGGTCGCCGCCTCCCCGGGGGCGGAGGACCTCGCGTGTTCGAGTTGCGGGCAGGGAAACCCTGCAGGTTTCCGCTTCTGTGGTCGCTGTGGGAACACTCTGGCCGCTACGAACGAGGCGACGGGGGAGCCGGGAGAGACCGCTCCGGTCGCCCCCGTCGACCGACTGACCGAGCCTCCTTCGCTCCCTACCCACCGCGCCTCAACCCCCGCCGCTGAGCCGGGTCGTTCCGGCAAAGCGAGGTTGGTCTTGCTCCGCGAAGATGGTTCTGAAGGGGGCATGCTGGGACTCGAAGGTGGCCCCGAGGTGTTGGGACGGGAGTACGGCCCTCCGTTCGACAGTGACGCCTACCTCGATCCCCGACATGTCACGCTTACTGTGCAGGACGACGGAATCCGCGTCGATGACTTGAACTCGCTCAATGGGGTGTTCGTCAAACTCGAGGCACGGACGGAGCTGCGCGACAAGGACCAATTTCGCGTCGGCCAAGAACTGCTTATCTACGAAGATCTACCCGAGCCCGCATTGAGCTCGGACGGCAGCGAGCGGATGGGGAGCCCGAACCCGGGATATTGGGGGCGCGTCAGCGTGATCGTTCAGCCCGGACAAGCATCCGAGGCGTATCCGATCAAGGAAGCGGGTCTGACCATCGGTCGCGAACAAGGCGACGCACGTTTCCCGAACGACGGGTACGTGTCCGGGCGCCACTGCGGGGTCGTGGGAGACGATACCGGCGTCTATCTGGAGGACCTGGGGAGCTCGAATGGGACCTATCTTCGGGTGCGGTCGGGCGACCTTGTGGCGTACGGTCGCCTTCTATTGGTCGGACAGCAGCTCTTCCGGGTCGAGATGAGCTCGCCGGAAACCAACGAACACTGATCGTCGACGGAGATCGAACGAGACAGGTGCTCGCACGACGTGGGCGTCTCATACGATGACGCAGTTGCGTCATCGTATGACGCAGTTGCGTCATCGGCAGTTGCAGCCGATGGGCGTTGGTCGGGATGCTGTCGCCCTGCAATAGGTGTCCGGGTCCGCTGTAGCGGACGTCAATGCCTTGCAAGGGTCATTCTGCGACGCACGAGCGACCAGGAATGGTTGCTCGCGCATCGCTCTCCACTGTTTCTGCAAAAATGAAGCTCGCGCCTGGACGGCAGCAATGTGGTGTGCGAAAACGGACACCGTGACTCGCATAGATGGTATTCAGATTTTCTCCACAACACGTCACTTGGGAAGCGGGGAACTGGGTGATCGCGTCACCGCGTGGCGCGAGGAAAATCCAGCCCTCCAGCCGTTGAGCGTCGACGTGCGCCAGTCCTCCGACTCGAGTCGGCATTGCCTCACCATCGTGGTCTGGTGGGAGCGCGCGACGTAGGGAGCGCGATGTTTCTGTGTCGCGCGTGCATTGCACGCATTGACCACATGCCAGCGCGTGGGGCCCGAGAAGGGCCCACTTCGCCGCACTTGAACCGTACGATCTATTCGTGAGCGCGGATGGGCTCGAACCATCGACCGACGGATTAAAAGTCCGTTGCTCTACCAACTGAGCTACGCGCCCGGGAAACGGAATGTGGTGACCCCTACGGGACTCGAACCCGTGTTACCGGCGTGAAAGGCCAGTGTCCTAGGCCACTAGACGAAGGGGTCCGCTTGGGCGCCGATTCTACTCCACGGGCCCGCGATTCGCAAGGGCGAAAACACGGGCCCGACGGTGTGTGGCGCACCCAGCGACGCGGCGGCCCGCGTCGCCGACCTGATATGTCAGGCCTCTGGATCGAGGAGACCCAGCTTCTTCGTAGATTCTACAAAACTGTTCTTCAGTGCGTTCCAAGCTCGCGGATCGGTTTCGTAGAGTACCCAGTACATGCGCCCGTACTTGGCCTTGATCACGAACCAGGCTCTCCGAGCCGCTCGCTGCTGCGCGTCGTCGGCTGGAACATCCACCACAACGTCGAGACGACGCCCTTTGGTTTTCTGGTCCGAGTACTTGAATGCCACCTTGGCACCGTCTTTTCGCGCGTACAGCTGGCCCATCGTTTCGTCGCGGAAGGCTTCCAACGTCTTGTTGGCGTCTTCCTCGAAATAACCGAAGCTCGCCCACGTGATCATGCCCCCCGCGCCGTCGGCTCCGCAGCCCACCGACTCGATTTCGCGGCTGAGGGTCATCATCCACGGCGTTCGCTCCATGAGTGCTTCGTCCGACATGCCCTTCGGCATCCGAATGATCATGCTCTCGGCAAACAACGCAGCCGGGTCTCCGACGTCCGCGTCGCAGACCTTCTGACTCACGTCGTCGGCGTCGGCCGTCTGCCCCTTGGCGTCAGCGGGCTCGCCATCGCTGCCGACATCACCACCACTGGCATCGGCACTACCCTTGCCTCGTCCTCCGTTGTCGGTGGCAACGGCGCTACCGTCTTCTGGCGGGTTGGTCCCCGGGGGAGGATCGGAACTGCACGCCGTACTGAGTACGAGTACGAGTAGAGAGGCGACTAGGCTTGAGGTGATAAATATCCTGCTCACTGTCGGATGGCTCCTTTGAATGGCGCGCAAGTTAGCACAGGTGCGCGTTAGAACCGTGTCGATATTCGCGGCGAGCGCAGGCCGCCAGATCGAGTTCTTGCATGTGCTGCGCGGTCGATGGGCGGGGCGGGACACGGAGCCTTCGTGGGGAGCGCGCCGGTGCTCATGGTGGACTAGGCACCATGCCACTCGACCGCTCCCTCGGGGAGAAAATAGATCAGGTGCATGCGTGATCCCTCCACCAGTGGGACGTGGCGACTGCCAGGTGGTAGGAACACCCATCCTGCGGGACGACCGTCGAACCGACACGTTCCCGCATGTTCTGGGTCCGCCGCGAAGCCCAGCGTGGTTTCGCCTTGAGGATGGCTGTGGTCCACCGCGGAGCCGATCATATTGACGACATCTACCGAAAGCTCGAACGTCTTTGGACTCGGTTTCGCCAGTCTGCTGAAACGAGCGTCAGGAGAGCCACGGTTGCAAAGCCAGCCATCGGCGATGCCGAGACGGACCTCCGTGCCGATCCGGGCTACGGTCTGCCCGAGTATCGGGAAGCGCTGGTTGAGTGTCTGTTGGATCTCCTCGACGGCGGGGGCGTTCCGTTGCCGCGCGGGAGAGAACTCTGCGACGAGCTGCAATACGGGACCAAGTAGGGCCAGAAGGCGGGCGGAGGGGGTCGCTTCATCCGTCGTCATGAGATCAGAGCACGAGTCTACCATTGAATTCCAGACCGTCGCGGCCGATCCGGAGCGTGGAAGCGCGTTCGGAGGGTGGGGCGCTTGCGGTGCTGGGATCCGCGGTCGAAGTCGCCGTGAGGAGGCCGTCGCTACGAAACGCGGCTCGCAAGGGTGCGGGGCGGAGTTGTGCGAGCCGCTCACCTGGGCCGGATGCGGTCGCTCCCAGCGGTCGGTGCTTGCCGAGCCACGCCTGGATTCTGCCTGCTCTCCCCCGCGGGGCGAGCACGATGGCACCGTTCCTCGGAAGCAGGATGTCGAAGGGGAAGATCGCGGCGTCGGATGCCGTGCCGATCCATCCCCTGGGGCTCGCGCGGAACGTCACTTGCCACGTGTCGCTGAGTCGAGGCCGAAGCGACGCCTCGTCGCAGCGTGTCGGCGTCCACCAGAGCGTGTCGCCACCTGGGCCGTGGAGCTTCACGAGTTCGGCGGGATGAAGACCGGCTCGCTCGAGGTGGCCTCGGAGCCCGAACATGTCGAAACCTAAATTCTCGAACTCGGTCGCGGCGAAGATGGGCAAGGCAGGCGAGCGGTGGGCATGCCAAGCCCCCAAAAGGCGTAGCGCCGCCTCCAAGCCCGGATCGAGCCACGCGACCCGTACGGCGAGTCGGGCGTCGTAGGGGATAAAGTCCATGTCGTCGAACGTGGCCCCCTCGTGTGCGCACAGAGATTCCGCTCGGTGTGGATCGCTCGAACGTGTAGTGGGGGCCGGGGCCGACAACGGGTCGTGTCGGCCGACAACGGTGTTGCCGCAGCCTAGCCACATGCAAATGGCCGGGCCGAGGACTCTCTGTACCCGACGAGGAGCCCCCCCCCCGCATCCCTTGCTCGCATCCCTCGCCCACATCACGGATCGTAGCGCGGTGCGCGTGGTACATCTCTCGCGGATAGCTGGAGCCGTCCCACGATACGCGCGGCTTCGGGGCTGAACGCCGCCTTCCTCATCAGCGCCCGCACGCGCTCGCTTTCGAATGCACCGCTGCGTTCCGTGAGTTCGCGTGCGCCCGTAGTGGCGTCGCCTCCGATGATGTCGAGGCGTACCGATCCATCGAGTCCCCGCGTCTGCCAACGTCTCAACATGAAGTGCGCTTGCGCCACGTCTCCCGATAGATCGAGGTGCAGCATGGGGCCCGCGGCGTAAAGCGTGTGCAGAACATCGGGGTCCTTCGCATCCCTGCGCAGCCACTGCCCGACGGGAGATGCCGGGAGATCGCGACCCGCCGTGAAGCGGCGCAGCCCGCCGCCCATCTCCGAGCGACGTACGAACGCGACCACCTGCGGATCGAGCCGGACAATCTTCCAGGGAAACGCGCCTCGGGGGCTGAATGCCGGAAAACCTTCGACCTCGCTCCGAACGTATTCGGGTGTGGTGAATGTGGTCGAGAGATCGTGGCGCGGATCCGCGAGGGCGCGCAACACGTGGATGGCGGTGGACATCGGCGAGCTGAAGGCAATCCATTGGTCCGCCCAGAGGTTGGTTCCCGCTCCAGATTGGTCGAGTGCCGTAGCTAGCGCGGATCCGACCGCTTCGTCCGCGGTCAGCAGGTCCGCAGCGCGCGGTGGAAGACCGTAGATCGTCGCCAGAGCTGCGAGATCGAGTGACGCGTCCCGCCGACCGAAGATCGCGCCGACCGCGTCGGGATCGAGCCAGCCGAACACGCCCCGGGACGCGGTCCCTGCGTCCGATCCGGGTGGCGTGCGCACCACCGTCTCGGCGCCCGGTTTCTCCTCCTCGGGCTCGCGCTCGGGCCCGGGCTTGCAGCTGTGCAGCAGAGGCAGGAGCACGAGCGCGGCAGTGGTCGCGCGGATATGCCGCCGCGTAAGGATCAGGAATGGGGGCACCAACGGTTGTCCTTTCTCACCAATCGCCGAGGCAACTGCCGGACGCGAGCGGGGACAAATGGGGAGCCGGTCCCCTCAACGGAATCGTAGCCGGGATCGTGCGGCATCACGATGGTGGGTACGCCTGCAAGACGGATCCGTTTCGGCAGGATCGGCGTCGCGAGTTCGGACTCGCACAGCGCCTCGAGGGGCCCGACGCCCGAGGCCACGAGCTGCTGGAGGATGCACAGTGTCGGTGGCGGGAGATCGGCGCCGCCGCGACGCCAGCGATCCAACATGCCACTCGCCGAGATCCACAGAAGTTCGGTGGTCTCACGCCCGTCCGCGCGACCGGCTTGACGCGAGGCGTCGGCAGGCAGCGTAGCGAGATAGAAGCGTGCCGTGTAGCGCCGCGGTTCCGCAGAGGGCGTCTGCCAGGTGTCGAACCAGCGCAAAGGCGTATCGCTGAGGTCGACGCCCGTCTCCTCCTTGCACTCGCGGCGTGCCGCGGCCTCAAACGTCCTCGCCGAGCCGCGTGATCCGTCCGCGTCGTCCGCGTCGTCCACGCGCCCTCCCGGAAAGACCCAGGTGTCGGGCATGAACGGGCTGTGCTGGGAACGGCGGACCATGAGTGCATCCATGTTCGCGGCGTGCTCGACCCGGCGCATCACCAGCACCGTGGCCGCGTCGCTCACCATCGTACCGTCCGAGGTCGCACCCATTTCCACCGCGTGGGTAACACACCGGCGCCATCGCTCGCCACAATGCCCGCCGACGTGAGCGTGGGCGCGGTATCATGCCCCGTGCCAGGGGGCATGTTCGCTTGACCGCGCTCGGAGCTCCCGCGGTGGCTCTTCCTTCCAACATGGAGATCAAACGCACTCGATCCATCGATCTCGGCCTCCGTAGCGTGCGGGCCAGTTTTGGGCGCAGCGCCCGTACCGACGCTTACGCGGAGGTTGTGGACGGGCTACCCATCGCGGCTTCCATCCTGGATAGCTACGGGATCTTGATCGCCGCGAACCAGGTCTTCGCCGAGTTGCTGCAGATCGACCGGCGCGCGCTCCAGGGCGAGCCGCTGCTCAGCTGGATTCGTCGCGCGAGCGAACGAGAGGCGTTCGGGCGCGAGTTCATGTCGTTGCGCGGTCGCAAGCCTGGTCATGGATTCGTGCGAGAGATCGGGCTGATGGCGGCGCTGGGCCCTGACGCTAGACGCACGTTGCGTACCAGCAAGTTGCCCAGCGGGTACATCCTTCTGACCTGTGAACAGCTCGAATCGCGCGACCCGGCCACCGAATTCGGCCGATCAGTGAACCGGGCCCTCGATGCCTTGGACCAAGGTGTGCTCATTGTGGACGGCGAGGGTCGGATCATGCGAGCAAATCCGAGTGCCAGGACGCTTCTCGGCGACGGCTTGATCGGACGCGGCTTCCTCGAATTCGTAGCCCCGAGCGCGGTCGAGGACTTGGCGCGAGCCCTGAGGCTGGCGCGCGCAGGCTCCTGGCAAGGCGCGGTGGACATGCTGCGCCTTGACGGGGAGCCCGTGCCCGTCGAGATCTCTCTGGCCGCAGGAAGCGGAGAAGGCGCAGCGGCGGTTTGCCTCATCCATGACGTGCGCGCTCGGCGCCGTCGACAGTTCGACGAACGTATCATTCGGCAGATGGACCGCAGTCTGCTCACCTCACCCGACCCCCGGGACGCTGTGACGGCCGCGTGCCGGGCGCTCTGCGTGGGGCTAGGTGGCTTGCGGAGCATCTTGCTGACCCATATCGGTGGCGCCTGGCAGAGGTGGGAGATCGGATCCGATGCCGCCCCCGTCTTCGTGACCCTCTCGGCGGGTTCTGAACCTCCCGAGCAGTGGGCCGACGTCCATGTCCACAGCATCGAGCATCCGACACAGGCGCTCGAGCTTCTCTGCGGTCCATTCGGCGCCCAGGAGATGGCGGCCCGCGTGACCCTCCGGGCGCCAGGCGGCGTTGCTGGTCACCTGTTCGTGACCTGTGATCGTCGGCGACCTTGGGCAGATCACGAACTAGGTCTGCTCAGCCAAGTAAGCGCCCAACTGGCGCTGGGTCTCGCCAACGGCCTGTTGACCCTCGAGACGCGCATGCTGGCGGCGTACCAGTCCCGGGTGCTCGACCAAACGACGGTGTTGCTCAACTCGGTCGATGCCGAGGGGAGGGTGCTGACTTGGAACCGGGCTAGTGAGCAACTGATGGGGCTCTCATCGGCTGACGCGTTGGGGAAGGTGTTCGGTGTGGAGGTGGCGGTGGCCGGGGATCCACAGCGCTGGCGCGAGCTGTGGCGCCAGCTGCTTGAAGCGGGTGTCATCGCCGGCGAGCTCATCGTGCTCCATCCCGACGGGAGCGAAATTCCCATCCATCTCGAGGCCCGGATTCTCCGTGAGGGGCGTGAGATCACCGGGGCCGTGCTGGTCGGCCTCGATCTGCGGCCGCGCCGGGCGCTGCAGGCACAGATCCTGCGCAGTCAGAAGCTGGCGGCTGTGGGGTTGATGGCCGCCGGGATCGCACACGAGATCAACAACCCTCTCAGCGGCGTGGTGGGGTACAGCAAGCTGCTACTCGAGCAGCCCCTCGATCCGGAGGTCCGTCGCAAGGTGCAGCGGATTTCGGAGAGCGGAGAGCGCTGCCGAAAGATCGTGGAAGGCGTGCTGCTGTTTTCGCGGCAGCAAGGTGGCGTGCGTCGCAAGGTCGATCTGCGCGAGATTGTGGACCGCGTCGTGGGCATTGGGGAGTATCAGTGGCGGATTCTGAACGTGCGTGTCATGCGTGACGTCAACGAGTCGGCGGTCGTGATGGCCGACTCGGACCAGATGGAGCAGGTGCTTTTGAACTTGCTTTCCAACGCTGTGGATGCGATGCCCCATGGAGGTCAGGTGCATATCGCGCTTGCCCGTCGAGAGGGCGGCGGCGCCGTCCTCACTGTTCGTGACGAGGGTCCAGGCATACCCGATCAGATCCAACCTCGGATCTTCGATCCGTTTTTCAGTACGAAAGAGATCGGCAAGGGCACCGGACTCGGTCTCGCTATCTCGTACGGGATCGTGCGGGATCACGGCGGCGACATCTTTCTTGAACAGACTGGCCGCGGATCCGGAGCGGCATTCCGTGTCGTTTTGCCAGCGGCCGACGCCCCAGATCCACCCGCGAAAGCGGGTGCCAATCTTCTTCCAGCAGCCGGAGTCAAATATCCATGAGTCGCGCTCGCACTTCCCCACCGGTCCGCAAAGAAACGTACTCCACCCACGATGTGGCCAAGGTTTGCTGCGTTACGCCGACGACCGTGATTCGTTGGATCGACGATGGCTTGATCCCGGCGTTCAGGACCGTCGGCGGTCACCGCCGCGTACGGCGCGATGACCTGGAGCGGGTTTGCACCTCCAGGTCCATTCCCTTTACCCCGTCCACGGGCAACGAGGTCGGGCGTATCCTCGTGGTCGACGATGAACCGGTCGTGCTCGAGCTTGTCCGTGATGTCGTCAAGGCGCTTTCACAGAAGTTCGAGGTCGAGGTGGCGAAGGATGCGTTCGACGCCGGGCGTCTCGTCACCAGGTTTCGCCCCCAACTCATCGTATTGGATCTGATGATGCCGGGCATGGACGGTTTCGAAGTCTGCAGTCGTCTCAAGAAGGACCCTACGACTCGAAATAGCGAGGTGATAGCAATCACTGGCTACTATACCGACGCGAATATGGATCGAATTTTGGCGGCGGGCGCTGTCGCTTGCCTTCGCAAGCCCCTTGATGTGCAAGAGATTCGGCAACGTGTGATCGATGCCTTCAAGCTGGAGGAGGCCGAAATGCGTACCGTGATGCCCGCGGCCCATTCGCGTGGCACGACGAAAGTCCTGCTCGTCACGCAGAACGCCGACTTCAGGGCTCGCGTCCGCGCTGAATTGGCGCAGACCTCCGCGGTCGAACTGCTTACCGCACAAACTGCAGCCGACGCGCTACTCGTGGCGGCCACCGCACCGCCGCAGCACGTCATCGTGAGTCTCGCCATTCCCGAGGTGAACACGCAGCAAGTGATCGAGCAGCTCGTTGATGGGGCGCACAAGCCACAGGTGATCGCGGTGCACGACACTCCCGATGATCAGGTACGTGCCGAGGCTCGTGCCGCAGGTGCACGTATGTGCCTGCCCACCTCGACGGTGGTCGGCAGCGTGCGCGAGCTCTTGGGCGTGTAGCCGGGATCGTTGGCCCCCGCCCCTGTGGCGAGGTATGAAGTCCGCGTGAGTGCGCCACGCAAACTGTTCGGAACCGACGGAATTCGCGGGAAGGCCAATGTCTTCCCCATGACGCCTGAGGTGGCCATGCGAGTGGGCCTGGCGGTGGCGGCCCATTTTGGGCACCACGGACGCGTGGTGGTGGGCAAAGATACCCGTATCAGCGGATATATGTTTGAGACCGCATTGGCTGCTGGGCTGTGCGCGCGGGGGGCCGATGTGATGCTGGTCGGGCCGTTACCGACGCCCGGAATCGCATACATCACGCGATCGATGCGTGCGGACGCTGGTGTGGTGATCTCCGCGAGTCACAACCCATTCGAGGACAATGGCATCAAGATCTTTGCGGGAGATGGCTACAAACTTCCGGACAACGATGAAGCGCATCTGGAGTCCTTGATGGACGACAGTTCCGTTGCGGAGAGTGTGACGGGAGACGCGATCGGGAAAGCCGTTCGGATCGACGATGCGACGGGTCGCTACATCACCTATCTCAAGCAGGGTTTCCCTTCCGAACGATCGTTGGACGGCCTACGGATCGTTGTCGACTGTGCTCACGGTGCGAGCTACAAGGTCGCGCCCGCGGTACTCTCTGAGCTTGGGGCGACTGTGATCACCACCGGCGTCACGCCGAACGGGGTCAATATCAATGCGGGCGTGGGCGCCATGCATCCGGAGAACATGTGCGCGTTGGTAAAGGAGCACGGCGCCGACTTGGGCATGGCTCTCGATGGAGATGCGGATCGCGTCGTATTCGCCGACGCGTCTGGGCGGGTGGTGGACGGGGATACGATGATGGCCATCTGCGCGCGGGACATGGTTGAACGCGGCGTGCTCAAAGGGGGGGCCGTCGTGGCAACGATCATGTCCAACCTGGGGCTCGCCCGGGCGGTGGAGGATGTGGGTATCCGACTGCTGCGCACCCCCGTCGGAGACCGCTACGTAGTCGAGGCGATGCTCGAACACGGATGCAACCTCGGTGGCGAGCAGTCGGGCCATGTGATCTTCCTCGACCACGGGACGACGGGGGACGGCGTGGTCGCGGCGTTGCAGCTGCTGCAGATCATACTACGCCGGGAACAACCGCTCGATGAGCTGGCGAAGGTGATGAGGCACTACCCGCAGGTCCTTCGCAACGTCGTCGTTGCCAAGAAACTCCCCCTCGATCGTATGCCACGGCTAACTGAGGCGATCGGGGCGGCGGAGGGGGAGCTGGGGGCCGAAGGGCGGGTGGTGGTGCGCTACTCTGGTACCGAGTCCAAGCTTCGCGTCATGATCGAAGGCGGAGATGCGGGCCAGATTCAAAGGATCTGCGACGGGATCTGCGAGACGGCTGTCGCGGAGCTTTCGGCCGCGTGATGCATGGGCTCCGCGGGACTTAGCGATGGCCTCGGGTCGCGCCCCGAGGCGGACAGCCGGCCGTGTGATCCCGGCGCGATGTTGTGGAACGCGGCCCGCTCGCTTGCGGCCGATCGCTATACGATGGATGCGCTCGGAATGGCCTCGAGTGTGTTGATGGAGCGTGCCGCGGTGTGTGTCGCCGCTCAGTTGGAGCGCCTGGCCCTCCCCGGGGTGGGGGCGATCGAGGTTTTGTGCGGGCCCGGGAACAACGGCGGGGACGGGTTCGCGCTGGCGCGCATTCTCGGTGGTCGGGGATATGCCGTGAGCGCGACACAATGTGGGGGGCGACCGACCTCGTCGACAGTCGAGCAGATCGAACTCGCCCGGGCTCACGGTGTGCGCGTTCGCGCGCTGCACGACGGCCTTCCTAACGACGTTTCGCCGGGCACGGTCGTGGTCGACGCCTTGCTCGGCACGGGTAGTTGTGGCGCCCCGCGGGGGGCCCTGGTCGCGGCCATCGCCTGGACGCACGCACATCGCATGCCGACGCTAGCTATCGATCTGCCGACGGGAGTGGACCCGGACACGGGTCGGGTCGCGGGCGTGGTCATCCATGCGCAGCGGACCGTGACCTTTCAGCGAAGCAAGCCTGGGCTCCACATTACGCCCGGGCGCGGGCACGCGGGAGCCGTGGTTGTGGCGGACATCGGTATCGTCTCCAGCGACAGCGGATACGATGCTGAGTTGCTGACGGGCCGTGGTGTCGCGAACCAGGTGGCCGCGTTGTGTTCAGGGCGCTGCGCGACGCACAAGCATCGACGCGGCCACCTGGGCATCCTCGGCGGTGGCCGGGGCACGCCGGGAGCGGCCGTGCTCGCGGGTACGGCCGCCTTGCGATGCGGAACCGGGATCGTCACCATCTTGTCGGATGATGCAGAGGTTCGGTCGCAGTTGCTGGCGACGCGTCCCGAGCTGATGGTGGCGTCTCGGTCTCGTGTGGGCGATCCGGGCACGTTCGACGCCCTTGTCGTGGGGCCGGGGTTGACCGATGCCGCGAGCCACCACCGGTTGGCCGATCTCTATACTTCCGACCCGAGACCTGCGGTGTGGGACGCGTCGGCGTTGGACCACGTTCCGTTCGGAACGCAGCCGTCGGCGTCGCGCTGCCTCACGCCGCACCCGGGCGAAGCGGCACGGCTGATGCGACGGCTCACCGGTGACCCGTGGACGCCGGCTCAGGTGCAAATGGAGCGTCGAGCCGTGGTGGAGCGGCTGGCCGAAGCGACGGCCGCGGTGGTCCTGCTCAAGGGTGGGGGCACGTTGATCGCGGCGTCGGGCATGCCACTTGCCATCTGCCCCGTCGGGTCCTCTCACCTCGCCACGGCGGGAACCGGAGACTGCCTCTCGGGCGCGGTCGGGACGTGGCTCACGATGGGTATGGATTCCTTTCGCGCCGCCCAGGCGGCAGCGTACGTGCATGCCCTGGCCGGAGAGTCCGCGGCTCGGAGGTTTCCTGGGGTGGTCGCGCTCGATGTTGCTCAGCAGCTTGGCCCCGTGGTGGCTGGCCTGTCCCAATTCCGGCCTGAGGCCGCTCCCAGCTACGCTGGGGCGTGGGGCGATCTCCGCTTACCCCGCTACGTGTACGGCTAGGCTGCTGCGTTACAGTTCGGACGCGGGCAGCCTGTGGGGGATAAACGGCGTTGGATCGAGGGACGAGGCGCACGGCGACACCCATTCGCCAACACGCGCGATGGACACGCACGCCCAGTCGCTCCCGCCGAATGAAAGTTCGAAGGGCGCTGCGTCGTCGGAGCGGGGGCGGGGCGGCTGCGAGTTGCTCTTGCCTAGCGACGAAAGTTCGAAGGGCGTTGCGTCGTCGGAGTCGGGGCGGGGCGGCGGCGAGATCCAGTTCATGCCTGGCGAGGTCTCGCGGAAGGAGACCTCCCCGGTGTCAGGATCGAGACGAGGTTCGATTCGATGAAGTCGGATTGTCGTTCGGTTGCCTGGTTGGGAAACCGTGGCGTTCACGACCCATAGGTACGGGTCGGCGAGGGCCAGAAACGCGCTATCGTGGCGCTCTGGCCCGCCGAGGGTGACCGAATGGTGTGGCCCAGCGGTGGCGGTGTTCAAACGTTCTCCCGCGATGACGGCCCACGGCGTCACCGCGCCGTGCTGAGCGGCGACTCCGATCCTGGGGACCGCTGACAACGAACCGTCTACCCCATCTTCGGAGAGACCAACGAAGGCGTGCGTGAAGGTGTCGTGGGCGAATACGCGGTCCGTCGCCACCAGATCATCAGCCCGGGTATCTTCCGATTGGAAGTACAGCATGCCGTCGCCGGAGAAGCCCGCAACGCGGTGGTTGGCACCTCGCGAGGACCGGACGCTGCACTGCCTCTGGGTCGTGACGTTACGGAGCTCCAGTGCGCCAGTTGGGGCGATATAGGCCAGGTGCTTACCGTCGGGAGCCACCGCGCTGATGCCCACAAGTGGTGGGCGTGAAACGCTACCGGTCGCCAGCCGACCTCGGAAGAGATCGAGGTGCTTCCCAGTTTGCGCCGAGTATACGTCTGTGAACCAATCTGTCTGGCCAGGCTCGTCGGGGTTCGAGTTTGTGCGCCAGCTCGCTCCAGCCGAGGTGACCAGTACGTATCTATCGAGGGGGACCTCGGGCGAGGTTGTGCCGTGCCAATCGAGATCGGTTGGCGCACGGCCGCGCGTGATTGCCACGTGCTCGACGTGTCGCCGGGTACCCAACGACACCAAGCGTTCCTCGTGAGGGACCTTGTCCGGGTAAGCGGGGTTGATTCGCGCGAGGAAGAGCTCCACTTCGCCGTTCCCCGTATCCGCTTGGGCTACGATGCTTCGGTCACCCAACGCCATGGCACGCAGGTGCTTCGTGTCGTCGAGTTCGACGACGACGTCGCGGGTCGCGGTGTCGAACGCATGCAGGCCGTATTCTTTTCGGAAGCGGAAGATGATCCAGGAACCCGAGCGCAATGCGCCGACCAAATTAGTCACCTGCAGCCCTGTGTTCCTGCGGTCCTGCGGCTCGAAGGCGTTGAGCGTGTGTAGCTTCTTGTCCCTGACGTAGGCGATCCACTCTCCCGCCCCCGTGAGCATCACCTGTTTGGCGTGCACATTCGGGGTCCGTACCTGCTCGAGCGGGCACGGACCCTCCGGGACATCCGCGCAATTGCGCCGGACGATCACCATGTCGCCGCCGTCCTCCGCCACCACGATCAGCGATGCTGCGGCCGAGACCATCGCAGCGTCGGGACCTCCGGCACGGAACGCCACACACGGCGTGTGGGACTCGTCGTTCGGTGCGCACGCGACAGACGCGACTGCGATGGCGCGCACACCCGCGCCGCAGACCATGGTTTGCCCGACATCCACGAAAATCACCATACTACTAGCCAGGCGTGTGTGGCACCCTTCTCGCGTGGCCCGCTCGACGCTCGACGCTCCCAGGCCCTGCCTCATCATCTCGGCTGCGCTCGCAGTCGTGTCGTGGTGGGGTTGCGGTGAGCAGACGGCGGCAGGTCCCGGTGCGGCGGCAGGTGCCTCGCAGGACCACGCTCCCGCGGCGCGTGTGGGTGCCACAACCGGATCGGTCGATCGCGTCCTCAAAGCCTCGGAAGCCGAGTTGGCGGAGCGCTACCGGTCCATCGTCGCGGACATGCACAAACGCGAGACAAAGTTAGCTGCCGTCCGCTTGTCGACGGCCGTGTCCAGCCTGCGGGCCATCGCGGACCAGACCTCTGACGCGCATCTTCGTGCCAACGCAAGCATGGCGGCCGGTTCACTCCACGAGGAGGCGGGCGACCTCAGGTCGGCCATCGCCTTTTACCGTCAAGCTCGGGCCGCCGTCCCCCAAGAGGCGCCGACACACGCCATGTTGGCGTTGGCGCTGGCGGGCAACAAGCAGTTCGAGGACGCGGTACGCGTGCAACGCGTAGTCGTCAAGCTGGTGCCCGATGACCTTGAGGCATGGATGTATCTGGGGGAGATGGCCATGAAGGCGGGCAATAAAAAAGTCGGTGCGGAGGCGTATGCGCAGTACGAGCGCCGTCGCAGGGGCATTCTCGAGGGGCTCACCCTCAAGCGTCCGTCGGGTAGCTACCTATCGGCGGCCGACGCCCGTGTGCAGATGGCCGCTGCCTTGGAAGTCGCCGTCGACAACGGGACCGCGCTTGCGCTTTTGTACGTCCTAAAGAGTGACCCCGATCCCGGAGTCCGCGGCGAGGTGGCGCGGGTGATGGGCGCACAGAGGCTGCTCGGTTACCGCAAACTGCTCGAGGAGCTTGTCGCGCATGAGGACGATCCGGAGGTGAAGCGCGTCATGGCGTGGGCGCTGGGTGAGATCTCGCGAGACGGTGTGGAGACCAGGCCAGGGTCGGTGCCCGAGGGAGTCGAGGTCCCCACACATTTCGCGCCCGATACCGGCGAGGAGGGGCGGTCCGACGGCCCCGGGACCGATGTCGTCGTGCCCAAGACCCGCGCGACGCGTCTCCCATGAGTGGCGTCCCTGCAGCCACCGTCGAAGTGCGAGGCTTGAGCTTCCGCTATCCCGCATCCCCCGAGCCAGCCTTGCGTGATGTGAATTTCTCCGTGGGAGCGGGTGAGCGGGTGGGGCTGTTGGGGCCCAACGGCGCCGGGAAGACCACTGTCATGCGCCTGGTGTGCGGGTACTTGCCCATGCCGCCGTCCCGGGGCTCGCAACAAGGTCCGTCGATCCGAGTGGGGGACCACGACGTGCGCACTGCATCCCTCGCTGTCCGTGAGCAGGTCGGATATCTTCCCGAGCAAGTGCCGCTCTACCCGGAACTGCGGGTGCGCGAACACCTCGCGTTTCGGGCCCAGCTCAAGGGCATCGGGCGACCCGCGCGGCCCGGCGAGCTACGCAGGGTCGCCGGTCTTACGGGGCTCCAAGAGATGTTGGAGACACCGATCCACCGACTCAGTCGTGGCTACCGCCAGCGCGTGGGTATCGCGGACGCACTCTTGGGTTCGCCACCTCTCGTCGTGCTCGACGAGCCCACCGTTGGGCTGGATCCGAATCAGGTTCAGGGAATTCGCAGCATGTTGCGCGACCTCGGAGGGTCTCATACGCTGGTGTTCTCCTCGCATATTTTGGTCGAAGTGGAGGCGTTGTGCGATCGAATCATTGTGCTGTCGCGCGGAGAGGTAGTGGCGGACGAGAGTGTGGGAGAAGCCCTACGAGAAGGCGACAGCTTGGTCGCGGAATGGGAGTGCGACGAGAACCGAGCGACCGCCATCTTGAACGCGGCGGCCCGCGACGCGGAGCTCTCTGGAGTTCCGCGATGGGAGCTGGTGACGCGTGGCGGTATTGTGCGGGCGACGCTCGACGGCGGCGGCCCTCGTCTCGCTGCCATCGTCGGCCGGCATACCCGTCTTGCGGACGTGACGCTGGTACGACTTGAGCCCGGTCGGCGCCGGCTTGAGGAGCATTTCGCCCGCGTCACTGGGGCTGTGGGCGAGGAAACCGAATGATCGACGCGGCCCGACGTTGGTGGGTCGGCACGGCAGCGATCCTGCACCGCGAGTTGCTGTCGTTGTTTGTTACCCCACTCGCCTATGTGGTGGGCACCATGTTTCTCCTCAATCAAGGTTGGAACTTCTCGCTGCTGTTGCAGTTTCTCAACGATCCAACCGCGGCGCCCGGTCCCGTGATGCAGTTCTATTTTGGCGGAAGCTTCTTCATCTTGTGGTTCCCGGTCATCTTCATTTGTTCCGCCATGAGCATGCGACTGCTTGTCGAGGAGCGCCGCCAGGGCACGCTGGAGGCGCTGTTGACCGCACCGCTGCGCCCATCGCAGCTGGTGGTTGGGAAATTCATAGGAACGTACGCATTCTATATATGTCTTTGGATCCCCACGGGCGTCTTCTACCTGCTCCTGGCAAGCGCGAGCTCAGCCACGACCGGCGGGATGCCCGAGCCTGGACCGATCATGGCCGGATATCTCGGCGTCTTGCTGGTGGGGGGAAGCTTTCTGGCCATCGGTCTGGTGGCGAGCGCCATCGTGCGCTCGCAGCTCGCCGCCGCATTGTCCACGTTCGTTGTATGTACCATCGTGCTTATGGCGGGGCTGTTGGTGGAGCAGGTCGAGTCGGAAGGTGTCGCCATGGCGCTGGAGTGGACCAGCTTGATGGCCATGATGCGGGAGATGGCACAAGGCATCGTCGACGGGCATTGGATTGGCCTTCATGTGGCGGTTGTCGTCACGGCGTTAGCTGCTGCGGTTGTCGCCATCGATCCGCGGCGGCGCTGGCAAAATTTGTTGCAAGTCGTCCTTCTCGGAGTGGTGATGACCAATCTGGCTGTGTTCGCGGGGCGACACACCGGTCGCAGCGATTGGACACGGGGATCGGTTTACACCTTGAGCGACCGGGCGAAGGAGGTTCTTCGAAGCATCGTGGCACCTATCGACGTGACAGTGATCGTACCGACGCATCTGGGTGGGGGGCGCCCCAATCCGGTGCTGGGGGAGCTGCGTGAGGTCTTGTCGCGGATGGGAGTGATCGTCCCTTCGATGCGGATCCGCCTGATCGATCCAGATCGAGATCGTCAGGAGACCGAACAACTCCTCGTCGATTTCGGCCTTGGTGGCCGCGAGCTCGCCGACGGGATCATTCTCGTGCGGTCCAAGCAGGGTCCAGACTTGCGGCGGGCGCACGTGTTGCCGCGTGATTTGGTGACCTTCGCCACGGGCCCCGATGTTGCTGCCCATGGACCTCGTGTGCGCGCGTTTCGCGGAGAGGAGGCGCTGCTTCAGGCGTTCCTCGACGTGGCGGATCCTCGTCAGATTCGCCTCTGCTACACACAGGGCCACGGCGAGAAGGCCTTCGACAACCTCGAACCCTACGGTGGCTACGCCCACCTTCGCGAGCTGCTAGAGGGTGCGGGCATCACGACGGCCGTCGCGGATCTCGACGGTCGAGACGGGCTCGCCGGCTGCGACGTCCTCCTGATCGCGGGACCGGAGGGCGCGCTTCCATTGCCCCACGTCGACGCGATCGCCAGCTACGCGAAGCGGGGCGGAGATCTTCTGTTGCTTACCGGAGCTGTGTTCCTAAGCGGCCATCAAAGTCTCGCTCCCAACGGCCTCGAACCACTCGCGGCGAGCTACGGGATTCGTTTCGGCGATCGTGTCGTGCTCGATCCGCACCGCATGCCAGGTGCCTCCGCCCTGCTTGCCTTCACGTTGTCGGAAGGTTGGAGCGATCACGGCGTATCTCGCAGTCTCATCACCCGCCCCGTCTCGTTCGTACAGGTCCGAGAGCTGAGGGTCGAAGACCCTGCGACAGCGCTTTTGGAGATCAGCGAACAGGGGTGGGCGGAGTCCAATATTGCTGGTTTTCGTGCGGGCTCCGTGCAGCAGTACAACGAGGGGGTCGATGCCGGGGGACCCTTGCCGGTGGCGGCGGCGGCAGAGCGCGGCAGCTCGCGCATGGTCGTTCTGGCGTCGGATCGGATGGCACTCAACGCTTTTCTACGCGCGGATGTTGCCTACGATCACGGCCGCGATCTCATCCTGAACGCCGTTGGCTGGCTCAGCCAGCGCGATACCCTCATGGGCATACGACCTCGGGAGCGCGAGCATATCAAGCTCCTCCTCCAGCCGACGCAGTTGCGGCGTATGACGCTGCTGTGCATCTTGGGTTTGCCGGCGTTTGCGATCGGACTGGGACTGATCGTGTTGTGGAGGCGCCGCCGGTGAGAGTCACAGTCGGGACATGGTTGTGGCTTGCAGCGGCCTGTGTGTCATCCGTGCTCCTCTACGCCGACCCGTGGGACGGCCCTGGCGTCCGCCGCCAACTGGTCGCCACCGGGCCCGCCGCTCGTCGGCTTTTCCCTGAGCTCGGAAACAGTGACCCAACCGACGCCACCATCGAGCTGCAGCGGCCCAATGGAACGCGACTGCGGCTCGTGCCCCATGGTGCCGGCGGACACCAACTGTTGGAGGGCGACATGTTGTTGGGGCCGGTGGAGCGAGAGGCCCTCGAGGGTCTCTGGGCCTCGTTGCGTATGGCGACGACCCTACGCAGCGTGACAGAGGGGACGGAGGTTGGCGCAGGCGAGGCAGGTCTTATCCGCCTGGTCTTTTCCGACCGGACGCTGGTCCTGAAACTGGGACGCGACGCTCCGGATGGTGCCGGGGTGTACGGTCTGCTCGAGCACGAAGGAAACGCGGCCTGGGTTGTGGAGAGTGACCTGGTCGCGCTCATTGAGCAGCCGGCCCGCGCTTGGCTAGAACGACGTTTGCTCGACCTCGACCCCCACGATCTACTCAGCGTGGCTTGGGACGGCGTCGTGCTGACCCGGGCCGCCGATGATATTTGGCGCCTCTCGTCGGATGCGGCGGCGGGAATGCTGTCGAACTCGGCTGTCGACCGGCGGATCGACGCTCTCTTCTCCTCCAGCTTCGACCCGGTGCCTCTACGCACGGCCGCGCCGGCAGAGTCGTTGCGGCCGTGGCTCGTTGCCACCGATCGGGAAGGAAAAGCGACCACGCTTGCGCTCGGCGACACCTGTCCTCACCGGGAGGATGCGCGCCTCGTGAATCGGGGACCAGGCTGGCTCGGTTGTATCGACGAGGGCTTGACGGAGGTCTGGCCGTTTGAGGAACCGCGGGCGGGTCTTATCGAGCCCCGCCTGGTCCCCTATGCGTACGGGCGAGTGTTGGCGATCGAGCAACTCGAGCCGAGGCCGCAGCGATTGAAGCGACGTTCTGGCGGGTGGGTACTCGAGGAGGCGAAGCGGCAGACGACGGTTTCCGAGTCGGAAGTTTTTCGGTGGTACGGCCTGGTTCGTGGTCTGTTCGTCGAGCCGATGACCCCGGCGCAGATCTCTGAAACTGAGTTCGTGCCGGACCAGGAATTGGTGCTGGAGACGGACACCACCCAGAGTTTGCACATTCGTTGCCAAGCGGGAGCACCTCTCGTTTGCACCCGTGACGGCGGTCCGCCGCGGCGCGTCACGACGGATCAGCCTGTGAGCTTGGCCTATTCGGAGGATACGTTCGCAGATCGTCGCTTGGTGAGTTTCTCGCCCCCCGACGTGATGGCTATCGAGCTCACGCCAGGCGCGGGACGGAAGTCCCTCCGGCAGAGCGCGCGCCAAGATTTCGGCGTGTGGCGCCTCGACTACCCGCGCCATCCCGACGGGGCAACCGCTGTGGACCAGGTGCGGCTCGAGTCGCTCCTGGCCGCTTTTGCGAATGCGCGGGCCGAAGCCTGGGTAGATGAGGAAGATGAGGAAGCTGAGGGCCAGCCGGAACGTACCCTCCGCGCCGAGCTGCGTCCGAACGGATCGGCTGCGGAGGTCGTGAGCTTGGCGATCTATCCCGGCTGTCGGGCGGTGGCTTCGAGTGCCCGCCGCGTCGCCAAGCTTCACGCGTCCGCCTGTGTGGCGCTGCTTTCGGATATCCTGTTCGACGATCCGATCCGGGGGTGGCTCGATCGCGCCGCGCGTCTCGATCTGGAGAGCGCTGGCACGCGTACGGTGCTGCGGCGACAGGGGAACGACTGGGTCGCGCCTGGCGATGTGCCGGTGCCCAGAGTCGTTCAGCAGATACCGCTCTGGCAAGCGTGGCGGACCAAGCGACTGCGGTCCGGGAGCCCGATCACGGAGCGGCTAGCGACGCTGCGGATCCATTCAGAAGACGGAGTGAGCAGTGTGACCGTCGAGGTGGGATCCGACTGGGCACGCCTGGGCGCACAATCTTGGTACTATGAGATGGAGACGGCCGACCCGAATTCGCGTGCGAACCCCTAGGTCGGCCGCGAATACGCGCGCCGGTGTGTTCGCCTACCCGTCTACTGTTTCTTCGCGTCCTTGGACGCCTTCTTGATCAACTTCGCGTTCGCCTCTTCCTGTCGAGCGACCTCGGCCGGGTGCCACGGAGCGCCGGGAGGGGTCACCCAAGCAACCTGGCCCGTGTCTTCGTTCGTGGCTTCGTAGGCGACGAACTCGATGAGGCCCCGGTCGTGGGCAAACCCGGTGTCGGAGAAGCGCTTGAACTTGCCTTTGAACTTGTATTGCTTTCCCTCTTCGAGGAGAATCTGTGGCTCGTCTTTCCACTTGTCCATCTCCCAGTCCGGGATCTGAAAACGATACTTCACCACCATCATCGCGCGCTTTTTTCCCTTCTGCGCCTGATGGTCCGTGAGCCACGCAAAGGCCTGCTTGCCCGGCGGGCAGGTCTCACCCTCGGGGCAGGGGGGGGGCACGTAGATCTCCTGTACCCAGCCGGTCAGCAACACATCCTGTCCGCCCTTGCCTTCTTTGAGGCGCTCGTCGATATGCTGGCGCAGCCCATAGATGGAAAAAGATCCATCTGGCCATTTCTCGGGCGCCTTGTCCTCTTCGAAGTTGGGCGTAGGGGGCAGCTCGACTTTGATATTTGGTAATTGCTCCTGTTGCGCGGCTGCTCGCTGCGCGGCCTGTTCCGCCTCCCCGTCGTCGCACGCAACTGCGGAGAGAAGCAGGGATCCGAGTAGGACGTGGGCGAGATTGCGGGCCGGAAGTGTTCGATTGTGGCGATTCATAACAGGGGACATCCTCCCTTGACTGGCCGGCGGCGCCAGGGCCAAGATAGCCCGACATAGCATGTGCAGGCGCGCAATTACAAGGGAGGAGGGCGCGCTGACGAAGGCTCGGGTGGGGACCGAGTGAGTGCTCGGGCGACGAAACTGGGTAGGGTCTTAGGGGGGCTTTGGGTGGCGGCGGAAAGGAGCGATACTGTGGCCGGTGCCGCGCGCGATGCCGAGAATCCTCGCTAATCGTAATCTTGGCTGCTCAAAATACCTAGCGGTTGCCAGGTATCGTATCGGATGTGGCGTAGGGCGAGGTCGGCCGCGTGTCGTCGGTGTGACGGCCGGTATCGTCGCCGTTTGTTGCACGTCGATGCCCGCCTCGCACACGGGCCCGAGATCCAGCTCAGATTCCGGGTTGGGCACAGGGAGCGCGGGCCACGAGACGGCGGGACACGCCGCTGATGAGGGGGTTGGGCAGGCCGGTACCCAGCCCGATGTGAGGCGGACCAGGCGCGCATCGGCGGGCACGGATGGGCGCCTCACCGCGTCCTCCGACCCACCCCAGGGAGACCCATCCGTCCCGGTTGTGCTGGGGATCCGCTCGTTGCCCCATGCCTTCGACCCCATGCGCCCCCTCGCTCCGTGGGCCCATCGCATCGCCGCCGATCTGCTCTTCGAGGGGCTGACGCGCCGGGACTCTCAAGGCGCTCCCTGGGCTCGTCCGCAGCTCGCGGACCATTGCGTGGTGGACTCCGTCGAGGCCACCACGGCTGTCCGGTGCCACCTGAGAGCGGACGCTCGCTTCCACGACGGTGCGCAGGTGACGACGGCGGATGTTCTCTACAGCGTGGACCACTGGCTCGATCCGCGACGTGAGTGGAACCGACTCCAATTCGGGCTCGGGGCGATGAGCGGGGTGCGAGCCGTCGACGGCCCGTTCACCACACCGACCATCGACGGGGGACCGGGCGCCGATCCGAGTCGCTGGGTCGAGGTACGGTTTCGTCGCCCAGATCCACTGGCGCTGGAACACTTGGCGGAGATCAAAATCGTCCCGGTTCGACAGCACCGGGGGCATCGCTCGCAATTTTCCCGCCAACCCGTCGGCAGCGGACCCATGCGTCTCGAGTCGATGGATGACGACGAGATTGTACTGGTGTCGACGCGTGCAATGGGTGCCCGCACGGCAACGGATCGCATCGTGATTCGGCACGCACCCGACGGCGCAAAAGCACTCACGCGATTGCGTCGAGGTGAGCTCGACTACCTCGATGCAATGACGCCAGATCATGTTCCAGTCGAACTCGCCAAACCCGGGATGGCGGCGCGCTTCGAAGCGTTCTTAGCCAGTCCCCCGCGCTACGACTTGTTGCTGTACAATGTGCGTTCTCCGCCCCAGGCGGGCGCTCGCATGCGTGCCGCATTGGACGCTACGATCCCGCGCTTCCGTCTGCAGTCGGCTGCGTACCCGCGCTTCGAGTTGTCTCTCTCCGCGCCCGTCGATCTGTACGGTCCGTCGCGTATCGACCTGGCGGCCTTGGCCGCCGCTTCCGATCCGCGAGACGTGTCCGCCGGGCTGCCGACCCTGCCCTTCAATAACGACCCCGCGGAGGCCATGCGGGGCGCACTGCTGCTCGACGCGCTCGGTTGGAAACGGGAACGCAGGGTGCGGCGGCGTGATGGAACGGCGTTGCGCTTGGCGCTGATGTGGCACGGCGGTTCGGGTCGTGCGCAGGAGGTCGCATCCGTGCTGCGAACCGCGTTTCTGGCCCAAGGGATCCAGCTACCGTACGCCACAGCGTCGTGGGCATATGTACGCTTGCTCCTGCGGCGGGGGGACTACGAACTGTTCTTGGTCCAGCTCGCGCAGCACAGTGACGCCGATCTATTCCCACTGTTCCATCGAGACGGAGCTCTCAATATTACTGGGGTTCGGGATGTCGAGCTTGACGCCGCACTCGAGGCCTATCGCCGGGCCCAGACCCGACTCCAACGCGACGCGGCAAAAGCAGCGGTGGCGGACCACCTGAAGCGGCTACACGTCGTTTCGGTCCTACGCAGCCCCGCCCACGTCTCCATCGTGTCGAGGCGCCTGGCGGGCCTGCGATTTTGTGACGACCTGCCTTGCCTGGACTCGCTCCATCACAGCAGCCGGGAGAACGACTGGTGGCAGCGGCGTCCCCAAGTTGGTGGGGTCAACGAGGATCAAAATCGGTAAGCGATGCCCGCGCTCCCGACGACGAAGGTCTGGAACGTGGGGGAGGGGGGAGGGCGCCGCTTCGCTGTCGTGGCGCCTTGGAATGCCGGGCCTTCCTGCGTTGATCCGCCTCGGGGAGTGATCACCCCGAGGGAGCGCACTGCAAAAACAAATGCGACGCGCGTGGTCACTAATTCCACGTTGAAACCGACACGCGCCATGAAGGAACCGAAGCTTTCGGAGCTGGCCGGATCCTCGCCGAGCGCATAGCCTACGCGGTTGTAGATGCCCCCGAGTCCGGCATCGACGCCCACACCTCCCATTTCGCCCCGTGCGAGGTAGAAAATAGTCCCGATGTCGGCCGAAACTACATCTTGCGAGATCACCGAGTCGGAGGCACGACTCGTGTCCACGTATCGGAGCGACCCTGACCGAATGGTCGCGTCCACTCCGACTGGATCTGTCGGTCTGAAACGGAAGAAAAGGCCTACGCCGCCCAGTGTCGCCGTGTCCCCCACCGTCCGACGATCGATCTTGACGACGGTCGACCGTAGGGGGGGTACTTGCATGCCCACGGCCTCGATTCCGATCATGAAGCGCCGCTGGGGACCCGCTTGTAGATTCGTTTCGATGTCGCGTATGGGTACCGCAGACGTGGTCTCGGAAGCAGGTGGGTGCTCTGTGGCCGCCGCCTTGCTCGGGTCGGCGGCTGCCGCGGTCGGGGCGAGGACGAGTATGACCAGAGTGACCAGGGAAACGGAGGCGTGCCACGCAGACATCGCGCGCGATTGTACTCTCCCTATGGTCAGCCTGTCGTGTCCTGCTGCCGCGTCGACCTTGCGTGCGCGCAGGGGGAGGGATAGGAGTCACGTGTGTCTCTTTGCAGTATGACGGGCTACGGCGAGTCGGAAATGATCTGGCGCGATCCACGGGAAGGCGACGAGCAGCGCGTTCACGTGGAGATCCGCACGGTCAACGCTCGCTACCGGGAGATCAAGTTTCGACACCCGTTCGGCGCCAAGATCGAGCATGCCTTGCGCAAGCGAGTGGAACGCGAGCTCGGACGCGGGCGCGTTGATGTGAACATACGATGTGAACGGGCGGGACCGTCCGCGGTCGACAGGGAGGGCGTCGACGATGCGTCCTGGGTCTCCGCGCGCCGGGCCCTCGAGCAGCTACAGTCAGCGCTTGTGGAAACATCACTTGAGGTGGGTCCGGTCTCGCCAGTGGAATTATTGAATTTCTTGGCCTCTCAGCGCCGACCATCCGAGGTGCCCGACATTCCGATCGACGCACTTGTGGGTGCGCTCGACGACGCACTCGGGCGGCTTTGCGGGATGCGGTCGAAAGAGGGCGCTGCGTTGACAGCCGAGCTCGCGCGTATCGTTGATGAGTTGGACGTGGTGCGAAGCGCCTTGGCGGAGGCAGTGGCCGACGATTCGCCGCGGCGGTTTGCGGCGCTCACGGCGCAAGTTGCAAGAGTGTGCCAGGGGTGCGACGTGGAGCTCGAGTCGGCGAGAGTCGCACAGGAGGTCGCACTGTTGGTCTCGAGAGCCGACGTGACGGAGGAGCTGGCGCGGATCTCGAGCCATGTCAGTCAGGTTCGCTCTGTTCTCACCCAAGCGCCCCACACGGGTCAGGGCAAAACGCTGGATTTTCTAGGACAAGAGCTCGTGCGCGAGTTTACTACGGCCGGAAGCAAGGTGAGTGATCATCGTGCCAGCGGGATGGTGATCGCGGCCAAGGGCATCATCGAGCAGTTCCGTGAACAGGTCCACAATGCACAATAGCGCCCGGCGCGGCCTGTTGCTTGTGGTCAGCTCGCCTTCCGGTGCTGGGAAGACGACGCTTTGCAATCGTCTGCGGCACGAGTTCGCGGACCTTGGCTTCAGTGTGTCCTACACCACCCGTTATCCCCGAGCGTCCGAGTGCGACGGGGAGGACTACCACTTCATCGCGCGTGAGCGCTTCACGGAGATGGTCGCCGCCGATGAGTTCGCCGAATACGCGGTGGTCCACGACAACATGTACGGGACCTCGGCCGTCTTGGTGAGCGACAATTTGGAGGCTGGACGTGATCTGTTGTTCGACGTCGACTTCCAGGGCGGGCGGCAGTTACGGGCCCGTTTTGGGGAAGATGTGGTGTTGGTGTTTATCTTGCCACCCTCCATGGCGGAGCTGGATCGTCGCCTCCGAACCCGTGCGACAGATGACCCCGAGACCATCGCCCGCCGCCTCCGTGTCGCTCGATCCGAACTGGCGCACTATGGTGAGTACGACTACGTGATCGTGAACGACCAGATCGACGAAGCGTATGACGCCCTTCGGGCGGTGTACGTCGGGTGCCGGCAGCGGACCGAACGGCAGCGAGATCGGGCAGAAGCCTTGCTTGCCGAGGACGCGATGGGTACGGCTGACTGATATAATGGCGATGGACCGTATGCCCCCCGCCGTCATTTCGGTCTCTCGTATGGGTACGTCCGCGTTCGGGCGGTTGCTTGAGCGCGTGCGGTCCAAGACGGCGCGTCACCACCCGGAGGTGGCGCTGGAGCCCCTGGCAAGGGCGTTCGCGCTGGCCGAGAGGAGCCACGCCGACCAAATCCGCCGCAGCGGGGAACCCTACTTGATGCACCCCTTGCGGGTATCGGAGACGATCGCGGACCTCGGTCTCGACGTGGCAAGCGTGACCGCCGGCTTGTTGCACGACACGGTCGAGGACTCGGATCTCACGGTCGTGGAGCTCGCCGAGTCTTTCGGTCGCGATGTCGCCAGCCTTGTCGACGGCGTGACCAAACTGGGGAAGGTGCCGTACCTTTCCCGCCAAGAACAGCAGGCGGAGAGCTTTCGCAAGATGCTATTGGCCATGAGCCAGGATATCCGCGTGCTGCTGGTCAAGCTCGCCGACCGCCTCGACAACATGCGCACGCTGGCCCACATGCCCAGCGACAAACAGGAGCGGATAGCTCGCGAGACCATGGATATCTACGCGCCTCTTTCGGGTCGCCTGGGACTCGGTTGGATGCGTTCCGAACTCGAAGATCTTTCGTTTCGCTACCTCAAGCCCGCGCTGTTCCACGCCGTCGAGCAGCGGCGCGACACCCTGCTAGCGGCGGACCCGACTTTTGTCGACGACAGTGTGGGCCGGCTCCGCGCAAGCTTCGTCGACGCGGTGGCTCCCGGTGGGCACCCTTGCGCTGAACTTGAGCACCCCCGCTGGCGGGACCAGGTATTCGGGTGCGTCGAGGTTCGCTCGCGAGTGCGCGGTGTTCATCGACTCCACACCCTGGAGTCCGGACGTGAGCGGGAGCTAGACCACATCTCTGACGTCGTCCGCTACGAGGTCACGACAGTGGACCGTGGGGGTTGTTACGCGGCGCTCGGCCAGATTCACGCGACGTTCAAGCCCTTCCCAGGTCATTTCGAGGACCAGATCGCATTGCCGCCCTCGAATCGAATCCAGGGCATCCACACCGCCGTGGTGCTGCCGGACGGCGCACGCATGGATATCGATATCCGTTCGCGTGCGATGGACGAGATGGCGCGCGTGGGAATTGTGACCACGCTGCGTGCGAACACCCAAACTCCGGGGAAGTCGCTGGGGTGGCTCAACCAATTGATGGACTGGCAAGAAGAAGTTTCGGATCCGCACGAGTTCATTGAGGCGGTAAAAGGCGATCTCTTCGCCGACGAAGTTTACGTGTTCACGCCGCGCGGAGATGTGGTGACGTTGCCTCAGGGTTCGACGCCCATCGACTTTTCATTCGCCATCCATACGGATGTCGGCCTGCATTGCTCGGGGGCTCGTGTAAATGGCCAAGTCGTCCCGCTACGCTACCAACTGCGACAAGGCGACGCGATCGAGATTCTCGGGGGACCGACCGTCCGACCCAAAGCGGAGTGGTTGGCGATGTGCAAGAGCTCCCGAGCTCGGGCGAGGATCCGCCAGTTTCTGCGGATGCGAGATCGGACACGCCTGGAGGACATGGGCCGCGGGCTGCTCGAGCAGGCCCTGGCGGCCGTGGACCTCTCGCTCGAAGCGCTTGGCGAAACTGGGGCGTTGCGCCGCCAGACGCAGGCCCGCGGCATCTCGAAGGAACGCGGTGTGGCCGGGTTGTACGAAGAAATCGCCTCGGGCCAGCTCGAAGTGGATGATGTGGTAAGCGACCTGGTCAAGCCGCGCGACTCGGATGCGCCCATGGAACGCGCGTCCGAGTCGGGGCTCTTTACCCTCTTTCGCCGGATGTCGTCGCCGCAGTCGCGCAAGCGCAAAGTTCGGCTCGCACCGGATGAGGGCGAGCGGGAGCATCCACTTCTGGTGACCCGACAACGTACGACGGGGCCCGACGCCTGGATCGAGCTGGCTTCCTGTTGTGACCCCGTGCCGGGGGATCCGTTGGTGGGGTACCTGGCACCGCGCCGCGGGATCATCGCGCATACCCAGTTTTGCAACGTCGCGCTGACTCGCGTGGAGGGCCGTCGCGTGTTCCTCCATTGGGAGGAGGGCACTCAATTCGATCGTCCGGTCACGCTGGAAATCCGAACCGGCAACGCTCCAGGCTTGCTGGCGGCCATGAGCCGGGTGTTTTCGCAACACGGCGTGAACATCAAACAGGCCCACTGTCGTACCGACGATCGGGGGCGCCGCGCGGTCAACACGTTCCACGTGACCGTACGTTGTCTCGCAGAGTTGCGGGAACTCACCGAGGACTTGGGCCAAATTCGCGGGGTATTCGGCGTAGAGCGCGTTACCGGGACACACGCGAGTGTCGATGGTTGACAGGCACGGGCAACTTCGTAGTCTCCGCCCAACAGGAGAGTTTATGGCTTCACACACAAATATCGTCCGCGCCAAGCGGAAGCGCCGACACAAGAACGCTGGGCATGTTCGAAAGGCCGCCCTGGCCCGGCGTAGCACCCTCTCGTACGCTGAACTCTTTAGTCCATTCGGCGCGCCCAAAGACGAGAAGGCCAGTTCTACGGTGCCCCGCACCCCCCAAGACTAAGGGTGGCGCGTCGGTGTGGGGCACGCGAACGGTCTCGGCTCACGGGAGTCGGAGGTCGACGCACGTGGGGTAGCGATCCAATGTGGCAGGGATCACGTCGCCGTGGATCGTCCCCTCGCGGAGATGGCGTATCGGAGCAGCCTTATCGGCTTAGTTTACTTGGCCAAGCGGCGGGCAAGCGCGTAGTCTCGCGTCGCCGAATGGCGGTGGAGCGACTATGAGCAACGATGGTTCCCAGGTCCGTCCGGGCACAGTTGTCGACGGCTACACGATCGGCGCGTCGGTTCGCAGTCGTGTAGGGGCGGAGACCTACGAAGCGACGGACGCCGCGGGTTCGGCGGTACACTTCGTTGCATACGAAGCACGCTGTTTTCCCACCACGTTGGTGCGCGAGCGAACACTGCGCGAGTTGCGCCAGCTCAGAACCGTGTCGGCGCCCCAGGTCGCCCGCGTGCTGGGTGCGGGCAAGCTAGACGGGGGCGGTGTGTACGAGGTCTGTGAGGTGGTGGCGGGCGACATGCTCGATGTGTCCATCGCCCGACCGTCGGCCGAGGTGGCCGCGATCATGGGGGTGATCGGCGATGCGCTCATCGCTGCCCAGAAGGTCGGCATCATCCATCGCAATCTCGGTGCCAATGTCATCCACCAAAGCGCCTCGGGATTGAAGGTCGGGGGCTTCGCCGTCGGCGAGCCACAAGGAGACAAGGGCGCGGGATCGCTTGACACCATTTCGCCCGAGCAGGCGCAGGGCAAGGTCGTCGACCAGAGATCTCTGATTTACAATCTGGCAGCGCTCACCCAACAGCTCCTGACTGGCAAGCCGCTGTTTGAAGGTACGGCGGACGACCGCCTGCGCGCGCACGTAGCGTCGGAGGCTCAGGGCGTGGCCTACGAGCCGTTGCGACGTGCTCTCGCCAAAGAACCGCGTACGCGGCCCATGATGCTGCGTCAGTTTCTTCGGGAACTGGCCGCGCTGGATGGACCGGCGCGGGACCCCGTCGGCGCATCGGCTTCGGCCGCGCCACCCATCACTGCCCAGCAGCAGCCGAGCACGCGGGGATGGACGATGTTCATGGAGGAGGATGGGAATGCGGAAGCAGCACAAGAGGCTGGCGCAGGGACGGTACGGGAACCCTCGTCCGACGCACCCACGTCTCCGGAGCCGCGTGTGGATCCCCCGGATACCGTGCCGCGTCCGAGTACGCGAGGGTGGACCATGTTCATGGACGCGGGGGAAGAAAACGAGACGCCGGCGCGAGATGATGGCGGGTCCTCCTCTGAGCCTGCGCCGATCCGCAAACCGGTCTCCTCGGGCCCGAGTACGCGAGGGTGGACCATGTTCATGGACGATGACGGCACACCGGCGGAGTCGCCGGACGTCTCGGAGGCGCCGGGCGCCTCCGACGTGCCCGGCGGCGCTGCCCAACCGTCTCCGGCGACGACTACCGGCCTTCCTGCGCAAACTCCGAGGGTGCAGCTGTCGGTGCATGTCGCGCATGATGAAACTGCCGCCCCTCCCGCGAGCGCCGCGGAGAAATCTACGGCGGGCGGCGATCTCCGCGCGGGTGGTGCCGGAAAGCCATCGCCGAGTACACGGGGGTGGACCATGTTCATGCAGGAGGATGGGAGCGACGTATCCGCATCCCCCGCGCCTCCGGTGGAGCCCGAGATCCCAACGCGAGCCCCGCCCCAGGCAGAACCGGCGGCCCCGCTAGCATCCCCACCGGCCGCCGCATCCCCCGTATCCCCCGTATCCCCATCGGTAGCCGCGCCCGCTTCCCCTCCAAAGCCGCTCCGACCCTCGGTTGGCTCACCCGCGACACGGGGGTGGACGATGTTCATGGACGCCAAGCTGCCGACGGACGGCACCGGATCCGAGTCCGACCCGACGGCGCCCGACACCTCGGCCGAGCCTACGATCCCGCTCACGCCGTCCGCGGTGGAGGTTTCGGCACCAGGCGCCCGCGGAGGCGACGGCCGAGCAGCCGATGTAGCTGCCGCAGAGCTGCGGGATCGTTCCGCTGCCGATTCACCGCGGGCCGCGGCGTCGGCGGCCGCGCGGGGCTGGGTCGCCTACCAAGATACGCCGGTCGCCTCCGTTGAGTCGGGCGTGCCCGTCCCACAGGCCAAAGTTGGGCAGACTGTCATGGCGCCGGGCGGGAGCCCACCGGGCCAGCTCGCGGTCCCGTCCCTAGCGGATCCGAGTCCTGGCGTGGCACAAGCATCTCACAGTGTTGCGCGCGCGGACGATCATCGTCGTTCCGCAGCTGTGCACGGGGGCGATCCGAAACCGCCCTCGGATGGCCTCGTCCGCTCGCCTGCGGGGGAGACCTCCGTCGTCACGGCGCGACGACCCGGTCTGCCTGCCGTCGACGCTGCACTTGGCGGGCACGGCGGCGGATCAGCCGACGCTCCGCCAAGTCCCGTACGGATCAGCACCGCGTCGTTGATCATCGCGTCCTCCGGCAGGAACACCCGGACCGTGGTCGGCGTCGCCGTTGCGCTGGCCGTGATCGTCGCGTACTGGGTGTTTTTCTAGGTACTGTCCCCCGCGCGGCGCCACATCGCGCAGTGTGACTCTACGCCGCGGGCTGATCGAGCCGGCGAGCCGGCTCGCGGGGGTCCGACGGCCCAAGCACGAGGGTTCCGACAGACCCCAAGCACGAGGGGTCCGACGATCCAGCTGGCGGGGCCCGACGCGTCGGCGCCCCTGCCTCGTTCAAGGGCGTGAACCACTCTTCACGCTAGTGTGAAGGGCTCGCGTCAGCGACTCCGACCGGACAGGCTGCGCATCGCCCAGGGGGCGGCTGTGGCCGTGCGACCAGGTTGTGCTAGAGGGCCCCGGCGGCACAGAAGTGCTTGCAATTTCAAGTGTTTGCACGCACCATCACGCACCCGGCTACTTCGTACGGAGATGGCCGCGTATCTCGGGCGACAGTGAATGCACGCATTCTACGTGTGCTCCATTCGAGGCGCGGACCGGGGACCGGCCACGATCCGTGTGTCAGGCGACATATGGATGTGAGTGTGTGATCCGTGCACGCAGCAGGCCGCCGTTGACATATTGCCGTGCGCCACCGTTTGGGCGAGCGGTTTTCAAACAGGGGAGGTCCCGATGCTCTCACCGGCCCACGACCAAGAATCGCGCTATCGCGCCATCACCCGAGCGAATATCGAGAGTACGCCCGAATGGGACTGGATACCGCGCGAGCTCCAGGAAGCTGTTCGTACCGTGTCGACGGTGCTGCCGTTTCGGACGAACCGATATGTGATGCGTGAGCTGATCGACTGGGAGCGTGTCCCCGCCGACCCCATCTTCCAGTTGACTTTCGTCCAGCCCGATATGCTGGATCGGGCCGACTACGTGCGCATGCGCGACCTGCTACACGCCGGGGCGGACAAGGCTGCGATCAAACAGGCAGCCGACGAAATCCGGTACACGCTCAACCCCCACCCTGCCGGCCAAACCACACACAATGTGCCGACACTGGACGGGCATGCCTTGCCGGGCATGCAGCACAAATACCGAGAGACGGTGCTCTTTTTTCCGGGTCAGGGGCAGACCTGCCACGCCTACTGCACATTTTGTTTTCGTTGGGCCCAGTTCGTGGGACTTGACGCGATGAAGTTCGAGGCCCGCGAAACGGATCAGCTGACCCGCTACCTGCGCGCGCACACCGAGGTGACCGACGTCCTCATCACCGGCGGCGATCCCATGGTCATGAACGCGGCATCGCTCGAGCGCTATCTTCTGCCACTGCTCGCTCCAGAGCTGGATCACGTTCAGAACATCCGGATCGGCACGAAATCCGTCGCCTATTGGCCGCATCGCTTCGTGACAGACAAGGACGCGGATCAGGTCCTGCGTTTGTTCGAGAGGATTGTCGCGGCCGGAAAGCACTTGGCCGTGATGGGCCACTACAACCACCCCACCGAGCTGGGTACCGATATCGCTCAAACTGCGGTTCGGCGGATTCGCACCACCGGAGCTCAGATTCGGATGCAATCTCCGCTCGTACGCCATATCAACGACGATGCCAGCACGTGGGCGGAGATGTGGCGCGCCGGGGTCAAGCTCGGTGCTATCCCATACTACATGTTCGTGGAGCGCGATACGGGACCTCGAGGCTACTTTGAGGTCCCTCTCGAGCGGGCGTGGAACATCTTTCGCGACGCGTACCAGCAAGTCTCCGGTCTGGCCCGCACCGTGCGGGGCCCTTCGATGTCGGCCTTCCCGGGGAAAGTCTCCTTGGTGGGTGTGTCTGTCGTGCGCGGAGAGAAAGTATTCGTGCTCGAGTTTCTTCAAGCACGCGACCCCGACTGGGTACGTCGGCCATTTTTCGCCGCCTACGATCCTGACGCGAGCTGGATGACCGATCTGCGACCCGCATTCGGCGAGTCTCGCTTCTTCTTCGAAGACGCACGGCCGGCGAGCCTGCGTGTGCTGAACGGACGAGTCTAGCCGACGCCTTACCCTAGGCACGACCGCTCTCCATTTCTTCAACATCCAAACAGAATCCTGAGTTCGTTATGCACGTCCTCCTCTTTGGCGCCACCCGAGGCATGGGGCGCGCCGTGGCCCGCGAGTTGGCGCGAAGGGGCGCACGCCTGTTTCTTCTCGGCCGCGATCTCGATGAACTCAAGAAATCTGCTGCAGACCTCCAGGTGCACGGAGCCGCCGGGGTGGTCGACGTTGAGCACTGCGACCTCTCCGACCCCAGTGGGTTTTCGGCGGCCTTCGACAGCGCGGAACGGGCATTGGCGCGCATCGACGCGGTGGTGCTCACCGCTGGGATGTTCGCTAGTCAGAAACAGCTCGAGGCAGATCCCGTCCTCACTACGCGGCTTCTTGTCGCGAATTTCGCTCACAGTGTCGCGTTCTGCGAGGAGGCAAGGCGGCGTCTGCTCCTCCACGGAGGCGGCGTCTTATGCGCGTTCTCTTCGGTGGCGGGGGACCGCGGCCGCAAACCTGTGGTGCTCTACGGTGCCAGCAAGGCGGGGTTGTCCGCTTACTTGGAGGGACTCGATCACAAATTCGCCGCCGAGGGTCTGCGCGTCGTATGCGTCAAACCCGGGTTCGTTCGCACCGACATGACCGCTGGCCTCAAGCCGCCGCCGTTCGCTGGAACGCCAGACGGCGTGGCCAAGCGTGTGGTCGCGGCGCTGTACAAGCCGAGGCCGGTGGTTTACGTGCCTGGGATGTGGCGGTGGGTCATGTTGGTGATTCGCTGGTTGCCGCGCTTTGTGATGCGTCGTATCGGGTTCTAGACCTCAAGCGAGGCGGTGTTGGACGCGAGTTGTCGTCGGTGGACGTCCTGGAGCGCCACCGGTTCGAGAGGCTTCTCCTGGAGTGACTGGATGGCCCGCGCACACACCCGTGCCGCCGCTGCAGTCGTGTAGTACGGGATTCCCATTTCGAGAGCGGCTCGCCGCATGTGGGCCGAGTCCCGGACCGCGCGCGCGTCGCCGATTTTCGTGGACGTGAGCACGAGGTCCACCGCGCCAGCGCGAAGGAGATCCAAGGTGCTGGATCCCCCTTCGAAGTGCTTGTTCACCACTTTGACGGCAATCCCGTTCTCCGTCAGGAATGCGGCAGTTCCGCGGGTGGCCACCACGGAGAAACCGGCTTTCGTGAGCAGGCGAGCGGACTCCAAGATCGCAGGCTTGTCGGCGTCGCGGAACGACATCAGCACGTCTCCCGAAAGCGGAAGATCCATCCCCGCGGCGCGCTGAGCCTTGGCGTAAGCGCGAGGGAACCCACTGTCTATGCCCATAACCTCCCCGGTGCTCTTCATCTCCGGCCCCAGGAGGGTATCCACGCCAGGAAATTTCACAAAAGGGAACACTGCCTCTTTCACGGAAACGTGTGAGGGTTCAAGATCCGTGGTCACACCGATCTCGGAGAGAGATTTCCCGGCCATCACCCTCGCCGCGATCTGGGCGAGTGGTCGACCCACGGCCTTGGAGACGAAGGGCACCGTGCGTGAAGCTCGAGGGTTCACCTCAAGCACATAGATTTTTTCCCCCGTCACGGCGAACTGAACGTTCATCAGGCCGCGGACACCGAGTTCCAAGGCCAGTCGCCGTGTGGCACGTTTGATCTCCTCGATGACGTGTTGGGGAAGACTGTACGCGGGCAGGGAGCAGGCTGAGTCCCCGGAGTGGATGCCAGCCTCTTCGATGTGCTCCATGACGCCCCCTATGATCGCGGTGCGACCGTCGCAGATCGCGTCGACGTCCACCTCAATCGCCTCTGCGAGAAAGCGGTCGATGAGCACGGGGTGCGCATCACCTACCTGTACGGCTTCTCTTATGTAGGCCTCGAGCTGCTGCGGCTCGTGTACGATCTGCATCGCACGACCTCCCAGCACATAGGATGGACGCAAGAGGACGGGATAGCCGAGGGCATCCGCCTGACGTCGCGCCTCTTCCACGCTCCGCGCGACTGCGTTATCTGGTTGGTTCAGGTGTAACTTCTCCAATAGTAGGGAAAAGCGTTCTCGGTCTTCGGCACGATCTATGGCATCGGGGGAAGTTCCCAAAATATTGACGCCAGCTTCTTCTAGCGCAACGGCCAGTCGGAGAGGTGTTTGACCCCCAAACTGCACGATCACGCCTTCTGGCCGCTCTCGGTCCACAATCGCTAGCACGTCTTCCAAGGTGAGCGGTTCGAAGTACAGACGATCTGCCGTGTCATAGTCCGTTGAGACCGTCTCCGGGTTGCAGTTGACCATGATGGTCTCAAATCCGTCCAGTCGCAGTCCCGCTACGCCATGGACGCAGCAGTAGTCGAACTCGATGCCTTGGCCGATTCGGTTGGGCCCCCCGCCCAAGATCATGACCTTGCGAGCCTCGGTCGGTCGAGCTTCACATTCTTCCTCATAGGTAGAATACAGGTAGGGTGTGTCCGCCTCGAATTCCGCGGCGCATGTGTCGATACGCCGAAAAACAGGGACAATCCCCGCTTGGATTCGCTGCCGTCGGACGCTGGCCTCGGTGGTTCCGGTGAGCTGTCCGATGCGTCGATCGGAAAATCCGAGTCGTTTAGCGCGATGCAAATCGAGTTTCTGCGTGATCGTGGATTCCGCGTCGATGAGTCGCTTCAATTGACCTAAGAACCACGGGTCGATGGCAGACGCTTGGAATACGCGTTCGAGCGACCACCCGCAGCGGAGCGCTTGGGCCACCGCCCACAGGCGAGTTGGACGACACTCTCGGATCTCGAGTTCTAGGTCTTTGCCGCGCAGGTCGCTTTCTTCCAGACCACAGAGATCGATTTCCAGAGATCGGATGGCCTTCTGAAGGGATTCGCAGAAGGTTCGCCCGATGGCCATGACTTCCCCCACGGACTTCATCTGCACACCTAAGCGGCTGTCCGCCGCAGGGAATTTCTCGAACGCGAAACGTGGGATCTTGGTCACCACATAGTCGAGTGTGGGCTCGAAGCAGGCGGGCGTCTTTTTTGTGATGTCGTTGGGTATTTCGTCGAGTCGGTATCCGAGGGCCAATTTGGCCGCTATTTTGGCGATGGGGAAACCAGTGGCCTTGCTCGCCAGAGCTGAGCTTCTCGATACGCGCGGGTTCATTTCAATCACCACGATGTCGCCGTTGCGTGGATTGATGGCGAATTGGATATTGGATCCCCCGGTATCCACGCCGATCTTGCGGATAATCTTGAGCGACGCGTCGCGGAGACGCTGGTATTCCTTGTCGGTCAGTGTTTGGGCGGGCGCGACGGTGATCGAGTCACCGGTGTGGATCCCCATCGGGTCAAGGTTCTCGATCGAACACACGATGACGACATTGTCGGCACTGTCGCGTAGGACCTCCAGCTCGAACTCCTTCCACCCGATGACCGACTCTTCGACGAGTACTTCTGTGGTCGGCGACTGCTGCAGGCCCCAGTCCACTTTCTCCAAGTACTCTTCTTCCGTCGTAGCGATCGAGCCGCCTGATCCACCCAATGTGAAGCTGGGGCGAATGATCGCGGGCAAGCCGATCTCGGCGAGAGCGTCGCGGCGGCTCGTGGAGTCGCGAACGAGATGAGACCTCGGAACGCGCAGACCGATCTCCGCCATGGCTTCACGAAACAGCGAGCGATCTTCTGCCATGAGAATCGCGTCTAGCTTCGCCCCGATCAGCTCGACGCCCAGCCGCGAGAGCAGGCCGCTGTTAGATGCCGCGATCGCCAGGTTCAAAGCGGTCTGTCCGCCCACGGTGGGCAGCACGGCGTCGGGCCGTTCTCGCTCCAAGATTCGTTCGAATGTTCCGATGGTGAGTGGCTCGATATAGGTCCGCGAAGCAAACTCAGGATCCGTCATGATCGTGGCTGGGTTGGAGTTGACCAGCACGACCTCGATACCCTCCTCTCGAATCGCCTTGCACGCTTGGGTGCCAGAATAGTCAAATTCGCATGCTTGGCCGATCACGATCGGACCGGAACCGATGATGAGGACTTTCTTCAGGTCGTTGCGTTTGGGCAAGGCGCACCTCGATGACTGGGGGAGGGGGGGTCTGGGAATCCCGCCATCTACGGGTGTCACCCCGGGGTCGCGGCAGAAGCGTCCGTTTTGATCATGGCGCGAAATCGTGCGAACAGGTTGCTCGCGTCGTGTGGACCTGGGGATGCTTCCGGATGGAACTGTACGGAGAAGAGCGGCCGGCTACGGTGGCGTATGCCCTCAATGCAATTGTCATTGAGGTTGACGTGCGTGACTTCCAATTCAGGAAGCGACCGCAGCGACTCTTCGTCGAGGGCGAAGCCGTGGTTCTCGGAGGTGATGAGGATTCGTCCTGTCTCGGCCTCCCGAGCTGGATGGTTCGCCCCATGGTGTCCGAAGCGTAGCTTCTTGACCCGAGCCCCCAATGCCAGACCGAGAATTTGGTGGCCGAGGCAGATACCGAAGATGGGCTTTCTTTCTGCCAGCTCTCCAACGATCGCTTGCACGTAGGGGATTGCGGCCGGGTCTCCGGGTCCGTTGGATAGAAAAATCCCGTGGGGGTCGAGGGCAAGTGCTTCGGCCGCGGGCGTAGCGGCGGGGACCACGACTACCTCAAAACCCGCATCTACGAGCATGCGGAGGATACTATGTTTGATCCCGAAATCGTACGCGACCACACGATACATGGGCTTGGGGCGCGCGACTGCGGGCCACGTGCTGCCTTGGTGCCAAGCATAGGGAGTCGTACAGGTCACCGCGTCGACCAGGTTCTGGCCGACCAGATGGGGTAGCATTCGTGCCTCCTCACCTGCGGCATCAAGGTCCACGTCGCCGTGTAGGATCAGTCCGTTCGTCGCGCCGATGGTTCGGATGCGCCGGACCAGGCGCCGGGTGTCCACTCCGGAGATTCCAGGCACGCCATGTCGGTACAGATACTCGGAAAGCGTGCCCTGAGATCGCCAGGAAGAGGGCGCGTCAGTATGGTCGCGTACGACCAGTCCGCGCAGAAAGAGGCCTTTCGATTCCGCGTCCTCCTTGTTGACCCCCACGTTCCCGATCTCGGGACAGGTCATGCACACCACCTGCCCCGCGTACGAAGGATCGCTCAGGATTTCTTGGTACCCGGTCATCCCGGTGTGAAAGACCACTTCACCGGCGCCGGTGGTCGTGGCGCCGAAGGCCTCGCCCTGGAAGGTCGATCCATCAGCAAGGACAAGACATGCGCGGAAGGGCTTGTGCATCGTGCGGCGGCGGGAGTGTACGGATTTCGGGGCGCCGTGGGTGCGCCGACTCGGAGGGTCTCAGCGAGAGGCGCGAGTGGAGCGCAGTACGTACCGGACCCGGATATGAAGTGGGGTACACTACTGCTCAACGAGGCGACGGATCACTTCGCGGATCCGGTGGACGCCTCCGATGTCGCGCGCGAGGAACTCCACGCCGACGCCCGCTGGATTGCCGTCGTTGCGCACCACGGCGAGGATCTCCAGTGGACGGGCGCTGCCTGGCGGCGTGAGCTCGATGATGATCTCGTCGCCGGTAGGTGGGCGAGGATCGGTCAGCAGCAGCGCGCCACCTTCCGAGACCTCTGAGAGGGCGCCGAGACGGAGCTCGCGGTCACGGGGGAGGCGCCAGCGGACCTCGACCAAGAGCGGCAGGCGGACGTGCCGACGTCGCGGCATCAGTTCCGTATCACCTCGTGCGACGGAAATCAGGAATTGTAGTTTTCGTTGCTCAGAGCCGGTGCAAACGACGACGCCACCCGCGCGAACACGTAGTCGCGGGCGGGCTCCGTGCCATTCGCGACCGATGGCGCGTAGCATCGTCTTCCCCGTGAGACCTTGGTACGAAAGCTCCAATAACAACTCCTCGCCCGGCTCAAAGGGTTCCGTGGTGTACACCTGCAACGCAAACTCCTCAAGGCACGCCTCGAGGAACGCGGGACCGGAGGGGTATTGGCATCGTATTTTTCGCAAGTCGGCGTACGTCCAAGCGTGCCGTAGCTTATCACATGTAGGTCGATCGCCGCCGGGGCGCGAGGCGAACGAGCGTGTTTCTCGCTGCACGCCGCGCGCGTACATCGCCGACCGAGCAGGCGATTGACTCTGCAGGGACGCTCGCGGAACCTCCTACGACGTCGCCCGCCCGCCCGTCTCGGTGCCTTTCCGGAGCGGTAGGTGGGGCGGCAGCCGCACAGGAGATCGCGTGAGCGCGAAAATATACTTGTCCAGTTTGCGCGAGATCGTCGATCCCGCCGGAGCCATGGTGAGCGTGTTCGATCGGGGTTTTCTCTACGGTGACAGTGTCTATGAGACGGTGCGAACGGCGGGCCCCCACGTCCTCGAACTGCGCCGGCATCTGGCCCGTCTACGTCGCAGCGCGGACGGCATCGGTATGGTGCTCCCGTTCAGCGAGGATCATCTCAGGACGAAGCTGATGGACACCATCGCGGCGGCCGACAACGCTGCCAGCCGGGCCCGCGTGGTGGTGACACGTGGAACGGGACCGATGGCCCTCGATACGCGACTGTCCTCGGACCCACTTCTCGTCATCTACGTGCAGGAACTGGAACTCCCGCACGCTGCCACGTATCAGCGAGGCCTATCTGCCGCCATCGCCAATCCCAGCGATGTGGCTCACCCTGGCCTCAAGACGGGCAACTACTTGCCCAACATCTTGGCGCTGCGCCAAGCCATCGAACGGGCCGGCGACGACGCGATCATGTGCAACCAACGGGGCCTGGTGACGGAGGGCGCCACGAGTAACGTCTTCGTCTCGCGCAGCGGGCGTCTTTCGACACCGACGCTCGCTAGCGGATTGTTGGCGGGGATCACTCGGTGCGTCGTGTTCGAATTGTGCGAGGCGGCTGGGTCTTCGGTGGAGGCGTGCGAGCTGACACTCGACGCGCTTCGAGCCTCCGATGAGATATTTCTGACGAGTTCGGTCCGGGGGATTATGCCCGTGACCCGGCTAGATGGCGCCGTCGTCGGCACGGGGCGCGTAGGGCCACGAACGTCCCAAGTGATGGGCGCATACGACGACTATGTGAAACGCGCATCGCGCGAATAGCGCCATTTCCACGACTCGGGGTCTTGCGCCGGTCCGCACTGCCGTCTACGGTGACGCCGCTTTCCCACGAGCTGGACCCCTACCGTGAAGCCCATCGAGATTTGCGAAGCGCTTGGACCCGATCGGGTCGATGCCTACTATAACGAACTATCGGGCAAGGAGATCCGTGCCGTCCTCAAAGCCGGAGGCTCCCATTCGGACACGCCGTCGACCGCATTCACCCACTCCGCGCGCCGCAAGGTCTGGCGCAAGCGCTTTGATCGGGAGTTCGGTCGCGGAAATGATCAGCTCGCGCTCGCGTTGCTGGTCGAGTGGTTGATGCGCCACCATCGGGGCATGCTCGTGGACAATCTCGATTTCCTGGAGGTCAAACACACCCACGGGGAGACGGACGAGGATTTTTGCGAGACGCGGACGCCCGAGCGTCTACGGGAGGCGGCGGCGATGTTGTTGCGCAAGTACCCGCCGCACGAGGTCGGCACCTACCTGCTGGTCGTAGGCCACCTGCAAGATACCCATGTCTACGATGAGAGCCCTGACGTCCTCGAGGGTATAGGCATGAACGCGTCCGATGCGGCGCGGCACATTGAACACCATCGATCCGCGCGAGCGGCCAAGGCGGACGAGGACTCGGACGCGTCGGCCGACGAGGAGGCGCCCGCTCCCGCCTGATGGCGAAGGGTGGTGGCTCTCCGGAAGGAAGAATAGAGGGCGACCATGCTCGATCGTTTGGCCATGCTGCGGCAGATGGTCGCCCGGCAACCGTCGGATCCGTTCCCTCGCTACGGCCTCGGGATGGAGCTCAAGAAGCGCGGAGACCATGACGACGCGTGGCGAGTGTTTTCCGAGCTGATCGGCGAACACCCCGGGTACGTGGCGGCTTACTTGATGACGGGGAATCTTCTCGAGACGATGGGACGCACGGACGAAGCTCGGGAGGTCTATACCCAGGGCATGCGTGTCGCCTCTGCGGCGGGAGACGATCACACTCGCTCCGAGCTCGAGACTGCCCGATCGGGGCTCGCTTGATCTCGCTCCCACATCTCGCCTTCGCCAGCCCTCGGAAACTCCCGCGTGCGGCCCGTCTCGCGGGTCGCGTCGTAGTGCTCGACATCGCGTTCGCCTCGGAGGGCCTCGGTCGCGGCTTTGCGAAGACGACGGGCAAATTCATCGACCAGCTCGGGCCTCGTCTCGCGCGCTGGGTAGATCATCACGATCACCCGTTGCACACGCAATTCTCCGAGGATCCGCGATTCGTGTTGTGTAAGAAGTCCCAGCACGGCGCCTGCCCAGAAATCATCACTCCGGAGCTCGTGGCGGACACCGGCCCGATCGATACTATCTTGGCCCATTTCGATCTCGATGGCCTCTACGCCACCGCCAAGTGGATTTTAGGGGGCAAAGAGCCGTACCCTGGAGCAGACGGCGATGCGCGTGCAGTGGACACCAGGGTGGGGGAGATCGGCCCGACCGGGAGGCTCATCGACCGCGCACTCCGAGCCCACTACGGTGATGCGGTGCTCAAGACGCGGGTGGTGAAATACCTGATCGGAGGCCTTCAGCCCGGGATCGAACGGGAGACGATCATGTCCGCGGCGGCGGACCAAGGTCGGATGAACGAAGAATCTCGGCGACTTGCGGATCAATTCGACCTGCGTGGAGATATCGCGTTTATCGTCGTCGCTAGGGGCAATCGCCCCTACGACAAGACCGAGCTGTTGCTCTTGGGTCAGCAGATCGCGGCGGTCTCGATGGTCTCCGAGTCGGGCAATGTGACCATTGCCGCGCCCTTCGACAGCGGGCTTGATTTTGTCGCCTTGCTCGATCTTGGCGGCGGCATGCCTACTCGCGTCAATGTGCCCGACCGTCGCATCGACGAGGCCCTCCATCTGATCCAAGTCGCCATCAATGCGCGGGGCGTCGCGCCCGAGTAGGGGGCGTGCGATCCCTGTTCGTTAGGATTGGTCGCGGCGCAGGCTGGCAAAACCGATGCGCCCGTACCCGGGTCGTTGCTGGAGGTCGAGGACCAACTCTGCTTGTCCGCTGGCGTGATACGAGCTGCGCACCAGCGGGCCGCTCTCCACGTGATCGATGCCTCGTCGCAGCGCATATGCCCTGAGTTGATCAAACTCCTTCGGCTCGAGGAAGCGCGCCACCTCAAGATGGCGAGGACTGGGCTGGAGGTATTGACCGAGGGTCAAGATGGACAATCCCAAGTCTGCGAGCTGATCGATAACCTCGGTGAGCTCTTCGTGTTCCTCACCTAGACCCAGCATGAACCCTGTTTTTGTGAGTGCTCCCGCTTCACGGGCATGGCGCAGCACGGCGAAGCTTCGTTGGTACTGCGCCTGTACACGTACTTGCCGGCTCAAGCGAGGGACCGTCTCGAGGTTGTGTGCGAATACATCGGGTTGGGCGGCGAGCACCGTGTCGACATGGCGGAGGTCTCCTTTGAAGTCGGGGACCAGTACTTCGAGCGTCATTGTGGGCGCCGCGCGATGGCATGCGTTCAGCGTCGCAGCCCACGTGCTGGCGCCTCCATCTTCGAGATCGTCGCGGTCTACGGAGGTGATCACGGTGTGGTTCAGTGCGAGTTCGCCGAGTATCCTAGCTACACGCTCGGGCTCAGCATCGTCGACCGCGAGCGGTTTGCCCGTTTTTACGCCGCAGAATCGACACGATCGGGTGCAAATTTCCCCCAAGATCATCACCGTGAGGGCGCGGTTGTTCCAGCATTCCCCAATGTTGGGACAAGAGGCGCTCTGACACACTGTGTGGAGGGCAAGTTCACGTACGCGACGGTCGAGTTGGCGATAGTTTTCGCCATCGGGGAAGCGCACCCGCAGCCAGGATGGTAGCTTGCGGCGCGGGCGAGCCGCTCGAGCGCCCGAGGGCGAGATGTCGAGTCGCACGACGGGTAGACGGGGCTTCACGCCTCTCCCATAGCACAGCGGATGCCTGTGTCTGTGTGCCTGTGTCTGTGTGCCTGTGCCTGCTGTGCCTGTGCCTGCTGTGCCTGTGCCGAAACGTCCGGTGGATCTCGGCGCTTTGACCGGAGGTTGGCCTGGTGCATGCCGCGCCCATGCCGCGGTGCAAGGGCGTCGTTCGGCTGGGTTAGACCGCCAATCCCTCGCGGAGGTCGACGTTCCCTTGCAGGCGTTCCAGGGCTTCGGTGAGCGCTTCATCACCGGCGTCCGGCAACCTCACCTCCAGCGTGATCAGCAGGTCGCCCTGCTCCTTGCCGGGGCGTCGGATCCCTTGGCCGCGTAAGCGCAGGGTCTGACCACTTTGCGAGCCGGCCTTGAGCTTGACGGTGAGGACGCCCCACGGTGAGGGCACGTCCACAGCTGCGCCACGATACGCTTCGAGGGCGGTCACAGGCAACGCAGGCAGCCTCAAGTTGGTGCCGTCTCGTGTCCAACGAGGATGGGACCGCACCCTCAGCGTGAGCAGAATATCGCCGCTCGGGTTGCCTTGGCCGCCTTGACCACGCAGGCGTAGCTTGCCACCGTCGGCGATACCCTCTGGGACTTTAACGTCGAGTGTTCGCTGTGCGCCGGACTCCGACTCGACCCGCAGAGGAACGGTCACGCCCGCCAACGAGTCGAGAAAACTCACCTCGATTTCCCCCTCAATATCCGCGCCACGTTGGGAACGGGCGCCGCCACGGGAGCGTCCGAACAAATTCCCGGTGTCCGCAACCCGTCCGCCTCCGAACAGTTTGGACAGCAGATCGTCGAACGACGTAGAGCGCGCGTCCCCGAGGTTGTCAAAGTGAAAGCCCGATGCCCCCGGTGCGAAGCCGCCGGGGAATCCTCCTCCGCTGGTGCGCGCTCGTTTGTACGCTCGTGCACGCTCCGCGTCGAAGCCTTGGGTGAGGGACGCTTCACCGAATTCGTCGTAGAGACTGCGTCGTTCTGTGTCGCCGAGAACCTCGTACGCCTGGGATACGCCTTTGAATTTTTCCTCGGCGGCTGCGTCGCCTTGATTCTTGTCCGGGTGGTATTCCTGCGCGAGCTTGCGGAAGGCGCGTTTGATGTCGTCGTGATCGGCATTCCTTGCCAGGCCGAGAACTTGGTAGGGGTCCCTCACAACGAGGGAGCTTAAGTCTCAGCGTTGCGCGCGCAAGCGCCTTTGCTGGGGGGAAGGCGCATTCGTTGGTGATACCTGCGGACCTGTGGCATGACGACCGGTCCATGGCGACGCCTACACCTACATCGGAGCTCGATATGGACCACTGCGCACTTGACGCACATCCCTATGCGGCGTTCGTCGGCTCCGTTGAAAAACCGGGGCGGTATCTCGGCGGCGAGGAGCAGTCCGTCGTGAAGCCGGCGTCCGCGTCGATCGTGTGTCGCTTCGCGCTCGCGTTTCCCGATCTCTACGAGATCGGGATGAGCCACCTGGGGACCCGGATTCTATACGATCTCATCAATAGGGCACCGGATCTCGCATGTGAGCGCGCGTTTAGCCCTTGGCCCGACATGGAGAAGGAACTGCGTCGCCGCAAGCTCGAACTCGTCAGCTTGGAGACGTACATGCCGTTGTCCAAATTCGACGTGGTGGGGATGAGCCTGCAGTACGAGCTCTCGTATACCAATGTGTTGCTCAACCTTGAACTCGGCGGGATCCCGTTGCGTTCGGCGCAGCGCGGCGACAATGATCCTATCGTCTTGGCCGGTGGTCCCACTGCGACGCATCCCGAGCCGCTGGCACCGTTCATCGACGCGTTCCTGGTGGGTGAGGCGGAAGAAGTGTTGCCGCTGATCTTGCGGATGATCGGGCACGCTCGCTCCTGCGGAGCCTCGCGTAGCGAGGTACTCGCTAACTTGGTCGACCTCCCCGGTGTGTACATTCCAGAATACTATCAAGTGGAGGACGACGAGGACACCGGCATGTCTGTGGTAGTGGGGCTCTCGCCGGCGGGTATCGAAGCGCAAGCACCGGATCGCGTGGAGCGAGCCTGGGTTCGGGACCTGGAAGAGTTTCCGTTCCCGACTCGTTTCCCCGTGCCCTACGCCGAAGCGATCTTCGACCGGGCGTCGGTCGAGATCACTCGGGGGTGCACGGAGGGGTGCCGCTTTTGCCAGGCCGGTATGATCTACCGCCCCGTGCGGGAGCGTGAACCGGACAGCATCATTCGCGCGGTGCTCGACGGAACCGACGCGGCCGGCTTCGCCGAGACGAGCCTGACGGCATTGAGCACGGCGGACGTCTCGTGTATCGAGCCGCTGATCAAGAAGCTTGTGCCCGAACTCGCCGCACGTAAGACGAAGCTGGGTGTGGCAAGTCTCCGCGCGTACGGACTCAGTGAACCCCTGCTCGACGATATCAAGAGTGTGGGGATCGATGGCCTGACCTTCGCACCGGAAGCGGGCACCCAGCGCCTGCGTGATGTGATCAACAAGAACGTTACGGATGAACACATCCTCACGTCGGCGCGCCGGATTTTTGAACGCGGCTATCAGCGCATGAAGCTGTACTTCATGATGGGGTTGCCCACCGAGACCGACGAGGACGTCGCAGGGATCCTCGACACGGCCGACCGCGTTCGGGAGGTGGCGAGATCGCTGAATCTGAGTCGGCCCCCGCAGATCGTCGTCAGCATCAGCCAGCATGTTCCCAAGCCCCACACCCCCTTCCAGTGGGCCGCTATGGAGAGCATCGACGCGCTCTTCGAGAAAACTCGATACTTGCGCAATCGCAGCAAGCGGTCCCAAATTCAGCTCAAGACCCACGCCATTCATACCAGTTGGCTCGAATGTCTGTTTGCTCGGGGGGATCGAAAGCTGGCGGACGTCTTGGAACGGGCGTATTTAGACGGTGCTCGATTCGATGGGTGGACCGAGCACCTCGATATGTCCCGCTGGCGTGCGGCGCTCAGTTCGAAGAACATCGATGCCTCCCACTACACCCGGACCTTGCCCGTGGGCGCCCGGCTGCCTTGGGATCATATTGATATCGGGCTTGACCCAGGGTTCTTGGAAGGTGAGTACAAACGGGCAGTCGCCGGGCGTCTCTCGCCTCCTTGCGGAAAACCCTTCGGTGCCATGGTGCATCATGCCGATTCCGTGACGGCCACAGCGGATCACCGTACACTCGTCTGCTACGATTGCGGCATCGCCTGCGATCTCACCCAGATGCGAGAAGAACGGATAGACGCGCTGGATCGACTGGCGGATCGACCCGAACGGCCCGTCCCGGCCCAAGCTGCCTTTGTGCCGATCGAACGGCTTCGAGGCAAGTTGGCGCCGAGCCAACTTGCGGATGACAATGCCTTCAAACACAATGCCGAGGCCCCCTATAGTCGCGTACGTGTATTCTTCGCCAAGACGGGTACCGCCCAGTTCTTGGGCCATCTCGACGTGGTGCGCCTGATCCCGCGCATGATGAGGCGCGCGGGCCTCGAGATGGGGTTCTCGCGTGGCTTCCGCCCGCAACCTCGCATGAGCATGGGACCGGCGCTGGCGCTTGGGATGGCCGGGCGAGAAGAGGTTGTCGATTTGGATCTGTTGCTCGACGGATCGATCGAGGATATGGCCGAAGAAATCGGCCCGGATCGGCGAGCCGAAATGGCTGCGGCTGTGTTGTCGGCGATGCAGCCCGTGGCACCCCCCGGCTTGTCCGTGTTGGCAGCGAGGGTTGTCGCTCCCGGCGAGAAGAAGCTCGGCGAGATTCTCGTGGGTGCCGACTACTCGGTGCGACTGTCGACCGAGGAGCTTCGCACGGCCCAAGCGAGGCTCGACAGCGATACGCTTGGTGGAGAGTGGCTCGTGCGGCGCACCAAGAAAACCAAGACGAAGCGAGGCTCGCGACGTCCGCCGCCGAGGGAGGTTGAAACTGAGGTCAACATCCGGCCGGTGGTCTCCGACGTGCGGGTGGATGTCGCGCAGGGGACGTTGTCGTTTAGGCTGCGAAGTGATTGCATTGAGGCCAGCGCACGGCCGCGCGAGGTCGTGCGACTCTTGTTGGGCGACTCTGTGGCGGAGTATCGCTTCACTCGCGAACGCCTACTCGGTCTCCGGGACGACGGTAGGGCGGTCGGTCTGTCCGAATTGGGGCCTGCCTGGCGAAGTCGGCCCACCCCGGCACCTTCTGTCGCGGCACCTTCTGTCGCGGCACATAGCGTCGCGGAGCCGCCCGTTGCCGGATGCCCAACCGCCGACGGCGGGCGACGGACGTTGGGCCGCGAGTCCATCATAGCCTAGACCAAGGGGTGCTTGAACTGGGGCGTTTTCCCGCGTGAGAGCGCCTTGACGCCGATGGCACTGCTACTCATCGTGAGACTTTCGGCCGCTCGTTGTTCGCTCAAGGCCGAGGCCTCCGCGTGGGGCAGGGCGTTGCAGCCCTCGATGGTCGCAGCGATCAGCTCGCGTAGCTTGGCATCATGGGGGGCACCTGCGTCGTTGCGAGGATCGACATCACGCGCGACAGCGAGCGTCGCAGGGCCTTCGCGAAAGGCGGGCAAGGGGGTCGTTCCCGTGCCTAGTGCGAGGGCAAGGCGGAAACTCGCGGCGGGCAGGTCGGAGATCGGCACCACTTCCGAAACCAGGCCGAGCTCGCTCGCCTCTTCGGCGGAGAAACGGTGACCTGTGAGCAGAAGTTCGTTGATCCGAGGATACGCCGCAGCATCGCAGAAACGATGAATATGGTGACATCCACCCAACCCTGGGACGACGCCCACAGTCGGCTCGGGGAGGGCAAGCACAGTCTTGGCGCCAGCGATGCGAGCGTGGCAGCTACATGCGAGCTCAAGACCTCCGCCCAAGACCCGACCTACCAAGGCTGCCACAGTGGGCTTGCCACGACGCAATTTGCTGAGGGTGGTCGTCCATCGCTGGATCAGGTTGAGGGCTAGAGCGTACTTTCCGAGTACACGGCTGAACTCGTTGGGGTCGGCACCGTGCCCGAACTCTCGATTGAGCTGGCCGTCGGGGGCGATCACGATGGCCTTGACCGCATCGTCACTGCTAAGTTGTTCGTATGCGTGATCGAGCTCGGCGATGAACGCCTGGTTGATCGTCGCGCGTTTGAGCGATAGTAAACCGACCTCATCGCGGACGCTTGTGCCCACGTAGATGCTGCGCCAGGCGGCTGCGCTGCCGTCCAATGCATCGAGCGGCGCAACCTCGTCGTTGCGGGTCACGGTCCGGTTTGCAAGGAAGGAGCGGGCGACCTCTTGCGCCGCCTCGAATCCTACTTGCGAAACAAGGGCCGGGGTGCCCATGCGAAACCCCAGCGCATTTTCACACAAGTAGTTGAGGGTGTCGTGGCCCGCGATGTTGTGTTTGAGCATGTAGGCCGTGAGGCAAAACAACATCCCCAGCAGTCGATTCTTCACCTCCTCGAGTTGATCTGGAGGGCATTTTTCGCCCCGTTCATAGGGAAACTTCTTGAGGGGGTCGTCCACATATGGTTGCCATGCCTCGGGGATGTCGTACAGGGTCGAGTCGACCTCCTCTTTGAGGAGTTTCATACAATGAGCTGACAAGTAGTTGGCGCCCGGGATCATGTTGTGAACAAAAAACGGGGATGTGCCGAGGATCTGCTTGCACGCGTCATCGACTTGAGCCGGACGAAGCCCCATCTCCACGTGGATCCGCACCGCCTCGAGCATCATGCCGCAGAACACACGGTCCGCCGCGAAGGCTGGGGCGTCGGCGACACCGATTTGCGTCATGCCGAAGTGGGCGAGAAATCGACGGAGCAGCTCTTGAGTTTGCGAACTCGTGACCGCATCGCGGACGGGCACCTCCCAAAGCTTGTTGGTCAGGTGTGGGAAAAATGGATGCATGACGCCGCTGCGTTCCGCCCCGGGAATGTCGCTGAACAGCGCTCGGCTTGTGATGCCGCTGGTCGCTGAGAATATGTACGCCTGTGGATCCCGAGCCCGGACCGCCCGGTAGAACGTGCGTTTGAGATCAAGGCGTTCGGGGATGGCCTCGAACACAAAACCGACTCGCAGGGCCACAGGGATATCGTCGACGCCGCCTTGAACCAGTTGGATGCCGTCGAGGATCCCGGCGACCTTCGCGTCAGAAAACCGCCCGCCAAAGGCCTCTCTTAGGCGTTCTTTGACCTGCAATACCCGCGGCGACGGGTCGAGCGCGACGATGGGCACGCCATAGGGTTGGAGGATACGGGCGAACTGCCCAAGTTTGCCGAATCCGACGTTGCCACACGCACCGGCGACAACGAGCGCCCGGGTCGCGGAGGAGCCTTGCGGGCGAAAGATTGCGGATACGCTCGAGTCGCTGGCCTGCGTCATCATGGTGCCAGCATAGGCTGTGATCGCGCGACTGTGACCCGCGATCCCCATGAGCTTCCCCACGTGGACACGCCAAGAGGTGCTCGGTGCTCCACGGACACGCGCACCTGTGTCGCGCGTCATGCGTCATGCGCAGCCCGGGGCCGAACCCGGCATCACGACGGGTCGATCGGCCGCCATGACCTGGTTGCGGGCAAGTCGTTGGGTCGCCCGCGACGGGGCAGGATGGTGTAACCATGACCCCGTGCCACGAACGGGATCCGCAGCCCTCCTCATTTCAGGTTTCCTAGCGACGGCCGTGTGTAGCGCAGAGGAAACGTCCCCCGAGCGACACCCCCCGGGACAGGCGGAGAACATCCGCGGGAGAGGGATGCTGCCGGCAGAGGCCGGGTCCGCGGGCGACACGAAGGTGGCGGCACCATCTCCGGACGCCACCGCGGCGCCAAGAGTTCCCTCGGAGGCAGAGGCTCCACTGCTGGACGTGGCGAAGGTTCTCGCTGATCCGAAGATCGGGGTGGACTCCTGTGACCGCTACGTGAACGCGTATTCGGTTTGCATCGACAAGCACGCGCCGCCGGGTGCACGCCAGCATCACCGCGAACGCCTCGCCGAACAGGTGGCGGCATGGAAACAGACGAAACAGGGGGCGCCGGGAGCGGACGTGGCGTTGAAAGTGGGGTGTCGAACGGCCCGTGCCGCCGCAAAAGCCGCCACGACACGCTGGTCGTGTCGCTGGTAGCGCACCTGATCCTGCGCCTAGGCGGCAACTCGCTGCACCGTGAAAAGTACCTCACAGGGCGTTACAAACGTTTGTGCGACCCTCGGGGCGATCTCTTGCCCGCGCCGGGGAGGACTGCGCCTCACGATCGGTTCGTGCATATGCGCACCTGACGGTCAAAACCGTTGCTGTGTCGGTCGAACCGTGCCTAAATACGCCGTCCGACGATTCGACCTGTCGGTTCACTACAGAAGGACCAACACGATGAAGAGCACCAAGACTTTATTCCTCGCTGCCCTGACCTCCCTTGCCCTCGCTACCCCCGCCTGCGGTGGTGGCGACGCGAAGAAGGATGACAAGAAGGCCGCCAAAAAAGACGCCAAAAAGGACGCCAAAAAGAACGCCAAAAAGGACGCCAAAAAGGTGGAGCCCAAGAAACCCGCCGCGCCAGCAGCAGCAGCAGCAGCAGCTGGCAAGGCAGCCGCCGGTGCCGCCGGTGCCGCCGGTGCCGCCGCAGCCGCCGGTGACAAGAAGGCGGCTGGCGACGACAAGAAGCCAGCCGCGAAATAGAATCGGGCACCGAATCGACAGACACGCGCAGCGGGGTGGTCTCACCCCGCTTTTTTTATGGGTGCGTCTGGTGATAGCTTGCGGCGATGAGGCACGACGGCCGCGCTCCCAACCAACTCCGCCCCCTCACCATCGAGACCGGATTCTCTGGTGCCGCGCTCGGATCGGCCCTCGTGTCCGCCGGTCGCACGCGAGTCATCTGCACCGCGTCGCTGGACCCCCGCGTCCCCAAGTGGTTGACACAAGGGGGGTGGCTCACAGCCGAGTACGCAATGCTTCCCGGGGCGACCCACCCTCGAGGCCGGCGCGATCCTGGCGGCCGCGGCAAGGAGATCCAGCGGCTGATCGGCCGATCGCTACGGGCGGCGGTGGATCTTGCCAAATTGACCGGCCCGAAAGGTCCTGTAACCCTGTACTGCGACTGCGACGTCCTAGAGGCGGACGGCGGTACGCGTACCGCCTCTATCACTGGAGCGTATGTTGCCCTCTCTATCGCCGTCGGGCGCATGCTAGCCCGTGGCGAACTGACCGAGAGCCCGCTTCGTGCGCCGCTGTCGGCCGTATCGGTGGGCTTGGTGGCGCTGGGAGACGACTCCAGACCCGAGCCGGTGCTGGACCTGTGCTACGAGGAAGATCATCGAGCGGCTGTGGATCTGAACGTTGTGATGTTGGGCTCAGGCTCGGGTCTGAGCCTGGTCGAGGTGCAGGGCACCGCAGAAGCGGGCACATTTTCGCGCGGGGAGCTCAACGCGATGCTCGACTTGGCCGAGGGCGGGCTGACCGATCTGGCGCGGATGCAAGTTGATGCCGTCGAGCGGGGATTGCGAGATGATTGAAACGCTCGTGCTGGCCAGCCACAACCGTCATAAAGTGAAGGAACTCGCTGCGATGCTGAGTGGGCGAGCGAACGTTCGCGGGCTTCTCGACTACGATCGGCCGCCCGACGTGGAGGAGACCGGCGCAACCTTCCGAGCGAATGCCATGCTCAAGGCCGAGGCCGTGGCGGCGTGGTTGGTGGAACAGCATGCCGACGTGGAGTGGGTACTGGCAGACGACTCGGGGCTCTGTGTCGATGTCTTGGGCGGGCGGCCTGGTGTGTTCTCAGCGCGTTTTTCCGGACCGGCGGCGACGGATGAGGAGAACAATCGCAAGCTCGTCCACGAGCTTACGGCGCTTGGTGTGGAGCGGTCCGCCGCGCATTATGAGTGTGCACTCGCACTGACCCGGACAAACCGGGGGAAGGCGGCGACGACGATGTCCCCGGGGATTGTGCTGAAGGCGAAGACCCCACTTGGGGGCGCAACCAGCCGGGCAATCGACCCCGCATCGGGACTGGCAGTCGCTCCCACAACCACGCTCTCGGTCGTCGGGCGCTGTTGCGGATGGATCCGTACGGTACGGCGCGGATCCGGAGGGTTTGGCTACGACCCGTACTTTTGGGTGGATGAGGACACGCGCACATTCGCAGAACTCACCCGAGCGGCCAAAGCCGCTCGCTCTCACCGCGGCGATGCGCTGCGCCAGATGCTAGCGATCTGGCCCGCTTAGTCTCGGCAGCACACCGTGTACGGGTTTTCGGGGGTGATGGATCCGGTCTGTTCGCCGCCTCCAGGCTGGGTACAAACTCCCGAGGCGACCGGTTCGTAGTAGACGTTGAACGTCCCACCATCCAGATCGATCGTGCCGCAGTCGGTGGTGCGCATGAGGATTTCACCACCGTCGTCGGGAGTGGCGCCCGGATCCTCGCACGTGCCGTGGCGCAAGAATAGTCCGCCTTCGCACGCGCCGCTCAAATCGCCGCAGTCGTCGCACTCCGTACATTCTCGGCTATCTTCGAGCGCATCAAAGAGGAGTCGTTTCCGCGGGTACGCGGCCGTGAGGCAGTCGTGGTTGCCGGCGCGACCGATGCATAGCGAAGGGAAGGCGTTCGCTGGTGGCGGCGCACAGATTCGCTGTGGGCCGCATCCCATCTCCTCGTGGGGCTGCGTCGGACCGCACAGCCGGGCGTTCGCCAACCACGCTGGAGGGCTGATCTCTGTGGTGGTCTCGAGCGTGCACGTACCCTCTGCAGCCGGTACGGCGTCGATCCGGTACCCGAATGTCCCGGCGTCGTCCGCTGCGATCACGCGATCTGTACAGTCCCCGTCGGACAACGTTTTGGGGTTGGTGAACGCAATCCCGTCGCAGGCGTCGTCTTGAGCCACCGTCACCGGCGCACAGGTGGCATCGTCGCCCCGCTGGCACGCGCACCCGCAATCGTGCAACCCCGGATCGATGTCGGTGTGCATGCTGCGGATGATCTTCTCGTAGTGGTCCTCGCAAGCGGGCAACGTGCCGGCAATGCCCGTTTGGCCGGCGGCGAACGGGCCGTTCCACATGGAGGGTGCCTGGCGTTCGCAGCTCCACATACACGTCTCGCCGTCGCCATCGCCATCGCCATCGCCATCGCCATCACCGTCACCGTCGCCATCACCGTCGCCATCACCGTCGCCATCACCGTCGCCATCACCGTCGCCATCACCATCACCATCACCATCACCATCACCGCTCGTCTCGGTGGGTCCGTGGGGGGAGATGGACCCAGACGTGAGGGTAGAGAATCCTTGTCGCTACCGATGCTCGTCGACGAGAAGTCGCCCCGGCAAGCAAAGATCACGAAAGTGGCGAAACTCACGCCGAATGCAAGCGGGTGACGCATGCGAGCAGCGTACTGCGGGGCCGTCGCCAGTGTCCAGGAGCCGGCGGGCGAAGCTTTGAGTCTCGTACGATGGACGTCTCGTGTCTCGGCACGGGACACTGTGTCGTCGTCGCGGGACCAGGACGGCGACACGGTGTCGTCGTCGCTGCAAGTCGCGTCTCGATATGGCGCGCCCGGGAGGATTCGAACCTCCGACCGCCGGCTTAGAAGGCCGATGCTCTATCCGGCTGAGCTACAGGCGCGTGGTCGGGGTGAAAGGATTCGAACCTTCGACATCCTGCTCCCAAAGCAGGCGCGCTACCAGGCTGCGCTACACCCCGAAGGGCACGGAAGATAGCCGAGCATCACGTGCGGGTCCAGCAGGTCTCGCGCGTGGCGAACGTGATGCGGCATCAGCGAATAGCGGTGACCGCGGACGACACCTGTCCTCGCGCCACTTGCCGCACATACTGGGAATGAGGTGACGTCGTCGAGTCGATCTCCACGGGAGGGGCGAACGCCCGCAAATCACCGCGGCTGGGGGCGGACGGGCTGGGGCCTGATGGGCTGGGGCCTGATGGGCTGGGGCCTGATGGGCTGGCTCCTGGTTTCCGGATGCTGGGTCAACCCGGCCAGCGGACGCGCCGAGCTGGCCTTGATCACCGAGCGGGACGAAGTCCGGCTCGGGATGGCGCTCGACAGGCAGATCCGTGAAGCCATGGGTCTGTACGAGCACGAGGCGCTCGCCGAGTTTGTGTCGTCCACGGGCCTCGCTCTCGCCGAGAACGCGGAGCGCAGCTACTTGCCGTGGGCCTTTCGCGTACTGGACGATCCGTCCCCTAATGCCTTTGCGTTGCCTGGCGGGTATGTGTACGTCACACGTGGTCTACTGGCGCTACTCGCGTCGGGCGACGAACTCGCGGCGGTGTTGGCCCATGAAATCGGGCACATCACGGCTCGACATTCCGTCAATCAGATCAGCAAATCCCATCTCGCCAGCCGAGGTCTCGGGTGGATGCGGATCGTCGATCCGCGAAGTCGCCACCTGGGCGCATTCGCGCGGCGTTCGATCAATCTGCGGTTCCTGAGACACAGCCGCGCCGACGAGTTCGAAGCAGACGATCTAGGCGTGCGCTACATGGCGAGATCTCGACACGATCCAGGCGCGGTTCTGGCGGTGCTCGAGACGTTGGGGCGTTTGGGCACCGCGGATCACGGAGGCCGCGTGCCCTCCCACCTCTCGACCCATCCCGACCCGGTGCTCCGTCTCGATCGGCAGGCTCGCGGGCTCGGCGTGGCTTGGGACTCGGCCGACTGGGCGGACGCGAAACCCGATGCCCAGTACCTCAGTCTGGTGGACGATATCCCCTACGGCAACGACCCCCGTCGGGGGTTTCTGATAGACACACGGTTCGTCCACCCCGATGGGGAGCTCAGTTTCGAATTCCCGAAGGGCTGGAATGTGAAAGCGGTGGGTGGGACGGCCATCGCGGCCGATCATGAGCAGGCGGCCATGATCATGGTGGGGACGACGGATCAGGACAGCGCCGAGGCGGCGGAGGCAGCGTTCTTTTCCGCCGATGGTTTCGTGCGCACCGGGCCGTGGGTCGACAGGATCCGAGGCAACCGGGTGCGCGCCCATCGGTTTGAGGTCGTGGGCGAAGATACGCGCTTGAAAGGATGGGCCGTCTTCGCCCAGTGGCGAGGTCAAGTGCAACTGGCTCTGGGAATCCTCAACGCCGAGCAGGAGAGCCGCAAACGGGCGGCCTTGACTACAGCCATCGAACAGAGCCTGCTCAGCTTGGACAAACTGCGCGAGGTCAAACTGCGTAAGGTGGAAACCATGCGACTCGCGGTGGTCAAGCTGCGATCCGCCACCACGTTGCGCGAGTATACGCAGGAGGCATCACCGAGCGTGGACTTGGCGACGATGGTCTTGCTCAACCGGGCGCCTGCGGACGCGCCTCTGGGCAAAGGGCGGCAAATCAAGACCGTGCGCGGTTTTAATCCAGAGTTGTGAGCGGTGTGGTTGGGGGAGTGGGCTGGTCCGGCGGGGGACTCAGCATCCTCTCGGGTGGGGGGAGCTTCAGCGCCGTCCCCGCCGACCCGAAGCTCGAAGACCCTGCGCACAGCACCAAAATTGAGCAACGACTCCCGAGCCCCCCTCTCACCAAGGCACCCGCCCAAGACGACCACCCAAGACGACCACCCAAGACGACCCCACCCAAGACGACCACCCGAGACGACCACCCGAGACGACCACGTTGTCGCCGATCGCATGGACAAAGTCTGGGTCTTTTTCCACCGCGAGCGAGCGCCAGTCGCCGGCATTATCTACATATCTCTACAAGCGTTGAACGCCAGTGTGGCACGGATCGTCGGGGACTGCCTGTACGTCGACGACAGCATCGTTGTCTGGGGTCGACTTCGAGCCGACGATATCCGTGTTGCCGTCCTCGCTGCTCGTCGCGGAGAACAGCCCCGTCTGCAAATGTCGGGCGGTGGCCTCAGCCTCGACGAAGGCTCCAAGCTGGAAAGCTTCCCCAGCATCATCACCGAACGTTGCCCCACAAGGTCGATCTGGTGGGCCGACGAGCTGGACGCGGGAGACGACTTCCCGCCCCCCTGAGCGCAACCGTTCAGGGGGGTGCTTGAAGGGGCGATCGAGTCGTGGGATGTGGAGGGCATGAATACGAAGGAACAGCCCATAGCGAGCCTGGCCGCGAAGATCGAAAACCTGATACAGGAGCACGTGGAGGCGACCCGCCGAGCGGCAGC
>JAZGFE010000102.1:0-6441 GCA_036479215.1 Nannocystaceae bacterium | reverse complement strand
GGGGACTTTCAGGTAAATTCACAGTATTCAGATTTTTTTTGCGCTTGTTCTAGGCCTAGATCCTTGAACAACTCAAGGAAGCGTTCGCCTATCTCGGACTCCAGGCGAGACAGGGGTAGAACGTTCTTGTCGAAGAGAGTGACCTCGACGCCGAGCGTGGCAAAAATGCAAGCGTACTCGCTGCCGGTGACACCGGCGCCGATGATGGCGAGGGCACTCGGAAGGTGGGCGAGGGAGAGTATCGAATCCCGGTCGAGTACGTGTTCATGATCGAGTTCGAAGCTCGACGGCGTTTGGGGCCTCGATCCGGCGGCCAGTACGGTCACGTCGGCGCGGAGCTGCTGGACCGCAGCGTCGGGGTGCACGATACAGATCTCGTGGGGCGAGATGAACCTTGCATGGCCGTGGATCCGGCGCACGCCGACCTCATCGAGTTGAGCTGCCACCTTGTCCTCGTTACGCTGCACTACTGTCGCTACGCGTTCCCGCAAGTAGGCCAGCGCGTGCCCCGGATCCATGGTCACCTCAAGCGCGCCGAAATGCGCACGTACGTCGCGGAGCTCGAGTGCCAGCTCCCGCAGTAGCTTGCGAGGGATCGCCCCGTGATGGACATGGGTCCCACCGAGTTTCCGCGTGCGCTCGATGAGCACCACCCGCTTGCCGAGCTGTGCCGCTTGGATGGCCGCGCTGGTTCCACCCGGTCCCGATCCGACGACGGCGAGGTCGACGTGGAGGCTCATTTCATGGTCTCCAGGCTCTCGAGCAACGCGAGGCGTTTGGCGATCAGCGTCTCGATGGCGTCTGGGTAGATATTGAGGACGGAGCACGCCGGGTCGCGGCGGATCTCCTCGGCGTCGACCGTGTCGGGGTCCAAGACGTGTTGGGCCACCCGAAGGGCGAGTTGCGCGAGGGCGGCGTGGTGTCGTTCTTCTTCGGACGTGGCGTCCTCAAGACCCAAGATGCCCGCACGGACGGGCGCGGGTAGCCGCCATCTGTGGGCAAGCAGCAGGCCTGCCGCGCGCTGAAATTCGTCGACCAAGGGATTGGCGGCGGCGTGCAGTTGTTCGCGTGACTGGCCGAGTTCCTCACCGAGCTCGGAGAGCGCGCCGAAGAGCATCGGGCGGCCGATCTCCTGCATGAGTCCGCAGAGGAACGCGGAGTCCACACTTTGGTGCAGAGACCGGGCGATCTCTTTGGCCGCGAGGGCGCTGGCCAGCGCAGTCGTCCACCATGTATTGAGCTCTCGTTTGAATGTGGATCCACGCAGCACTGCGGATCCGATGGCAACGGTCCAAGCGATCTGGCCGAGGTTCACAGATCCGAGCTGGGCGAGGGCTTGGCGGATCGATCCGATATTCGCTCCACGACGATACCAAGGGGAGTTGGCGGCTCGCAGCACGTGGGCACACAGGCTTGGATCCCGGCTGATGAGTTTCGCCAAGTCTGCGACGCTTGCGTCGGGGTCCTCCGCCATCGCAAGTACGCGCTGGGCGACGTCCGGCAGCAGTGGCAATTTGAGCCCGTCGTCTTCTACCTGACTGCGCAAGACGTCGCGCAAGAGTTTGTCGGTGTTGGAGCTAGGTTGTGGGCAACTGGACATCGGCGACTCCACTGGAACCGTGCCTTCGTCGAGTGCGTCCGGAACTTGGGGCCCATGTTCGGGACGCCGCGTGTTCGATCCAGCGGCTCAAAGCGGAACGCTCGGGTCAGCGCACCGGGCACGCCGTCGCCGGCACCGGGTCCCCTCAACGCAGGGAGGGGGGACAAGAGGGGGCGACGGGAGGGGACGATGAGAGGCGGTACGCGGCGCACTTTCTTGATAGTGTTGCGCGGTGAGCTTGCGGCGCGGCCTGGTTTTCTGCCGAGTATATTCGCGCTACGTCGCCATCTTCGCAGTGGCGCTGCTGGTGTTGGGATGGCTGGGGCGCGGCTACAGGGCGCGACCCAGTGGGGACAACCACTACGTGTACATGGCGCAGGGCTGGCTCGAGGGGCGCTTGTCTCTCGACGGTGCGCCGCCTGGCTACGAGGCCGGGCGGGCAGACGATTGGGCGCGGGTGTGGACGGTTGAGCTTGGGTCGGGTGAGGTCGTCCGTGGCCAGCGTTGTCGTACCCGAGCGTGTCGCAGCGAAGAACGTGGCGTAGCCGTCGAGATGTGGCGCTCCACAGCAGGTGAGCTGCGCTGCATCGATCGCCGCGATGTGATCCGCCGACACTCTACTTGGTATGTGAGTTTTCCTCCCGGGCCAGCGTTCGTCATGCTTCCCGGTGTGGCCGTGTGGGGCCTCGGATTTTCGGACGTGCTCTTTACCCTGCTGTTGGCGTCGCTTCTCCCCGCGGTCATGATCTCGTTTCTCGATCGTGTGCGTGGCCTCCGGAACGAGCATCTTTGGGCGGGACTGGCCTGGACCTTCGCCAGTCCTGCCTGTTTCGTCGGTGCCCATGGCCGCGTGTGGTTCACGGCACAGATCGTAGGAAGCTTGGCGCTGACCCTCTACGTCTCGTGTGCATGGCGGATGCGTCGCCCCGCGTGGGCGGGACTATGGCTCGGCCTAGCTGTAGCCTGCCGGCCGCATCTGTTGCTCGCCGGGCTCCTCTTTGCCGCCATCTGGGCCAAGGGTGAACACCGGCGCCGAGTCGACCTCGTACGCGCGATCGCCCCTTTGGTGGTGGTCCTTGTCGGCCTGGGGGCACTCAATGCCGGCCGCTTCGACGATCCCTTTGAGTTCGGGCATCGCTACCTCGAAGTACGCTGGCAGCAGCGCATGCAAGAAGTGGGAATGTTCGCCCCAGACTATCTCGCGCGTAACCTGCAGTGCTTGCTGTTCTTATGGCCCCAGTTCCAGCCGGTGGCGCCTTTCGTCCACGTGTCGATCCATGGCTTGGGTCTCCTCTGGTCGACGCCTTGGGTCTTCTTCGCGCCTTGGGGCCGCGATCGTTTCGCTATGCGTGGTGTGTTGTGGCTTTGCGTCGCCGTGTTGGCGCTCGTGCCTTTGTACTATCACAACAGCGGTCAGCTCCAGTTCAGCTACCGATTTGCACTGGATTGGCTGCCCTTGGCGTTGATCGCGTTGGCCTGCGGCGGCGTGCTGCGCAGGCGGGCGTTTCGGGTCGCCGTGCTGGTCGCGGTCGCCGTGCAAGTCTACGGCGGATGGATGTACGCACGTGAACCGAGGCGGTTGTTTGTCATCGATCCCATGGGCTGGCCCTTCGCGCACGAGTTTCAGCGCATCCAACCCTGATCCGTGTATTCAGATTTCGGGGACGCGCTATGCCGCCAGACCGGTCGAGACCAGGTCCGGCCGAGCTCGGAGAATGTGGACGCGCATGCGGTAGTGGGACGTGCCTGGGCCATTGTCGGCAGCAAAGTACTGATGCGATTTGTCCGTTGTCTTGGGCGCGTGGTTCATCAGCCACAGCAAACAGCGTCGCTCTTCGGCTCCCAGCGCTTTGAACCTCGCGCCGATCTTGAGCGTTCGGCCCGGGACCGCTTCGCCCTCTACGCGTACGACCTCCGCTTCGAGAACGGCAAGGAACTCCCGATCCGGGTTGATCGGGGTCAGCGTGAGCTGGGTCCCCACCGGCAAAATGTCCGCGCTTCGAAGCAGTACAACCACCGTAGGAGAGGTCGAGCACTGCGGCCTCGCCGACAGTCGCCGAGCTCTCATAGATACAAGGAAAGGTGATATCAACTCGTGCGTTTCGTCGCTGATCTGATCCCAACATGATGCGATACTTCGGCCCCCATATTGTGATCTAAAGGCGATCCACACCACGATGTTGCGGTGCCGTGCGGGCGATAAACAGGTGGTGGCCCGTGGCCGCGCGGCACGGAAGGTATGATGCCCGCGCCGGTCCATGGTTCACCAGTATGTGCGACCCGCTCACGTCAGTGTGCGTGTGCACGCGGATTACAGCTTCATCCGGCCAATATCGGGCCGGTGAACCGCACGCGGCCGTCATCCACCCGAGGGGGGCGGGTGTGCTCCGACCCGCGCCCTCACAACGGCGCGTCCGACACGCGACGTCGGTCCGCTTGCACTGCACAGAGATTCAGGTATCGTCTGCGCCGATTCATGGCCTCCCCACACCCGAGCCCCAAGGCTGCCCGAGAACCCGATTTCGTCGAGATCCGCGGGGCGGGTGAACATAACCTGCATATCGAACGCCTTCGAGTGCCGAAGCGCCAGATGGTCGTATTCACCGGCGTGAGCGGTTCGGGCAAGTCGAGTCTCGCGTTCGACACCCTCTATGCCGAGGGGCAACGGCGCTATATCGCTAGCCTTAGTGCCTACGCTCGCCAGTTTCTGGGCCAACTGGAGCGACCCAAGGTCGAGCATATCTCCGGGCTGTCGCCCACCATCGCCATCGAGCAAAAAAGCGCCTCCACGAATCCGCGTTCGACCGTCGGCACCATCACAGAAATCTACGACTACCTCCGGTTGCTTTACGCGCGTACGGGGACGCAGCACTGCCACCAATGTGGGAAGTGCGTCCAAACGCAGACGGCGGAGCAAGTCGTAGCGGAGATCTTCGAGCTTCCAGCAAATTCCACGCGATTGCTCTTGGCGCCCTTGGTCGTCCACCGAAAGGGCGAATTTCGCGACGTGTTTGAAGAGCTGTCGAGTCGAGGTTTCTTGCGTGTACGGGTCGACGGGGAGATTCACCGCCTCGATGCCCCACCTGTCCTCGAGAAGAAACTCAAACACAATATCGATCTCGTCATCGATCGGATCAAAGTGCGGGGGAGCGACAGGCGGCGTATCACCGAAAGCGTCGAGCTTGGACTGCGCGAGGGTAAGGGCGAACTCAAGGTCGAAACCCCCGATGGCGAGGGCGCCAGCCTCGTCATCTCCCAGAACCGATCCTGCTGCGGCCACGCGTTTCCCGAACTGAGTCCGCAGAGCTTCTCGTTCAACAGCCCTTTAGGCTGTTGCCAGGCCTGCAACGGCCTGGGCATGAAGATGGAAATCGATCCTGACCTCATCGTGCCCGACCCCAGCTTGTCGATCAATCAGGGCGCGATCGCACCGTGGAGTTCGGCGGTGGAGCGGGGACAAGGTTGGACCTACCGCATCATCGAGGCCCTCTCGACGGCTTGCGACGTCGACCTCGACGTGCCATGGCGAAAACTCGGCAAGCGGAAACAAAAACTCGTGATGTTCGGCACGGATGGCAAACGTATCCAGGTGCAGTGGGGTTCCGAGGGCTCCCATAGCCATGGGACTTGGGGGATGAAGTTCGAGGGCGTGATCCGCAGCCTCGAGCGCCGGTACCAGCAAACCGGCTCGGAGGCGGCGCGGGAGCACTACCGTAAGTTCTTTAGCGAGCAACGTTGCGATGGTTGCGGCGGTCGGCGACTGCGACCCGAGAGCTTGGCTGTGCAGGTGGGCAAGAAGAGCGTGGCCGAGGTGACGGCCCTTACCGTCGCTGCGGCGTACGATCATATTTCGTCGTTGGAGCTTGAGGGGGCGCGCCGGACCATCGCGGAGGGCGTGTTGCGTGAGATCATGGGCAGGCTCCGCTTCTTGCTCGATGTGGGTCTCGACTACCTCACCCTCGACCGTTCCGGGCCCACACTCTCGGGCGGAGAGGCCCAACGTATCCGTCTGGCGAGTCAACTCGGATCCGAGCTCAGTGGGGTGATGTACGTGCTGGACGAACCGAGCATCGGGTTGCACCAACGTGACAACAAGCGGCTCATCGGCACCTTGCAGCGCTTGCGGGACCTGGGCAATAGCGTGGTAGTGGTGGAGCACGACGAAGACACCATTCGCGCGGCCGATCACGTTGTGGATTTCGGGCCCGGTGCGGGGCGACACGGCGGGCACGTGGTGTTCACCGGCACGCCGGGCCAGCTCCTACGGGCGAAGAAGAGCCTCACCGGCGACTACCTCGCGGGCCGCAAGCAGATCGCGTTGCCCACATCACGTCGAAAGTCGACGGAAGCCGTATGGGTTCGCGGGGCGAAGGAACACAATTTGCGAGATATTGATGTCTGCTTCCCTTTGGGGGTGTTCGTGGCCGTGAGCGGCGTCAGTGGTGCGGGCAAGAGCTCGCTGGTTAGCAGCATCTTGTTGCCGGCGTTGCAGCGCCACTTGCACGCGTCCACTGTCCGTGTAGGCGCGCATCGCCGGATCGACGGCCTGGAAGCACTCGACAAGGTGATCGCCATCGACCAGCGCCCCATCGGGCGTACGCCGCGTTCCAATCCTGGCACCTACACCAAAGCGTTCGACGAGATTCGCCAGATCTTCGCGCAGCTCCCCGACACCCGTACCCGGGGCTGGAAGGCCGGGCGCTTCTCGTTCAATGTTAAAGGAGGTCGTTGCGAGGCGTGCCAAGGCGACGGCACGGTGAAAGTGGAGATGCACTTTCTCGCCGACGTCTATGTGGCCTGCGATGCTTGCCAGGGCAAGCGCTACAACGAGCAAACGCTAT
>JAZGFE010000101.1:0-6225 GCA_036479215.1 Nannocystaceae bacterium | reverse complement strand
AGCGTTCTTGGCCTGATCGGGTCCCGAGTTTTTCAGACACGCGCGCAATCGCACGACACCAACCAGCAATGCGCGCACTTCACACCCGTGCGCGCTCTCCGACCCGGCTCATGCTACTTAGGAGCTTTCGTCGAGCCCTTCATCGAGTTTTCCGTCGTTGCGGGGCTGCGCCGGAAGCCGGTAATTCGGCAGGGTGTTTGAGAGAGTCATCGAGTCGCGCCGCGCGTAGAAGCCCGAGAAGCGCGGCGGTTCGACGGGAATCTGACGGACATCGATGCCATTGTTCGTCGCCACCACGATCGAATAGTGCTGGAACTCAGCACGGCCGGCGGTGTAGAGCAGGTCAACGAGGGTGCCGAAGGGGATGGTTGCATCCATCGCAAGAACCGCGCGCCCCTCCCACGCACTTTCGCTAGTCCCTGCCGTCGCCTTCATTTTGGCGACCTCCGGTAGGAGTTCATCATAGAGGCTCGCAATGAGGTGCTTGTTCACCGCGCTGCTATCGAGCACTCCGTCGTTAAGCTGGACGACCTTGATGTTCCCAAAGATGAGTTCCGAGGACGTGAGGCTGAAAGTCAGCCCGTCGGCGAGTACCAAGCCTTCGGCTACTGGGAAGCGCTGCAGGTCCCCAAAGAGAATCGTGGCCTGGAGGTGGCGCTCCCGTGCGTAGAGTGCTTGGCTGATGCCACGCGCCTCATCCGCACTGAGACCGTCCTTGAGCATAAGGGCATGAATCCCCCACGTCGCCCATGAGGGGAACCCAGCCTCGATGACTTCCGCCTCAGTCACAACGCCGTAGCGCGCGTAGTCGCAAGCCTGAAACGCAGCGAGGTCGCGCTCTTTTACCGGGGCATTGGCCAAGCTCTCGCCCAGCTTGTCGACTCCGGCCGGACACGAGAGTTGGTTCAGTTCGTCGGAACGTTTGTCGGCGCCATGGGTGCGTGCGGTCGAGCTCGAGGCCGCGCCCCCTTTCCCATACTGGAGTTCATAGTCCGCAGGCAGGGCATCGCCACACGCGGCTTTGACGGGCTCCCAAACCGCTCGCATCGCATCGCCCGGCTGCATCGCGCTCAACTCAGCACTGAGCTTGCGCAACGCCTCACTGTCACACGCATTTCCACTCGCACTTCCACCCGGCGTTCCGCTCTTACAGGCCGCCGACACGAGCAACAGGAATAGGCAGCAAAGGGCGCGCATGGGCACAGTGTAGCCCCTGGTGGCTGCCCTGGAGGAGGGGGGCGTCAGGACCCCCTCGTGTGGGGGACGGCCCCTTGGTCGAGCATCGTCATGTACTCGCATCCTCAATTTCGGCAAAAAATGCCCTTTCGTTCGCTCGTTCTCAACTTGGAACGAAACAACCCGGATCTATTCTCGCCCGGTGGGCTGCGCTACTTCCAGGATTACTCCCTCGAGCCGGAGGTCTCGGCGACCTGCATACACTGCGAGCACTTTCAAGACTGGGTGAGGCTCGACGAACTCGACAGCGAACTGGTCGGCGGCTCCTAGAAAAGCGGAGACGCCCCAAGCGCAAGTCGAACGAAGGCCAAGAGCAGAAAATCTGCTCACCGCGACTGTCGATACTGTACTTTTCCGCCGCGAATCGTGACGAAGACTGACGCAAAGGCCCGAGCGTCGGCCACGGGATCTCCATCCAAGATCACGAGGTCGGCTGGGGCGCCAACGATGAGCGTGCCTGGCGAATCGCCGAAGCGAAGAGCGGGGTTGGTCGTCAACGCCATCAGAATATCGTCGAAACCCATGCCTGCACGTTGCATCAACGCAAACTCCTCGGCTGTATCGAAGTCTCGCATGTAGCCGACATCGGTCCCAAAAAGGACTTCCCCGCCAGCTTGATGAAAGCGCTTCAGCTGCGCAATCGCTGTGGCGACGTACGCGTTAATGGCAGCCGGCGGAACTCCGGCGCCTTCGAGCTCCCAGCGCCACAACTTTAGGGTGGGAATCAAAGCGACTCGGTTGGTAATCATCCGCTGTACAAGTTCTGCTTCCCATTCGCCCGACGTCGGCGTCGTATGGGCCAGGACGTCAACGCCGCCATTCACCGCAAGTTCTAAGCCGATCTGGTCGGTGGGGTGCGACACAACAAAGGCACCACGCTCGTGTGCGCTCGCTGCAATGGCGGCAATCACCTCAAGTGGCAAATGGATGGTCTCGGTCGGTGACTGAAACGAGCCCGAAAATATTTTGATCCCCTCTGCTCCCAAACCAAGGACTCGTGCGACCTCGGCCGGCGCCTGGTCCGGTGTTGTAATTTCCGGCAACAAGCCTCTTGGCAAATAGGAGGGAGTCCCGTCCTGATAGACGAAGCTCCCCCCGGCAGCCACAATATGCGGCCCCGCAATCTGACCAGATTCGATCTGCCGACCTAGCGAGGCGAGTAGCTGCGGGTCTGCCCCGGTATCAACGACTGAGGTGAAACCAAAGTGAGCGAACATTTCGCCAACGATCTTGCTCGCTTGATCGTCGTCGTTGAGCGCGGGATCTGTGTGGTGAACGTGCGAGTTCCAAAAACCCGCAAGCACGAATCGGCCTTCCGCGTCGACAACACACGGGTCGAGGCTCGGACCCTGCGACTCGGTGGCGACGCCCGATGTAGAACCCTCGGAAATTGACTCGATCCGTCCACCGCTAAGCACGACCGTCGCATCCGCGATGGCGGCAAGATGCGGAGCTATGTGCAAGGTGCCATGCACAATCCTCAGGTCGTAGCAGGTGGCGTTTCTGGGCCGCACCCCCGCACTCGCAGGTGAGTCGGGGGCCGGCGCTGGTGGCGTTGCGCATCCACCTGACAGCAGCAGCGAGCAAATCAGCGCAGGCGCAAGATGGTGCTGCGGCGGGCGGAGCATGGCTGGGAAACTACAGTGCCGCGGGCATCGCTGCTACTTCAGATCGGGGCTCAAGCCGGTAGTGGTAAAGTTTGCGCGTAAGAAGTCTCAGAGCTTCTTCCCCGCCCTGAACTCGATTGCCACCGCGCCCACCTCAACCCCGTAGTCCCACTGGCCCGTATCTCACCCCCTACGCTCGGCCCCGCGAAGCACGCGAAGCTGCGGGACAGACCGGACGCGACGCTGCTGAGGTCGGGCGAAACCTCGATGACGGCGGAACCTGTTCCAAGCCGCGCGTGCGCGAGAGCGGATGCGGCTTGCGCGGGCCCCCCCCGCCATCGGTCGAGCGCTGTGAAGCAGATGATCAGCTTGAGTTGTTCATCCCTCGCTAGCCACGCTGTACGCACAGACAAGGTCGAGACGCGAACACGCCACGAGAAACCTCGCGAGAAACCCCGCCCAGCGTGTCGCCGCTGCTTTGGTTCTGTCTCTGGGCGACGGCGAGAAAGACCACACACGCTGTCGCAAACGTTGCCGTGAAGCCGCGTCGCGGAGCGTTCTTGGCCTCATCGGGTCCCCAGTCTTCAGACACGCGCGCAATCGCACGACACCGACCAGCAATTCGCGCACTTCACACCCGTGCGCGTTCTCCGACACCGCTCATGCTACTTAGGAGCAGGAGCACACGTCGAACTCTGCGAGGCGCTCGCCTTTAGTCAACCACCGCGATTGTCCACACAAGACTGAATCGACTCGTCGCAGATCATATCATCTGGACAGTCTGCATCGTTATTACAGGGAATATGGCCATCCACCAGAAGCGAACCGTTGACACTCGATGATACCTCAAATTCTATACAACCGTCCTCCACATCTTCTATCTCTCGCCACTCGACGGTTCGCCGGGTCATGGTCATGGACGGAAATCCCGTTGTCCCCGCATCCATCAGCTGCCCGATGAGGCTTTTTGGCACCATGAGGCTTCCTTTGTCAACAGTGTCGCAGAACAGCCGAATGGGCGAAGCCCCGTGTTGATCGATGTTGATCACGATCGTAATGTGCGCGTCTCCGACACCGGCGTCCCAGGAGACCTCACAGTCAGCGTCTCGACGCAGCACGATCTTGTCGATAGACGCCGCGAGAGAGTCAACACCGCGCCCGCGTAGCGTGAATCCATCGAAGTCGCTATCATCACCGCTCGCCCGCACGACGACCTCGTCGCCGGGTACAACAACCGGTGTTTGGAGGTCAACGAAAGAGTATCTTATCGCACCAGGCTCGCCCAGCGGATCGATCCGAACGGGAACCGACAGGCCCTCTAGGGTCAGCGTCCCCACCGAGTGGTTCTCCGGGTAGTCGACACACACTTCGTCGAAGTTGCAGAGCTGATCGAAGGTACAAGTCTCTTCGCAAAACGGCAGGATGCGTTTCTCGAGGCGGCACTCTCCTAGCTCACTTCCCTCCACTAGGAAGAACACGCTCGCCGGAACTACACCGTCGGCAATAGAACCACTGACGCTGGGGAACTCGGGGTGTACGTCGACCAGAACACCGCCAAGGCGCACATCGTGGCGGCATGCGCCCGGCTCTCCGTGCTGGTCCGAGGCGGCCAACCCGTCCTCGGGTGGATCACCCGCGGACCCGCTTTCGCACGCCACGAACCCAGCGCTGAGTGCAAATAACACGCTGGATGTCCTGCCATCCATGACCACGGTCTACGCTCCAAGGTGCGGTTCGGGCTTACCCGGCACGCCTACCGGTATCTCATACAGCTCGCCGAGCCAGTCGATAACGTACAGATGGTCCGCATGCCAACCTCCCACCCCAGACCCGAAGTTCAAAGAGGGCGTGTACGCCTCGTTACCGAAGCACGCCACGAGCTCTGTCATACCTTCCGGCGACACCCGGAAAGTGCCGGACCCCACACACTCGGGGTCGCCGAAGAGATTGGACACCGCAATATAGAGATTGCCGCACACATCGGTGGCCATGCCGTCCAACGTCCCACTCGAACCAGTGAGTGGCGCGACTGCGCCGACCTGAACAACGGAACCGTCGTCTTGAAACTCCAACTCGAAGACCCGCCCCTCCCCCTCCATGAACCACTCGCCTTCGTTGACGAAAACCGACGCGTAGCCGGTCGCCAGCGTGACGCCGTCGTAGCCCGAAATCTCATCTACCCCCTGAGCATCGTCGTTGCCGAAAAGCCACGTTGCTTCGCCCGAGGCTGGATCCACACGTAGTAGTCCGGGCTGATGACCCCAGTAGGAAGCGGCGTATATATTGCCGTCGTTGCCCACCGTGATTCCGTTGGCACCCACGTTCTCCACAATCGTCGATACGCCTCCGTCGAGGCTGATGCGAAAGATCGAACCGGCCTCGTCGGCGACGACGATGTCGCCGTTCGGCAAGATGGCTGTGCCGGCGGAGGATTTGGCGCCAATGTTGGCCACGACGAGCTCGGGCGAACCGTCATACGTCTGCTTGAATAGATTCGACGAATCTCGATCGACGACCACGAGATACCCCTCGGCATCGAAAGCGAAGTCCTCGGCGCCGCGGGTCGCTATCGTCTCGTACTCGAGCGGTAGTGTGGGGAGTGCGTCGCAGTCGATCTCCTCGTCCGAACCCGATCCCACGTCGGACTCCGACCCGTCGGTAGAATCGTCGTCGTCTTCGCTGGCCGTCTCGTCGTCGCTGCCCTTGCTCGAGTCCTCGTGCGGCGTGCCCGAGTCTCCCTCGGATTCCCGGCCAGACTCGACGATCGGTTCAGCGGTGCAACAGAACAACATAGAACTCACGGCGAGCCATCCACCGGCGTGGAATCGCTCGGCCGGACTCGAGCGCCTAGCTCGCGTCCACTTGTGGCGGCACTGTGGACAGGGTCGTGTCGAATAGCTTCTAGATCGAAAAAACATCATTGCTCTGTAGGATCTACATCTCCGCACGAGGCCACGTGTTACGGCGATCGCACATATTGTGACGAAGGAGACGCTTGCGCTGTCGTCGACCCCGCTCGCATCGCGGTGCTGCTTGAACAGCGCAGGGATATCCAGGCCCGCGAAGCACGCGCTGCTGCGGGACAGACCGGATGCGACGCTGCTGAGCTCGGCCCACACCTTGATGACGCCGGAACCTGTTCCAAGCCACGCGTGCGCGGGAACGGATGCGGCACACGCGGGCCACCCCACCATCGGTCGAGCGATATGAAGCAGATGAGCAGCTTGAGCTGTTCACCCCTTCCTAGCCCTAGAAGGGACTGGTCAAGTCGCGTTACAGGTGGGCGGGGAGTGGGCCAGAAAGCGCGAAAGCCGGAGTACGTAAGGCGGGCGACCAGGTCGAGGCAGCCGCGAGAAGGCACCTGGGTCCGGTTCGCGGGGCG
>JAZGFE010000100.1:0-18433 GCA_036479215.1 Nannocystaceae bacterium | reverse complement strand
GCCGCAACAATCTCGGGCCGGGGACATCGCGCGCCCCATCTTCGCAGACCTCTGCTGCGTCGTTGTCGTCTCCATCGTCGTCGTCGTCGTCGTCGTCGTCGTCGTCGTCGTCGTCGTCGTCGTCGTCGTCGTCGTCGTCGTCGTCGTCGTCGTCACCATCGTCGGCATCGCCATCCGCCCCATCGCCATCCCCTCCAGGATCGTCGTCGTCGTCCACAGGTGCCGCAGGGGTCCCACCGGAGTCGACCTGGCCATGAGATCCGTCACCGCAAGCAGATAGGACCCCCACCGGAACAGCCCAGAGGAACACGGAAAGAACTCGCAGATTCACGCCTTGACCTCCGAGAGGGTCAGATCACCGAAATGCGAGCTCGCACCCGGGTCAACCCCGATCGCATCACAGATCGTACGCAACAGATGCCGATTTGTGGCGCCGTCCACATCCACAAGCGAGCCCGTTTTGAGCCGCACACCGGCCGTCCCCGCGTAGAAAGCAGGCACGTCGTTGGCGTCGTGTGAGGGATTACATTCAGAAAGCCAGATCACGCAGCTGTTGTGTAGCACGGTGTTCCCCGGATCGAGGGGATCGGGTACATCCAGCGCCCGCGACAGGCGAGCCATCTTGCCCGCGTACCACCGCACCAACACCGCAAAATCTGCCCCACTCGCATGGGAGGTATCATGATGCGGACGTCCACCGAGCACAGGTACAATGACGTTGCCATCCGCAGAGTTGGCCTGCAACGTAGCGACCCGAGTCATGCCGCACACCACCGCTTTGGCCATGATATCCACCTGCGCGTCGAAAATGTCGGAGTACAGGGCAAACCGATACGCGGCCGCCTCGTCGCCCTGGAGCGCTGGCCGCAGCTTCTCCACAGACTCCAGAAGGTCCGCGCCGCAAGCGGTGGGGACCTCGGGTCCACCGGTGCTCGCCAGACGCTGGACCGCCTCGAGATGTGTGCCCAGTTTCTTGCGTTCGCCCGACGTCGGGTCCAGGTGGCCGCCCAGCTCCATCAGCTCCTGCTGGGTGATATCCAACACGTGGGACCTAAAATCTGCGGCGCCCGCATCGGGCGGATCGTCCAGCGAGCCGAATAGCTTGTCGAACGCCGTCACGGGATTGGCATCGCAATCGACCGGATCGGGGTCGAAAAAGAAGGTCGATCGACCAAACAACTTGTAAAATTCGATCGATGCAGCAGGGATCGCCCCGAGAAGGAGAGAGTTCACAAAGGACGCGCCGGTCTCCTGGAAGTGCCCGGCCACAACCTGATCAAGCGACTGGACGGACGGATCTGGCGAACTGTAGTCGGCGATCGGCGCTCCGGTGAACATGCTCCGGATCGCCATGTGGTTGAAGGACCCCCCGTGTCGAGTCCCCGCACGAACATCATCTGATCCTCGAACTCGGCCAACGGCTCGATCGCCAGCGGCGAGGGCCCACCCGTGGGCCAGAAGTAAGCATCGCCAACGCCGTTGAGCGCGGGAAACAAGATCAAACGGATAGGAGCCGACGCGCAGCCGGGATACGGAAACGCCGGCTGCACCCAACGCAGAGGGGAAGCGAGCGCCGCCCCTCCCCCAGCCGCGAGCAACGGCGCCGCACCCAATACCCGTTCCATGTGCCGCAGCATCTCTCGCCTTGTTCTCAGGGGCACGCGCAGCACTGGCCGATCCACTCGCAGCACTGGCCGATCCACTCGCAGCACTGGCCGATCATGTGGGAGGACCCCGAGGAAGTGGTTGATTTTTTTCTCCATTCCCACCCCCAAACGGGCCCGCGCGAACTCGGCGCGTGCCCAACCTCCACGATGACCACGAGGCTTCCGAGGAGGTCTCGCCGGGCCACCGGGCTGTTGAGTGTCACCCCGGCGCTAGAATCTCGCCGACGACGTCGCGTGCAAGCGAGGTCGGACCCGACGTTGCGGTTTTCCACCCCTTCCCCTCTTTCCACAGTTGACCGCGCGCTCGCTCCTCCGGCGGAGACCACCGCGTCGTGCATCGGCCGAGGACACCGGACGAACGGCGGAGCGCGGAGAGGGCGTACCCGCCCGCAATGACCACCCGCGGCCCGCGAAGATCTCCGCCCCTCCCGGTTGCCCACAAGGTCTCCCGCTACCGTGCCCCCCGCCCCCGCGATTCCCGGTAGAGGGGCTCTATGCGTACCCCGTAGCACCTGCATGGACTGCATAGCGAGCGCACCGGATGGATGGTACCGCGCGCCGACTCTCGGACGAGTCTTGCGCGTCCTTGCGCGTCCTTGCGCGTCCGTGCGCGTCCGTGCGCGTCCGTGCGCACCCGCCCAAACTCCCCAAACTCCCCAAACTCCCCAAACTCCCCCACGGGACCTTCCACAGCATGTGAACGCGCCTTCACCAACGGGCACTGCGGCAGGGCATCATGTAGCGGGCCGCACGCGTACCGGACACCGAAGCGCCCGGTAACGCAAAAACATGACGGCCCGCGAACAGGCGCACGGAGCAGGTACGGGCAGCATCTTGTGAGCCCACCGGCATGCATTTCGAGAGGCGAGCGGCCACAACCTCAGACATTGAGTCGCAGCGCCCCCCGTGCTATCGGTCTGTCTTATCTTGGGTACGCTTTTGCCCTGACGAGAATCTTCTCGATGTCCCTGCACCCCCACAAGAAAATACCTCCGAGCTCGGAGGCATGGAGTGCACGCGCCGACGCGCACTCGGAGCAAGCTCGTCGCTCTCACCCGCATCGCGCAGATCAGGCTCGAGTGGAGACTCAGTGATCTGTGCTCGTGGCGTGAGTGTCATGTCATGTCATGCCCCCCCCCCCCACACACACCACCACAGGAGCAGTCCGCGTGAAGAAATCTAGTGTTTTCTCTTCCTCAGTGTTTCTTGCCACCCTATTTCTGGGCGCACCCGCGATCGCTGCCGGCACGCCCACGTGGTGGAGTTCCGACGGGCAGTCCGAGATCGGCGCCTCGGCGACTGTCACGATCGTCGACGAGGGTGCGAACTTCATGGACCTTCGGATAGAAGTCCACGGTCTGTTCATGCGGGAGGGCGAAGGCGATGCACAGGGGTATGTCGGCCTCGACATCCCAGGGGAGGGCACGCTGCAACGCATCGGTAGCCCAGCGTTGCCTGTGGTAGCGCGCAAGATCGCCGTGCCGGAGGGCGCCAAGATTCGCGTCCAGTTGCTCGACGAGGACGTCGTCACTCGAGACATCGGCACCATCGTGCCAAAACAGCCTGAGCGCCTCCGCTGCACCGACGAAGTGCCCGGCTTCGAGATCGAGACGAGCGCATACGCCAGGTCAACCGCGTATCCCAGCGCCCTCGCAGAGATCGGGAAGATCCGCCACGTACGAAGCCAAGCCACCTCCCGCCTGGAGCTACACCCGGTGCGCTACAATGCGGCCGAAGGTCAACTCCGCATCGCGCGTTCCATGACGGTGCGCGTATGGTTCGAGGGTGGGCAGACGCGCGGCATCAGCTTGCCGGAGCCGCCGGTCTTCGAGCATCTCATGGCAAAAACCGTGCTCGGACGCACGACGACCCGGGCCTCGGCCGCAGCCGAGGGCATGCTCATCATCACCGGGGACGAGCTGGCCGGCAGCATGGAGGGCTTCATCGACTGGAAAACCCGATCGGGGTACGAGATCGAGATGGTCACGGTTTCGGAAATCACCAACACTCCGGACGGCCTGCGAACTGCGATATCCGACCGTTTGGGGGTGGCCATGGGGCGCACCGAAGCCCCCCTCACCTACGTGCTCTTGGTCGGCGACGAAACCGTCGTCGCGCAAGACAAGGCGAGCCAGGGCCCGTCCGACTTCCTGATCTCCGACACCAATGGTGATGGGGAAGCCGACATTTTGTTCGCACGCTTCTCCGCCCGCAACACCGGACAGGTCGACACCATCGCCGCGCGCGGCGTCCTGTATGAGCGCTACCTGGGCCGCGAGGAGCTGCCCGACCAGGAATGGGTGGAAACAGCGGTCGCCGTGGCAAGCAATCAGTCGGGCTCGGGTCCCAGCGACACGGAGCGCATGAAAGTGCTCGTTGGCCTCATGACCGGCTACGGCTTCACCACCGTAGACGAGCATTACGAAGGACAAGGACTCAGCACACAAGGCGTCGTCGATAGCCTTAACGATGGCCGCGCGTGGATCCCCTACATGGGCCACGGCAGCGGCACAAGTTGGAACCTCAGCAACTTCACCTTCGGCCTGAACGAAGTCCGGTCGATCGAGAGTTACGGCGCATGGCCGGCCGTGCTCGACTGCGCATGCAGCAACGCCGACCCCAAAAATGACGATTCTTTCGCCGATGTATGGATGCGCGAGGGCACACCGGAGCGCCCCAAGGGCGCGCTCACCATCGTGTCGTCGACGGTCCTGGCCGACTGGGATCCACCCGCTGTCATGGAGGAGGGCATGGTCGAATGCTTCGCACGTGACGACGACCGGATCTCCCAGTGGGGTGCGATCTTCGCGTACGGCATCGCCAAGATGGAACAAGAGCATGGCGGAAATGCCAAGAAATCCACGAATACCTTCCTCGACCTCGCGGACCCATCGATCCGACTGAGGAGCAAGATCGCGCCGACCCTCAGTATTTCGACCCGCGCGATCCGTGCGGGAGTCGATGTCACTGTCACCACAGACGCAGGCGACACGGTCGAAGAGGCAAAGGTCGCCATCAGCCACGAAGGTGAGTTGTACGCAGTGGAGTTCTCAGACGCCAGCGGTGTGGCCGCGCTCACGGTGGATCTCCCCGCCGGCACAACGGTCGACGTCGTCGTAACGGGAGACAATATCGTCACGCTAGAGGAGCAGCTCCGACTCGGTGGCGATGCTGACGATGATGATGATGACGATGACGATGATGATGATGCTGACGATGACGATGACGGCGACGATGACGATGACGATGACGGCGACGATGCTGACGGTGACGGTAGCGCCGCTGGGGACGACAACAGCGACGACAGCGACGACAGCGACGACAGCGACGACAGCGACGACAGCGACGACAGCGACGACAGCGACAGCGACAGCGACGACGACGACGACGACGACGGCAGCGATGATGATGATGATGCAGACGATGACGATGACGATGGAAACGCTGCTGGAGGATCCGAAGACGACGGCACAGACGAGGGTTGCGGTTGCACAACGACAACAGACGGCGCCCCCGCGGCGTCACTGCTCGCGTTGATCGGCGCGGCGGCCATTCGCCGTCGTCGACACAGCTAGAACCGACCCTCTCTGAGAGAGAACGGGGCGCGTAGCCAAGGGGCTGCGCGCCCTCTTTCCGTTCGTCTCCTCTCAAGACGGCCCCCACCGCAGATGGCGACCGATGGGCGTCTGGCCGCCGCAACCTGCCCCAGGCATACCGCCACCGCCGGACAGCGCCACTCCCAGCTCACTGCGTTTTCACTCTCGGCCTCACTGCGGGTGCGTACCGGGTACTGATCCCCGAAGCTCGACCGCACTTTGATACCGCTTCGCTGGTTCCTTTTCCAATGCTCGCGCGATGAAGGTCCACCACGCCTCGGACACATTCGAACGCAGCCCAGCGGCCGGGCTGGGCAACACACTCGAGCCGGCGCCCCCTTGCTCGTCCGGCGTCCAGCCGACAGGCGCGGTGGCCCCGGTCAACGCGTAGTACGCCAACGCGCCAGCGGCGTAGAGATCGGCACGCCCATCGACTCGCCCGCGTCGAAATTGCTCCGGGGCAGCATACGCGAGTGCGTTCTCGTCCTTGCCGAGCGAGGTCACCTCCGCTCCGACGAAGGTCAACGCGGAGGCCCCGAAATCTAGAATCTTGACCAGTAGCTGGCCGCGCTCAAGCTTGATTCGCACTTTGTTCGGCGTGAGACCGAGGTGGACGACGTCCTGCGCATGCGCGGCTTCAAGACCCATACTCACCTGCTTCAGGATCTCCGCCACCTGCACGCCACTGAGGGGACCATCTCGCTCGACAAGATCTGCCAAGGTCATCCCGGCCACGAATTCGGTGGAGAGAACGATACCTCCGTCCTTTTCATATAGGTCGTAGGTCCGCACAACGTTGGGATGCACCACACGCCGCATGGCTGCGGTCTCGCGCCGGAGGAGATCCAGCGCCTCGGGTGTGATGCTCCCTCGTTCATGCACGACTTTGAGCGCCACCGATGCTGAGGTCTTCTCGTCGCGCGCAAGGTAGAGCGCGGCTTTGGGGCCCGAACCCAACACCCGCCCTACTACGAAACGATCCGCCACCCGCTGCCCGGGCTCGAACGTCCCCGCACGCGGCCCGGTCCCGGCCCGGTCCCGTCTGCTTGCGTCGCTACCACCCGTACTCGTCTCCGCCGCCCGTGGCAGTGCGGGCTGCTTCGACGCTGCAGACTGCTGCGGCTCGATGCGATTGAGCTTCGTATTGAGCTCGAATTCCACCGTACCCACGATACTTTCAAGCTGGCGAAGGCGCTCCTCGTTGGCCGCGGCCAACGCGATTGAGCCGTCCTTGGCCCCAGGCCGTGCGCGCTGCAGTTCCAACATGCGCTCGCGATGCCGATGCCCCATATGTTTCCACAACGTGACGGAGCCAAAGACAATCAAGAAGAAAAGAACGCCTTCCATGAGCGAACTACCCGCGAGCGTCGTCCGCGGGCGGCAAATCGGCCGCGAGGACTTCTTGACACTGGCGCTCGCGGAACGCGAGATAGCGTCCACGCAACGCGTTGTCGGCGAGGCTAAGGATCGACACTGCCAACAACGCAGCGTTCTTGGCCCCGGCCTTGCCAATGGCCAGCGTCCCGACAGGGATACCCGCGGGCATCTGGACCGTAGCCAACAACGCATCCATACCCTCCACGGACCACCCCTTCATGGGCACGCCCAAGATCGGAAGGTGCGTGTGAGCTGCGATGACCCCGGCCAGATGCGCCGCCCCCCCTGCCGCGCAGATAATCACACCGAGGCCGCGCGACTCGGCCGTCTCCGCGTACTCGCACGCCTGTCGAGGCGTCCGGTGGGCACTGAGCACCCGAGACTCGTGCGGAACATCGAACTCCGACAACATCAAACTCGCGTGTCGGATGGTGGGCCAGTCGGATTTGCTCCCCATCAAGATCCCCACGCGGGGCATGGCATGACGCTTGGACATATGGACTCGAGCCGCAGCGTAACGAAGGGCGCTTCACCAACGCAACTGCGCGTGCGAGCGGCAGCAAGTTGCGGACCCGGAGTGACCCTGGAAACGAAGCGCGTGACGCAGGACAGCCACCTCGTGCGCAAGAGTCGCGCGACTGGTGTTCTGCCGTAGAGCGCCACCCACCACCACTTCGGTTGCGCGTGACGCCCCAACGACTACACTCGTGCACCCGTCGCGGAAAACAGCAAGATGACGATCGAGACCGATTCGACCTTCGCGCCCGATCCCGCCCGTGCGAAGGACATCTTGTCGCGCGAGCTCGGCTTCGGCAACCATTTCACCGACCGCATGTTCACGGCGCGGTATGACGAAGGCCGCGGCTGGCACTCCGCCAAGATCGGCCGTTTTGAGGACTTTCAGCTCTCCCCGGCAGCAGCGGTGCTGCATTACGGACAAGCCATCTTCGAGGGCCAGAAAGTCTACCGCCAGCCAGACGGTGAGGTCGCGGTCTTCCGGCCACGCATGAACGCGCGTCGCTTCGTGCGCTCCGCCGATCGACTCGTCATGCCGGCGGTCCCCGAAGCGTTCTATATCGAGGCCGCGGATCGCCTCGTCGACATCGAACGCGCATGGGTCCCAGGCGGCGAAATGCAGTCGCTGTACATGCGGCCGTTCATGATCGCCACCGAACCACTGCAAGGCGTGCGACCGGCGAAACAATACCTGTTTTCCATCATTCTCAGTCCTGTAGGTGCCTACTACGCGAGCGGCTTCAATCCGGTCAGAATCTTCGTCAGCCCCGACCTCGTACGGGCTCCGAAGACGGGCGTGGGTGAAGCCAAGGCCGCCGGAAACTACGCAGCTAGCCTCCTCGCAGGGACCCACGCCGAAAAAGCTGGCTGCAGCCAGGTGCTCTGGCTTGACGCCGCGAAGCGCAAGTACGTGGAGGAGATCGGCGCGATGAACATCATGTTCGCTATCGATGGTGCACTGGTCACCCCTCCCCTGGGAGGGAGCATCCTCGCAGGCGTCACCCGCGACAGCGTACTCGTGCTCGCAGAACAACAGGGCACGAAGGTGGAAGAACGCGCGGTAGCTATCGAAGAACTGATCGCCGCCATCGAATCGGGTCGCTGCACGGAGGCCTTCGGGTGCGGAACCGCGGCGGTCATCACCTCCATCGGGTCCTTCCTGCACCAAGGCAAAGAATACGCCCTGCCGAGCGCGCCCGGCCCGATGGCGGAGCGCATGCTCCAGACCATCACCGATATCCAATGGGGCCGAGCCCGCGACCCCCACGCCTGGATGCACATCGTGCCTCGTCGAGCGTGAGCGTCGGGTGCCGCGCGGTCCCGTCGACCTACTCCGAAGAGACTCCACAAAAGCCAATATCGAGCCACTGCGGCTCCGGGTCGTCTTCGGCCGAGAACATGGGTACGCACACTTCAGGATCAGAGCATTCACTCCCGTCTCCCTCAAGATCGCAAAACAGCGTACAACAATAGGAAGACTCGCAACCCGAAAGCGTCTCGGCCGGGTTGCACAGTAGACCCGCGTCGCATCCGTTGACGGTAAAACAATCGTCCCCGTCTTTTCCCTTGCCAGGGTCGACGGAAGTACGTCCGCACAAGAAGATACCGCCCCAATAGCAGCCCTCTTCTTCACCACACTCGGGGCGCAGAGGATGGCAGGAGGTCATGCAAACCGGCAGCGTCCCCTCGTTGAGAGAAAGACAAGTCGCCTCCGGCAGACCCTTCTCGACGCAGCTGTCGGGGTCGCTACCGTCGCACAATGCTTTGCAGTTCCCCGAGCCCGCCTCGCCGGGCGTACCGTCCATGCAATACAGATCTTTCGCGCAATCGTCGGAGTATAGTTCGGGGCTACAAGGCTCGCCTATCTGCTTGTCGCCTACGATCTCCACGCACATATCCGCGTCGACGCAGCAGGCGCCAACTTCCTCTATATAGGGCAAACATTTCTGTCCGTCCGGACAGTCGCCCACCCCCGGTGTGCACGAGTCTCCTGCGGGACCGCCGCCGGTATCGCTGTCGCCCGTATCACCATCGCCATCGCCATCGCCATCGCCATCACCATCACCATCACCATCACCATCACCATCACCATTGTGGCCGCTGGGGTTGTCGTCGTCGTCGTCGTGTGTGCCCCCGTTCGAGTGGCCCGCATCCTCCGCAGGTGTGGTGCAGCCTCCGAAGGCGAGCGAGATGGCACCCAAAGGGGCGAGAACGGACAGAACTCGAAAACTGGAACGGGTCACGTACGATTCCTCTATGTTGGGGGGGGGGCACCTTTGCTGTGCCGCATCCGGTGGACGACGTACCTATCGGCCCGATGGCAGCGGACCTGCAGTCTAGGTAGGGGCCACCCACATGCGCCCCCGCCACACGGAATAACAAACGGGCCTATATCGATCCGTCTACAGAAGGATTCGCCCACGGAAGGGTCGCCGCGAGCCGCCGAACCACAAGGTGAAGAACCCGAGCGCAAGAGTCATCGCCCGATTCGCTGTTTGAATCTCACTTCCTCGACCCACGCGTAGAGGAGCGGGACGGTAAACAGCGTGAGCAAGATCGTGCCCATCCCGCCGATGCTCGGGAGGGCCATCGGCAGCATCACATCCGCGCCGCGGCCCTGCGACGTCACGACCGGAAGGAGCGCCAACGCTGTGGTTGCCGTGGTCATCAGGCAGGGCCGTACCCGCCGCCTTCCGGCCTCTAGCGCCCGGTGGTGAATGTCCTCCACGGTCCGTGGCGGGTCTGCACGAAAACGCTGAGAGAGGTAGGTCGCCATCACCACCCCCGCGTCAGTTGCGATACCCAGCAATGCGATGAACCCCACCCAAACGGCGACGGACATGTTGACTGTGCCCACGCGGAACAGATCTCGCATGTCGGCGTCTAGGAAGGTGAGGTTCAGAAACGACGGCTGGGCATACAGCCACAGCAGCAGGAACCCACCCCCGAGACATACCGTGACTCCAGAGTAGATGATCAGTGTCGTACTGACGCGCCGAAACTGGAGGTACAAGACGAGGAATACGATGCCCAGCGCGATCGGAACCAAGATACGGAGCCGCTTCTCCGATCTGACTTGGTTTTCGTAACTCCCGGCGAGCTTGAAACTGACGCCCGCGGGAACCTGGAGACGCCCGCTCCGAATACTCTCGGCGATGAACGCCTGCGTCTGCTCGACCACGGAGACCTCTGCAACGCCCGGCTGCCGATCGAAGAGTACGTAGCTCGTAAGAAAGGTGTCCTCCGACTTGATCACCTGCGGTCCTTTAACGTAGCGCAGGACGGCAAACTGTTCGAGGGGGATTTGCTCCCCAGATGGCGTCGGCACCAGGACGCGCCGGAGTGCCTCGATACTATCCCGCTCCTCTCGCATGTAGCGTACGCGCACCGGATAGCGTTCGCGCCCCTCCACAGTGCGCGTCAAGGTACGGCCGCCGAGTGCGACTTGGATCAACCGCTGAACGGCCCCGATGCTCAGCCCGAAGCGACCGATTGCCTCCCGGTCGATATCGATCTCGATATACGGCTTCCCCACCACTCGATCCGCGAATAAGGTCTCGCCCCGAATTGAAGGCACTTCCTTGAGCAAGTCTTCAAGCGCCAAGCCAAAACTCTCGATCGACTCGAGATCGGGGCCATATACTTTGATGCCCATCGGGGCCCGCATGCCGCTTTGCAGCATCACAATCCGAGTGTTGATTGGCATCAGCATCGGCGCGCTGGTCAGACCTGGGGCCTGCGCCACGACAACGATCTCGTCCCAGATATCTCGCGGCGTCCGGATATGATCTCGCCACTGGCGGACCGTCTTGCCGTCGTCTCCGACACGGTACTCTGGTACGTAATTGACGATTGTCTCGAACATCGAGATCGGCGCTGGGTCGAGTGGACTGTCCGCTCGACCCAGTTTTCCCACCGCCCGCTCCACCTCGGGAATGGCAGCGATCGCCGCGTCGAGCTGCCTCAACATCTCCGAGGCCTGCCCAATGGAGGCATGGGGCATCGTCGTGGGCATATACAAGAAAGACCCCTCGTCGAAAGGCGGCATGAACTCGCGGCCAAAACCAGGGAAGGTGTGCGCTGCCGCCGCAACCGGAGAACTGAGCCTCACGGAACGCGGCAGCGAAGAGAATACCTTGTCAAGGCCCAGCCAAGCCGTGAATCCGAGCACTGTGACCAGGGTGGGCAGAGACAGCGCGACGAGTTTGTGGCGCAGCGACCAGCGCAACACGGGAGTATAGACCCACTGAAAGACGGCAAAGACGCTGAGCAGACCCGCGATCACGCTACACACGAACAACGCGTTGACCCCGAACCCGCGTTCGGAGCCCAGCGGCATCCAATCGTCGATCAGTAAACCGGTAACAAGCGCCACAGCGACAACGATCTCAACCGAGCGAGGCACGCCGCGAAACCTTGCGGAGAGCAGAGGTTCCGCCAACCGAAACGAGCCCAAAGTCGCCACGGCGAGGCCGCCAAGGGGACTCCACTGCCACATCATCACACCCGCGGCGACCATCACCCAGTCTCGAAGATGTACGGCGCGCATGCTGGAAGCGACCACGCGCCGCAAGCCTTGCGTCCCCGGACCGACAGCGCCCGGCACAGGCCGGATGAGGAAATGGGCCAACGCCGGCACCACGAACAGCGAGACCAAGAGCGCGGCCACCATAGCGAATGACTTGGTGTAAGCGAGAGGCGAAAACAGCTTTCCTTCGGCCGCCCCAAGGGCAAACACTGGCAGGAAACTGACCACCGTAGTCAGCACGCTGGTCAGCACGGCGGGGGCGACCTCGGCCGCCGCGTGGGCAACCACCTCGCCCCTGGCGGCCTCCGGAGGCGCGCGGTTGAGGTGCTCGACGATGTTCTCAACGAAAACGATCCCCATGTCGACCATAGTGCCGATAGCGATAGCGATACCAGCTAGCGCCATGATGTTGGCGTCGACTCCCGTCCATTTCATGGCCACGAACGCCCCCATAACCGCCAATGGGAGTACCGCCGAGATCAGCAATGAACTGCGAAGGTTCCGAAGCAGGATCAGCACCACGATCACGGTGACAAGGATCTGCTGCCACAAGGCCGTAGACAGCGTACTCAGCGTCTCTTCGATCAGGACGGACCGATCATAAAACGGAACAATGGTCACCTGGCTGATCTCGCCGTTGTCAAGTTCACGCCTCGGGAGGCCGGGCGCAATTCGGGCGATCTTCTCCTTCACGCTTTGGATCACCTCCATTGGATTTGCACCATAGCGGGCGACCACGACACCGCCCACCGCCTCGGCACCTGCATCATCGAGAATTCCCCGCCGCTGCGCCGGACCCACGCTCACTCGTGCCACATCGCGGATCCGAATCGGTGTGTGGTCGCGGGTGTGGATGACCGTCGCTTCGAGATCGGCGGGGCTCTTGATGAACCCCAAGCTGCGCACCAGGTACTCGGCGCGATTGATCTCTAGCGTGCGTGCCCCGACGTCGAGGTTGGACTCGCGGACCGCCTTCGCTACGTGGTCCAGCGTCACGCCATGGGCCAACATCGCCTCTGGATCCACGTCCACTTGATACTCTCGCACATGCCCCCCAACCGACGCGACCTCCGATACGCCGGGCACAGCCTGCAGCGAGAAGCGGACGGTCCAGTCCTGGATAGACCGCAGTTCGTGGAGATCCCAGCCCCCCACGACGCGACCATCTGGAGCGCGACCTTCAAGCGTGTACCAGAACACCTGACCAAGCGCGGTCGCGTCGGGACCGAGAGCCGGTGCGATCCCATCTGGGAGCGTCCCCGCGGGAAGCGACGAAAGCTTCTCGAGCACACGCGACCTGGACCAATAGAACTCCACGCCGTCCTCGAAGATCACAAAGATGCTCGAGATGCCGAACATCGAGGAGCTTCGAACCGTGCGTACACCGGGGATCCCCGACAATGCGGTGGTCAGCGGATAGCTGATTTGATCTTCCACATCGCGAGGAGATCGACCCGGCCACGGCGTGAACACGATCTGTTGGTTCTCACCAATATCGGGAATCGCATCTACGGGCACCGGATCCCGGGGTAGGTCGCCGATTTCCCAGTTGAAGGGTGAGACGTAGACGCCTCCGCCAACAACGAACATCACGAGGACAAACACCACCAGCTTGTTGTGTACAAAGAAACTGATCACGTCCTCCCAACCGCGCGAAACGACTCTCTCACCTCCCCGGGGACTCGGATTCTTCAATGCTGGTGCTCCTCGGCGGGCGCCAACGATCGCGTCTCCTCCCCCGCACCTGAGATCGACATTCCCTGGCGCTGCGGCAATAGATACGTTCCGTGATCCACCGTGTGTTGGATTTCGCCGCAACTGGGCATGGATGCCCCCATGTACGGATTCTCGATCGCTTCCGAACGCTGGATCCAGTCCGCGCCGTTTCCTGACAAGGCCATGGGGCAATGCGCAAGCCGCAGGGTCGCATCGGAAGGATTTCCGAACACACGCAACAACGTGGCAAGCTGCTGCGAGAGCTCGCCAAACGCGACACGGGTGGCAGCCAACGCGCCGGCTCGCGCCGCATCGGTGGCTGAGGTCTCGATCTGCTCCGATAGCGCTGTCCAGGCCGAGGCGAACGCAGATCCCCCTCGGGGTCGCACCTCCTTCGCCGCCGAACGGAGCTGCTCGGCAGCCTTCCGGGCGGCCTCGCCATCGTCGAGCGCCAGCGCGGCCTGCAGATCCAAGTACCGCGCCACCAGCCCTGCCATTGCGTCCGCGTGCTGGGGTGGCACCCGCACCGTATCGGCGTGGGGAACCTCCTCGCTATCGTCTGGCATCGTCATCATGGAGCGCCCCCCACGAATCTGAAGGTCCGCATCCAACGCGAACGCTCCGTGAATCACGACCCGATCTCCGTCACTGAGCCCAGCGAGCACGGGATAGACCTCACCCCTTTTAGGCCCCAGGCGCACGACCTTCGCCTCGTAGACAAAGCCATCGGGACCCTGACGTTCGATATAGACCACGGAGCGTCGCCCAGTGAACAACGGGGCAGAGGCGGGCACAACGAGGGCCGCACCCGCGCGGTCCTCCCTACGTACGCGCTTACCACCATCTTCGCCCTTACCCTTACCCTCGCCATTACCCATACCCTCGCCACTACGCACGATCGCTTCGGCGAACATTCCCGGTCGGAGTCGACCGTCTCGATTCCTGACGCGAACCCGCACGCTCGCCGTGCGCGTGCGCCGGTTGAGGACGGGGTCTACGAACGCAACTTGGCCGACGAAGGTTTCCTCCGGCAACGCCTCCATCCGCAACGTCACCTCTTGCCCAACGTGCAACAGAGACAGATCACTTTCGTACGCATCAAGCTTGACCCACAATCGCGATAGATCCGAGAGACGGTAAAGGCCGGTTCCGGTCTGCACGTAGCTACCCTCGGTGGCCAATCGCTCGATCACGGTGCCGGCGAAGCGACTCCGAATCTTCATGTGTTCCACGGGTCGGCTCGCGCGCTGCATGCGGTCCACATCGGCGACCGGAACGCCTAACAACCGAAGTCGGTCCCGTGCTGCCGCCAGGGTTGCTCCAGCCGCCGACCTGGCCACCTCGGCGACAAGGGGACCCGATAGGCGTTCGGTCAGCAACCTCGCTTGGATAAGATCCTGGTGCGCCGCGTACAGCTCGGGACTATACAATGTGGCGATCGCCTGCCCCTTCTTCACCCGCTGACCCGTCTCGCTCACATGGAGCTGATCGATGCGCCCCGCGACCCAAGATGTCACAGTCTTTAGGGTGGTTTCATCATGATCCACACGACCCAGCAAGCGACGCTCCGCACCCGCGGAAGTCCATCTGCGCACGGGTGCGGTCCGAATCTGGGCCCTGATCCGCGCGGACTCGCTGAGCTTGATTCGCGTCGGAGTGCCGTCGACGGTCCCGAGACCCTCGGAGATCGGAACCAGTTCCATGCCGCAGATCGGACATTTTCCCGGTCCTAGTTGGCGAATCTGCGGATGCATGGAACAAGTCCAAGTCTGCGCCTCGCCCTGGGCGGCCCTCTCTTCGTCCGCGCCACCACCATCGTTGGGGTGCGCCAACATCACCGACGAGGCCCTGCCCCAAAAAAACGCCACAACCGCCACAACAGGTAGCAACAGCCAAGGCAAACTCGCTGCCATGGATCGTTTCTCCTTCGGACTCATCGCTGTTGCGTCTCCCTCGGCAGCCTACTCGACACGCCTTCTTCGCGCTCCCAGATCCCCACCATTCCGGAACCGCTGCCGCACGTAACAGCGTGACGCTTCCGAATAGTGTTGAGATCGGAGCTTTCTATCAACCGAGATCCAACCCACCACGCACGCACGCAGCACGCACGCTCCCTCGCAGCACGCACGCAGCACGCACGCACGCCGCTCCCACGCCCCCTCGCTCCCTCGCTGGCGAAGCAGCAAGAAAAGCGCCTTCACCGCGGCACGCCGGCAGGAGACGCCCAAGCGAGCACATCTCCCCCCCCCTTCCCTGGCGTCCAGGCTGCCCGCCCTGCCCCGGTCGCGCCCAAACCATGGAGACGAACCGCAACAGCTGTATCATTCGACCCCAAAATGACCACACTACGAGACTCCATGATCACGTGTCCCGGTGCCCTCTTCGTCGTCGGCCTCACGCTCACCCTCGCTGCCATGGGCTGCTCAGGCACTTCGGACGACCAAGATGACGGCAGCAGCAACTCATCGGGCGGACCCATCCCCGAAACATACCAAGGTAAAGACAACCCCTTCGATGCGGACGACGCCGAGGCACTCGCAAGCGGCGAAACCTTGTACACCACCAACTGCGCCGGCTGCCACGGTGACGAGGGCAAAGGCGATGGCCCGACAGCGGGCTCCCTCGCCGAGGCACCCACCGACCTGTCTGGCAACGAGGCGGCCGGCTGGGATGACGATTTCTTCCTATGGCGAATCTCAGACGGCATCGAAGACGACGGCATGCCGTCGTTCAAAGGCGGCCTCAGCGAGGACGAAATCTGGAAGGTCATCACCTTTGCTCGCACCTTCGCCGACTAGTCGGAGCGTGGGCCAGCCGCGGTATTTTTCACCGTCTTAAGCTCGATCACAGCCCGACGACGGGTGCATCGGAACTTGCCGTCAAGCGGCGATGCACCTGTGTGCCGCACGGACGCTCACCCGGATCCCACGGAACAGCTGTGTCGTGAGACGGCAAACCGCAGACCGCGAGCGACGCGCATGTGCAAGAGGCTCAGCACTTCGGTGAGCCGCAAGCCATGCGCTCACTACCTACCCCCTTCTAAGCGAATCGTTCCCGTCAAGTCGGGAAGGCTACTCACGGCAACTACTCGTGCAAAACGCTCGAACTCGCAAATGGTCGCTCGCATTTGCGTCAGTTGCGGCGCGCTGCTGGGAACCGTCGACGCGTACTTCGATCCCTCCTATGATACCTGTCCGCGGACGCCGACAGCGCCAACCATCACGACGAGAAACACCATGAAACGCTTCTACTACAGTGCCCTGATCATTCCGCTCCTCGCCTCTCCACTCGCGTGCGAAGAAAAGGACGATGACACTGGACCAGGCGACGCCGGTGACTAAAGTGGACCCCAGTGTCAACACAGAAATTTGGAATTGCTAAGGGGCCGCGCAAAAATAGCATAATGTTCGTATTCCCCCAGAATGGACGCCAGAGGCGTCCAGGCACGTTCCACGAACTTCCTCGATCGACTTATTTTTGCACGACCCCTTAGGAGCAGAGGGCCGTCCCTACCGCGACCTCGCTGGAGGCCCTCTGTCCACTCGCGCTCTCACGGCGACAACTTCCGCTGTATTGTCTTTCGGTGCCTTTGGTTCCTCGCCCCACATCCTCATCCCCGCAACGGATCTGGCCAAGGCCTCGGTGCCGTCCCCAGATCCACGACGGCGATCACGCTACTCGGGCCCGTGCTTGGCGATCCACGACACTTCCCGGCGCCGCTGGTATCGCGGGATCCGCGACTTCTGGCCGAATTCGGATGAGTAGACCAAAATCGGTCGCCGCCACACCCCGCAGCAAGTCGCATGCACAATTTATTACGTTTTCTGTTGCCCCTCCTCGCCATCCTCACGCTGCCCACCGGGTGCTTTCAACGACCACCTCTGGCGGCCAGCGATCATCCGAAAGTCAAGATGGGCACACACCGCCCCGCAGACGCGCGTCATCTCGGTCTCGTTGAAGTTCGGGCAGCGGGTTCGTTCCGAAGCTGTACCGCGCTTCTCTCCGAAGCGATGGACAAGCTCACGGTTGCCGCGAGCGCTGTCGGTGGGACGCGTGTGGAGGGCATCTCGTTCCGTGGAAGATGGCGGTGGCAAAGCAATCGACCATTGTGCAGAAGCCATTTTCTCTGGGTCCATAAATCGGTGTCCATCCGTGGATATGCCGTGTCGGAGATCGCGGAACTTCCGTTCCCGGAAGCGTCGGTGCTTCCTACTGCGACCGCTGCGGCCCCGGGTTCAACTATGAGGACGCCTGCGACGCCGGTGTTCGACGCCCCCCATGCGGTCGCGGCTGGACCTGCCGGACCCGCAGTGCCAGTGTCGGCGGAGAGCGCGACGGTGTCCGCCCTAACTGCGTCGCTCACATCAGAAGTGGCGGACCGACTCCAACCTTTTTCTAGCACCGTAGACGGTGCTTTTCAGGGCTGGGGGGGGGACACGGTGGTCGTTCTCGCCAATGGCCAGGTCTGGAGACAGGCGGACACCTACGTCTATAGATGCGATACCGTCGCTCCGAAAGCTGTGGTTTTCTCGGATGAGGCTGGATACCGAATGATAGTGGAGGCCTGCCACGGGAAGGACGAGAAGCCAGTGAAGGTCTCGCGCCTTCGATAGCCATCGCTTGCACGGTAGGCAGCATAGGGGCGGAAACAGAAAAACGCCGACCTACGAGCCCCTGCGCAGGCCCGGCGTTTTACCGTGAAACGACAGTCCTGAGCCAAAGGCGGCATCGGGCAGAAAAACGCCGACCTACGAGCCCCTGCGCAGGCCCGGCGTTTTGTCGTGAAACGACAATCCTGCGCCAATGGCGGCATCGGGCGAGCCGATCGCGCCTTCGTACTCACTTAAAGTGGAAGACTTTGTCTATTCGATCGCCGACGTGTTCGGCGGTACAGTAGAAAGCACGGGGTGCGGCTCCCCTGCGGCCACGCGAATTTGTCATTGGACGATTCGCAGCAGGGATTTGCGCTTCCCCGGCAGTTGGAGACTAGGCACTTCTCCGTGCTCATAGCGTGAGAGGTGATTGCGATCGAG
>JAZGFE010000099.1:0-36986 GCA_036479215.1 Nannocystaceae bacterium | reverse complement strand
TCGGGGGCTTCAAGTCCATCGGCGCCGTTCGAGTAGCGATGTCTGAACGCGCCGTGGAGAGCTTCGAACAAGCGTCCCACCAAATCACACAGGCGCTGTTCACCAACGCGGACGCGCGCGTCAAACTCGCCGGGTGCACGCCAACGGATTTGGCGGATCCGTGTGTCGCTGATTTTCAAACGCGCTTTGCTCGTCGCGCGTATCGCCGGCCGGCGACCACCGACGAACTCGAGCGCATCGCGGGCGTTGCGGAGGCGGTATCCGCCGAGTCGGACGACTTGTGGGCGCCGCTGGGCTTACGCCGTCGCGGCGATATTGCAGTCGCCACATTTTCTCTACCGGGTCGAACTCGACGAGCCCGACCCCGGGTCACCCTGGCGTCGCTACAACGGATTTGAAATCTCGACTCGACTTTCCTATCTGTTGACTGCGAGCACGCCGGACGATGAGCTGCTCGACGCCGCCGAAGCCGGTGAGCTCGACTCACTCGACGGCATACGGGCACAGGCCGACCGACTCTTGCAGCACGAAAACGCTGGCCACGCGGTCCTGCGTTTCTTCGATGAGCGGCTGCGTCTACCCGAAATCTCACGCCTCAACAAGGACGGCCAGACCTTCCCCCTGTATAGCGAAGAACTGATGGAGGCGATGCAAACCGAGCTCGAGCTGATGCTACGCGATTGGGTGTGGGAGCAAGATCGACCGGTGGCAGATATTTTCCTGAGCCGAAGTACCTTTGTGAACGCACTGCTAGCAGACTTCTACGGCGTCGCGGGGCCCCAAACCAACGACGAGTGGGAACAGGTCGAGCGAGCAGCCGACGACCCACGCGTGGGTCTACTGGGCGCGGCGGGGCTTCTCGCGCTCAACGCTGGATACAGCGAGACCTCACCGACGAAGCGCGGGCGCTACGTGGTGGAACAGCTGCTGTGCCTGTCGATCCCCGACCCACCTCCGGGAGTCGACGCCACGCTCCCTGAGGTCGACACGGACGCCCTGATGACCATGCGCGAGCGTGTGGCGATTCACATGGCCGACCCCACTTGTGCCGCTTGCCATGTGCTCATGGACCCAGTCGGCCTGCCTCTCGAACATTTCGACTCGCTCGGCGCTTACCGTGAAAAGGACCACGGTTTGACTTTGGACGTCAGCGGTGAGATTGGCGGCGTGGAGTTCGACGGGCTCTCTGGGCTGGCAACCACGCTCGCCGACGACGACGCCATCGACCGTTGCACGGTGCAACGGTTCTACGAATTCGCGTTTGGGCGGGCGTCGGCGGACAACGATGAGGTGGGCGTGGCCAGCCTCATCCACAGCTTCGGCGAGCACGAGGGTCGCTATGTCGCATTGGTGCGAGACCTCTTGCTCCACGATGCATTCCGTTTTGCTTCCGAGCCTGAATGAGTCACCAACCGCTAAGGTAAGCGCCAACCGCTAAGGTAAGCGCCAACCGCTAAGGTAAGCGCCAACCGCTAAGGTAAGCGCCAACCGCCAAGGTAAGCTATGATGAACAGCTCTCTAAATCGACGAACGTTCTTGCGCGGCGCTGCGTGTGGGGTACCGATTGCCATCGCACTGCCGGCTCTCGACATCATGCTCAACAACAACGGAACGGCCCACGCCGGCGGAGAGCCGCTTCCCCAACGGTTGGGGGTGTGGGGGTGGGGTAGCGAAGTACACAGAGACAAGTATTTCCCGACACAAACCGGGGCGAACTGGGAACTGACCGAGGAACTCGCGCCGCTGGCGAACGTGCGCTCGAGGATCACTGTGCTCAGCGGTTACGATATCAAGACCGGCGGTATCAGCCACCATCAGCCCACGACCATTGTGAAAACTGGGCAGAGGTTTGAGAGAACCGGACCGGGAGCTTTCGATAATGATGTGCGGGTGGCCTCGTTCGACATCGATGTGGCCGCCGCGCTCGGCACGGGCACACCGTTTTCGAAACTCGACGTCGGCGTGTACAGCGACGGGATTTTCAAGGGTGAAGGGCTCACGACTCGCGCGCTATCGCATGCTGGGCCGAACCAGCCGATCTACCCCGAGCTATCACCGCAAGTACTGTTTGACCGGCTCTTTGGCGACGCCAGCACGGGCGTGCACCTGCTCGGCCGCAAGAGCGTGCTCAACGCGATCAAAGGCGACACACAGGCGCTCCTGCCCAGGCTCGGGGCGGCCGACAAGATTCGAGTCGAGCAGCATCTCGACGCGATCCGGGCGATCGAGGATCGCATTGACAACCCAACCGGCGGCGAGTGCCAAGCGCCCCAGCGCCCGCCGGTGGGGGAACCCGACCTCAGCAAGCCCGACCTCGTGCTGCACAACGAGCTGATGGTCGAGCTACTCACGATGGCGTTCGTCTGCGACCTCACACGGGTGTTTACGTTTCGTCACCACGGCTGGACCGATGACCCCATGTTTTGGAATTTTGGTGCCACGAATTCGCACCACAACCTCTCCCACGGAGGGGGAGACCAGGCCATGGTGCACAAGACCGTCATCTTTACGATGGAGCAACTGGCCAAGTTGATAGATAGGCTGATGTCCACCCCAGAGGGGGATTCCGACCTGCTCTACAACTCGGTGATCATGGCCTATTCGGAGGTCTCCGAGGGCCGGACGCACTCCACTGAGGACATGCCGATCATCATTGCTGGAGAAGCGGGCGGGGCACTACGGACAGGGTTCCATCACAAAGGCAACGGGGAAACCGCGATGAAGGTACATCTCACGCTGGTGCGTGCGCTTGGGCTCAACTGGCCCTCCTTCGGCAAAGACGGCGACCAGGGCGACTACACCACCGAGAGCATCGGAGAGCTTGAGGCGTGAGCCGGGGCGAGGACCCAGCAGCCGAGAACCGCTCCGCCTCTATGGTGACGGCGCTCATCACATGAGCCCCGCCGCATCGGCGACCTATCCGAGTCCGAGTGTGGGTTCGCGTAGCCGGAAAGATCGATCCCCCAAAGCTCCCACATTGCCGTGCCTACGATTCCGTACACGGCGATTCAAGCGAGGCGCGCTTGACTTCGATGGATCCGAACGAGACTGAGTCGGCCTCATCTTACGGACCACTCGCTTCCAAGCGCTCCATGCAGCGCCGGGGACATACTGTTCCACTATGAACAGCTCTCGCACCCTCGATCGCGCGAACCGAAGCGATCATCATTTCTGCAACGATGGTTCAGACGCCGCGTTGCGACGAAACTCCCTCGGCAAGCCAGCGCGTCAGTCGCTGCATGCCCTCGTCCACGCCAATCATCGGCTTGTACCCGAGGTCCCGCCGGGCCGCGCTGATGTCGAACCAACGAGAAGTAGACAGTTCTCGCACGATCCAGCGGGTCATTCGCGGATCCCCGTGTCCACCCAAAATGGTATGGGCGTGCTCGAACAGCCAAGCGACGCTCAGTGCCACCTTCGGATGGATGGTGGCGCGAACGGGCGGAAGGTCGGCCGCCATCAACAGGCGGTCCACGAACTCCCAGATCTCGATCGGCTCGCCGGAGCTGATGAAGTACGGTTTGCCTCCCACCACATCCGCGGTCGCGGCGCTACCGAGGAGCTTGTCGGCCGCCAGCAAATGCGCCGCCACAGCATCGTCCACGTAGGTGATATCGGTCCGTTTCGTCGCTCCGCTGATCCGGCGCAGCACCCCCGCTCGCCCCCTTTCCAACACGCGCGGCAACAAGGAGGTATCGCCCGGTCCCCAGATCAGGTGCGGCCGCAGGGCGACCGTGCGTAGTGCATCGCCGTCCGCCGCGAGTACATTTTTTTCCGCGTGCGCTTTGGTTCGACTGTACTGCGCGTCGAAATGATCCGAATAGCCGATGGATTCGTCCACCCCCTCCAAATCGTTGAGTCCAAAGGTCACACTCGGCGTCGACGTGTACACCAGGGCGGTAACGCCGTGGCGACGACATGCATCGATCACATTTTTTGGACCCTCGATATTGGTTGCCACGAAATCCTCCTCCGCTCCAGCTGCAGCGACCTTCGCAGCGGCGTGAAGCACCACATCCACCCCCTCCACCGCCTTCGCCACCGCTGCGGCATCGCAGATATCACCGCGATGCTGCTCGACCCCAAGCTGCTGCAACTGTGGGTGCGCACCCCGTGAAAAGCCACGAACCTCATCTCCCCGCTCGATCAGGGAGCGAACCATGGCGCCCCCGAGAAACCCACCCGCCCCCGTGACGAGCGCTTTCATCGGAGTCTCCTACTGGCCCATACGGCCAGCTTTTCTCGGAAGATCTTGGCGTTGTGCCGCACGTCAACCGGCAGCGCTCGGTGGACGAGAAACGTATCGATACGCCGGGTATGCCCGTGTGCACGCGCGAGACCTCGAAGTTCATCGACGAGCAAAGCATCCGTCATCACCACCCCCTGCTCTCGCTCCACACAGATGACCGGCATGATTGTTTTTCTCTTCCTCACGCCCACGAGGGCCGTACGAAACACGGCGCGGTGCGTGTTGAATACCGCCTCGCAGGAGATGGTGTACATCCGACCGTCGGCGGTTTCCAGGCGGTGGGCCATACGTCCACACATCCACAAGCGTCCGCGGCCGTCGAAATAACCCAGGTCCCCCATACGGTGCCAGATGCCCCCCGCGGGATCTATGATTTTGGCCCGCCGCGTCGCGTCCTCCCGATTGTAGTAGCTCGGCGTCACCACCGGACCGCGAACGCAAATTTCGCCGATGTCTCCCGTGGGTAGTACCGCCTCCTCCGCCCACGACTGCACGGGTTCCTCTGAGATCGGTAGAATGCGTACGTGCATGCTGGCGACCGGTTTGCCTACACACACACCACCGCCTCGTTCGGTGTGATGGCGCGTCTCCGACAAGATCGTATGGGAGCCCAGCACCGCCACCGGAAGCGCTTCCGTGGCGCCGTAGGGTGTGAACACCTCCACGCCTTCGGGCACAAATTTTACAAAGCGTTCGAGCGCCGGAATCGACGCTGGCGCACCAGCGGAGATCGCTCGACGCAGCGTGTTCAAGCGGATCTGATGCACCTCACAGTGGCGTCCCAGCTTGTCAATCAGCGCCGGGGAAGCGAACATATTCGTACACTGAAAGTCGTGCAGCGCCTGCACCAGTTTGGCCGGGTCGGCCGATGCGGGACGGCTGGCGTCCATATCTGGAACGATGGAGGCCATGCCCAATGCCGGGCCAAAGAGCGCGAAAAGCGGAAACGTGGACAGGTCACGCTCACCGCTCTCGATGCCGAAGACAGTTCGCAGCAAGTGAACTTGGGCTGCGAATACGCGGTGTGGCGTCACGACTCCCTTGGGAACGCCGGTGCTACCGCTCGTGAACAAGATCGCCGCTGTTTGCTCTGGATCGGGCTCCAACACCGGAAACGCGCCTTGTGGCGCACTCGCTTCCAGCTGCGCGAGGGAATCACCACCCCACAAGATGCGCCTCCCCACCGTAAGCTTGGTCTTCAGCGTCTGCCTCGCCCAACCGAGCACCACGCGAGCGAGGTGCGCTTTGGGGATCCCGATAAACGCCTGCGGCCGCGCCTCGGCGAGACACTGCCCCAGGTTGCGCACGCCCATACCGGGGTCGACCATCACAGGAACCGCGCCGATTTTGAGCATAGCGAACGTGATGGCGAAAAATTCTGGGCTCGGCTTGACCATCAACACCGTCCGCACGCCCTCCCCGATCCCCATCGCCACCAAGCCGTGGGCGATACGGTCCGACCGCCGATTGAGTTCCGCTGTGGTCAGGGTCACATAGCGCCCTATCTTCCCAGGACACGCGACCGCCACCGCGAGCAGGTCAGGCTGCCTGCGCGCGATCTGTGGCAGGTAGGCGGCAACGTTAATGTGCGTACGCGACTCAACAGCTGCCGAGTCCTCCTCTTTCGACACGGCAACGATCCCGTCCGGGCTCATGTCGAAACGACCTCGTCGGCTGCGGCGGCCTCGTCGACCCCTTCGGCCCCTGCGGCCCCTTCGGCCCCTGCGGTTCTCACGATTCTTTCGACATCATCGCTGGCCTGCGCATGTTCGTTCTTCTTCGCACCCTCGCCTTTCTCGATGAAAGCGCGGACCAGCGGCACGATCTCCTCCGCCGCGTCCTCCAGGATATAGTGACCACAACGGGGGTATCGGTGTACCTCGGCCCCAGCGAACCGTGTTTCCCATTCTTCGAGGAAGTGATGATCGAAGACGAAGTCGCGCATTCCCCAGCAAATAAGCATGGGCTTATCGGCGAGGCGGATGAGTGCATCCGCCGTCTCGCTGACGACCGCGTACGCCGGGTCACTCGGCCAAAGCGGAATATCTTGCACGAAACGGTGCACGGCGACGCGGTGCTTCCAACTGTCGTAGGGCTCAAGGTAGCCCGCAGCGACGTCGGGCGGCATGCGCTTGCTCCGGACGCAGAACCGGATCGCCCCACGCACAAAAGCATTGCCCCCCCGCACCAGCACCTCGCCGATCCCCGGAAGCCGCGCAAGCATGAGCGCGACTGGGAATCGCTTGCCTTGTGGCAAGTGGAACGCGCCCGTATTGAGCAGCACGATTTTCGAAACGCGTTGTGGATGACGAACAGCCCACGCCATCCCGATCATCCCCCCCCAATCGTGCACAACCAGTGTCAGGCGTTCCAGGCCCAAGTGATCGACGAAACGCTCCAGATCGTCGACCCGCGAAGCAAGGGTATAGTTGTAGTCGGCGGCGCGCGGTTTGTCGGAGCGCCCACATCCAATATGATCGGGGGCTACCGCTCTTCGATCACGAGATAGGTCGCGGATCAAATTGCGGTAATAGAACGACCAACTTGGGTTGCCATGCACCATCAAAACCGGATCCCCTTCCCCTTCGTCGACATAGTGCATCCTGTGGCGACCCACATCAAAGTAATTGGCCCCGAATGGATAGATGTCGCTCACCACTCGACCCCCAGTATCATGCAATTGAGTCCGCTCCCGATACCCAGCAAAGCGACGTTTTGTCCAGGCCGCAAAAATGCTCGCTCGTCGGCGAGAGCGGTGGCCAGTGGCAATGCGGCTGTGCCGGTGTTTCCAAGAAAATCGTAGGCAATGAAGTCGCGCTCGCTAGCGAGCCCCAAGGTGTGCAACATCACGTCACGGTGGGCCGACCCCACCTGATGACACACCGTCCGATCCACGGCTCCGATGCTCCATTCCATCTCGACCAGGAATGCATCCCATGTCCGTGCTCCCAGCTTCACCCCATGTTCGAGCACCGCGCTCGCATCGGTCGCGGCGAATTGCCGCCAACTCATCTCCTCTCGCTCCCCGGTACCCGTCCCGATGGTTCCTCGCCTGGTGACTGGTCCAGTATCTCGGCCTTCCGAGGGCCCTTCCGAGGGCCCTCTCCCTCGACCGCCGGAGGGCCGCATGCCCCACCGACATAGCGTATGGTGCTCCGGCGCCGCCCCCACAACGGCTCCACGCAGCCGTCGTCGGCCCTGCTCCCCGAATGAGCCGTCGGTGAGGATCACAGCCACCGCGGCAGAGCCACCGGTCAACGTGGCAATGGATGCCTTGAACAGTTCCATGCTGGGCTCGCGAAGAAGTCCAGAAATCGTCGCGTCGTTGATCTCGCGGGCCGTCTCGCAGCTGAGCACCATGCCCGCCCGGATCTGCCCCAACTCGATGCGATTTGCCACATCTAGCATCCCGTTGAGCACGCCCAAGCAGGCGTTGCTGACGTCATAGATGAGTGTCGATCTCCCCAGTGGATAGCCAGATTCCTTGAGCCTCGCCGCCACATGGCACGCGGTCGCGGGCTCGAAATCTTCTCGGCACACACCCGCATAGATCAACATCTCGATGGCGTCGATGTCCACCGAAGACGCTTCCAACGCCCGAATCCCCGCAGCTGCGGCCCCTTGCGATACCCGGTGATCTCGATCCCAGTAGCGACGCTCCGCGATCCCGGTAATGTGCTCAAGCTGACCGCGCTCGATACGTAGCTTCTCGTAGACCGGGCGCAGGCGGTCCTCAAGCTCTTCGGTCGTCACGACACAAGAAGCGAGCTGGTACCCCAACGTTTCGATGTACACGCGCTCGTATCTCACGGTCGAAGCTCCAGGCTGAAATCTCGTATCTCGTAGATCACCTTGCCATCCACCGACACAAAACCGTCCGCGCGCATGCTCTTGCGAGCGTCATTCACCTCTGTGACGCTCGCCTGCACCGACACACGTTCGCTGCTCACCGACACCTGGCCGCGGTAGATCCAACGATGATGGGTATGGAGTGAAAGGGTGCCAAAACTGGCCTCCGCGGGCAGGGACCACCGATCCACGGCATAGACCTTGAGCAACTGAAGAAACGCCTCCAAACCGAGGGAGCCCGGCCACACTGGATCTTCGAAAAAATGGGCTTCAAAGAACCAAGCATCGCTATCAACTTGAATCGAAGCTTCCACAAAGCCGAGACCCTCGGTCCCGCCATCGGGGATCAGAAGGTCGATCGTGTCGATCATGCGCAGCATCGGGTCGGGATAGGGCGCCACATCCGGAAGCGGAAAGCTCCGCCCGCGGGCGCGGTCTTCGGGACCGGGCACGTGGAGGGCCGCATCACGAATGCCAACTTGAGCCGCGAGTGCGAGATCTGTGAAAAATCCGAAATAGCTGGTTCCCTCGTAGACTTTTCCACGACCCTGCGCCCACACAGAATAGGAAAAGTGCTGGATGATCATGCCCGCCGTGCTCGACACTTTTTGCAACTCGACACGGGTGGTAAGTACATCGGCGCGACATTCAACCCGATCGAGCAACATGCCTTCCCCGCCCAGATTCCTAAAACGCAGATCGACGTCGGAGGTCAGCGCAGAACCGGCGTAGGCCGCCGCCCAACCACAGGCTTGCAGTGCGACCTCAAGCAGAACGGCGAAGGGGATCTCGTTTTGGCGATTGGAGCGAAAAAACCAATCCTCGGGTCGCAGGTCGAACTGCGCCTCGGCCCGGATCCCGGCTTGCATCACGAAAGGCTCGCCTTCGACCCCCGTCACGCGATCGATGAACTGGTACGGCGGCCTGGGGAGACGCGCAAGCCGGCGCTTGCCGTCGTCAAAGATGCTATAGGCCTCGCCGTATCCCCGGGAGGGATTACCGTCCGCAAAGGCGAGGATACTGGCCTTGTCGTAGATAGCGGTCTTACGCTCGGGTCCGCGGTCGCTAGGCGTCCGCGTGGCCCACATGGTCTCGAGCCCCTCGCGGCTCTGCCCAGATAGCCGCAAACACAGACCGCGGATCTCGACAATGGCCTTCCCATCGGCGTGGATCCTCGCGTCGCAGATGGCAAAAGGCTCGGGAGCGTAGCCAAGTTCACGCACCCAGACCTCGTACGTGACCTGCCCCGTATCCGCGAGCACCTGACCGCGACACTTGAGACGACTTTTCACCCCCGCAACGGGTTGCCAGCACAGGTCTTCTTCCCCGCCGATCCAGCCCATACGCAGTAGGAACACCCTCAACGTGTGCAAGCAACACTCGTACATGAGCGTGCCGGGCATCACACGGTCGTCCGAGAAATGACAGACGAGGAACCAGTCGTCGGGGCGGATGTTCGCCAGTGCCGTGATGGAACCGAGGCCGTAGCGGCCGCCTCGGGGGTCGAGGTCGATCACCTCGTGAATGAGACGCATCCGCCCTCCTGGGAGGGTCAGTGGGTCGGCGACCGATAGCCCCGCAAACGCCTCCCCGAAGGCGCCCTCCAGGTCCCCTCGACGCAATGCCTCCAGAGCCGACTGCGAGAGCGACTCTCGCCGCATCGCCACCAGGTCCGGCAGCTCCGAGGGCCGCTTCGTCACCTCCATGCGCTTCTCTACGCCGCTCTCCACGATGCCCCCCCCCGCGTCGAGCTCGGCCTGGGTGAAAAATCCGGCACAGCCGTCGCGCATACTCAGAAGAGGAACGCCGCCCACGGTCGCGTCGAATTCGAAGCGAAACAGCCAGGTCTCTCCCTGGCGGAAGAAGTGCTTGATGCGAATGTCGTATCGGACAATATCTTGTGGCTTGGGAAGGTCGCCGTGGAAGGTCACCTCCGCATCGAGCAGGCGATAGACCGCGAGGCCACGAGTATGTCGATCCACACCGAGATAGCCGGAGAGGACGAGATCCGCCTGGCCGGCTTCGATACTGATGCACGCCGGCAGGCGCCCACCGTCGAGATACCACCCATCGGTGAGCACATCATGCTCCGTCACCAAACGGCCCGATCCCATGGAGAGGGCCTCTCCTTCGATCTCCATGATGCGGTCCACCAGCATCAGGGGCTCGTCAGGAAGTCGAACGCGAGTCGGGAGTCGATCCACCTCGGCGAACGCTTCGCCGAATACTTCTTCGACCGACCCGGTGGCCAACTGCAGGCAGGCTTCTCGATCGAAACGTGGGGACGACGCTGTGCCACTCGCCAGCTGCTCACCCGTCGCTGCAGCGGGAATCCGAAAGGGCGCGCAATCTCTATTCGCGCCCTTTCGGAGCCCCGCCAGTAGGCTCAACTGCAAGTTGGCTTGTTCGGTCGCCTGTTCGCGCATCTGGTCCGCGACCTCCAGATAGGCTCCGTGCGCCCGCGCCGTGGACTCACTCGCCGACAAGGCCGCTGCCGCAAACGACGAGGCCGCTGTGCCACCCACGAGGGATGGACCCGTTTCTGTGGCCCCGCCATCGTGCCTGAGAACCGCGAGCGGGGGCTCGCGCGACGGGCTGTGTAGGTCGGATGGCAAAGGTCCAACCGCCGTGATGCCCACCGTCAATTGAAAGGCCCTGCCCTCGACACCCGCACCGGCATGGGGGAGACACTCGCGTCGCGTCCGATAAAGCGGTCCGAGGTCGACAGGAACTCGCTCCGCGATGAGCCTCGCCAAGGTCTCGACGAGGGCGGGGTGCCCATCTCGACCAGGATGCGAGATCGACAGGGCCAGGTGGGCTCGGCCACGAAGGATCTTGGTGATCATGCGGGTGCAGCTCGCCCCCGGTCCCAACTCGAGGAAGACCCGTACGCCATCGTCGTAGGCCCGCCTTATCGTCGCAGGGAAATCCACCCCGTCGGTTGCCTGGGCCAAGATCGCGTCCGCGGCAGACTCCCGCGTCGGCGCGTAGGCCTGGGCCCAGGCGCCGCTGTAGAAACGCACACCCTCGGGGAGCTGCGTGTCGAGGAGATGAAGCTCTCGGTACGCCCTTGCGACCTCGCGGACGACCTCGCAATGCACACTCGCCACGCCTGAAAGCGCGTGAAAGCCCGCCCCTAGTCGTTCCACCACGCGGCGAACGGCAGACGCATCCCCACCAATGACGCATTCGTCCGGCGTATTGACGATCAGCAAGTAGGCGCGCGCCATCCCGACCAACGCTGCTTTGACCTCGGCTTTCGGCTTGTCGACCACACCCACGCTCCAGCTGATGGACGCAGCACCATCGTCGAGTTTCCAACGGCGGCGCGCGGCCAAGCATGGACCCGCGAGCTCAGTCGTGAATAGGTCGCTTTCGAGCGCACGCTGCAACATCGCATCACGCTGACGCCAAGCTCCGAACGCGAACAGCCCGGTGGTCTCGCCGAGAGAGTAGCCGATCGCCGCATCTGCTCGTAGACCGAAGGTTCGCACGACGTCGGTGGCAAGGGTGCCGAGGGAGACATGGGAGAGAATCACGGCACGAGGATCGACCTCCGCGCTCCGCTGCGCCCCCCAGGCGAAACGGGGAACCACTTGAGCACGAAGATGCTCGTGGGCTGCGTCCTGAAGGCGCATGATCTCCGGGAAGGCCAGTCCGAGCGCTCGGCCCATGCCGGGAAACTGACTCCCCGAGCCCGGATAGACGAAGGCGAGTTCGCCGGTGGGACCCACCGGCTGGGGAACGAAAAACAACTCTCCCCCGTTGATGACCGTCGACTTCGACGGGTCCTGCCCGGCGCGAAAACAAGAAATCGCACCATCCACCAGCTCGCGCAACGCGGACACATCTCTCACCACAAGCGTGAGTCCGAGCAGCGCGTCGGGCCGACGACCATGCTCACGGTGCCAGCCACTCGCCAGGCGGTCGACCGCCTGGCTCGGAGCGCTATCGTCCACGGCAGCCGCATGCAAACGAGCGAGAGCCAAAATAAGCTCTCGACGCGTATCCGCCTCGAGAACAAACAGCCCCGTTGGCTGCGCCACGCATGCGTTGTGTTCCAGCTCGAGCGCCGTGTCGTCTTGCCCTTCGAGGACGACATGCCAGCATCCCCCCGACAATGAGATGGCGTCGACGCCCGCACGACGCGGTCCGTCGGCTCGATTCCGCAGCCAAGGCTCGGCTACGCTCGAAGAATCGTCCGGAAGTCGCCGTGTTTCCGCGGCCGGCAACACTTGTTGGTAAAGTTGCAAGTTCGCGCGCAGCACCGAGAGCAGACCCGACGCGGCGCCTAGGTGGCCGATGGATCCCGCACTACTGGCGACCACCGTCCCCGAATCGAAAACGTCACGCAGCAACCGTCGCTCCTCGAGATCCAGCCTGGCGACGCCGGTCGCGTGTGCCTCGACAAACGCGATTTGGCGAGCCTCGCAGTCCGCTTCGGCGTGCGCACCATCGATGGCACGACGCAGCGCACCGATGCCATCTCCGCTGGCATTGCCCATCCCGCGGATCACCGAGTAGATGCGATCGCCATCCCGACGAGCATCCCCTTCCCGCTTGAGCACCAGAGCAACCGCACCATCGGCGGGTATCCGCCCACCGAATCCGGGGCACAAGCGGTCCACATCGTCACACGGGGACCATCCGAGCTCGGCTTCCACCGCAAGTAATGCCCGAATGTCGCCACCCAAGTCCACAGCGCCCACGATGCCACAGTCGATCTGCCGGCGCTCGAGGGCACGCACCGCCACTTGCAGGGCCGCTAGGCCCGAGCCCTCTTCGGATGCGAGCGTATGGCTTGAACCGCCGAAGCCGAACTCGCGGGCGATCCGGCTGGCGGTGATGCTGCCGAGACCACCCATGGTCCGGTTGGCGTCAAGCGCTGGACCCACCGACGCGCACAGAGCATCCACCCACGCTTCGAAACGCTCCCCAGCCTGCGGTCGCCCGAGGGCGCGGGCCCACGCGACTGCCCGAGCTCGCAACACCCAGCGCAGGTGATAGTTTGTCGTGTTGGGATCGAGCTCGAGACCGATGAAGGCCCCCGTTCGCAATGCTTCGGCGGGGCGACCACGAGCATCGTCGAGGGCCCGCTTCGCCACTTGCAACATCAAGACCTGCTGCGGCAAGGCCTCTTGCAGCTCCTTGGGAGGAATCTTGAACGCCCCGTAGGGAACCTCGAGCGTATCGATGAAGTACCCTGAGGCAACCGGTACGCCCCAACTGCCTGCCTTGGGTTTCCGTGCCGATCTGGGGGGCCTACCGCCACAGAGGAGCTGCCGCTGCACCGCCACCAGCCCACGCCATGGCCCCACATGCGCGTCCATGCCCACAACGGCCACGCCCAGCGGACGCCCAGACGCGGGCACGCTCACCTTCACGCGACAAGTGTCAAGATCCGGCGCCTCTTCGAGCAATACGTGGGCATTGGTGCCACCGAAACCAAAGCCGCTCACGGCGGCTCGACGGGGCCGATCTCCTCGCCGCCAAGGCTCAGCGGCCTTCAACACCCGCAGCGGCGAACCGTCGAACTCGAGGCCGGGCGCCGGATTCTCGAAGTTGGCAGTGGGCGGTAAGATTCCCCGCTCCATGGCTAAGATGACCTTGATCAGGCCCACGGCGCCCGCCCCCGTGAGCAGGTGCCCGATATTCGATTTGACACCACCGATCACGCATTGGCCCGGCCGGGCCGGCTCACCTCGCCACAGCTCGCCGAGGCTACGCAGCTCCACAGCATCGCCCACCAAGGTCCCCGTCGCATGGCACTCCACCAAACTGACATCGCTCGGACGCCAGCCGGCCTGGGCGTACGCCGCTCGCATCGCTCGCAACTGCCCCTGTTCACTGGGCGCAAGCAGATTGCCGTCCACATCGTTGGAGAGCCCCACCCCGCGTACCACAGCGCGCACCTGGTCGCCGTCTCGCAACGCGTCGGACAGTCGCTTGAGCACCACAACACCCGCCCCCTCCCCGACCACAAGCCCGTCGCCTTTCGCGTCGAAAGGTGAGCAGTGCCCCGTGGGAGAAAGGGCTCCGAGTTGAGAGAAGCCCATCTGGGTATAAAGGCAGTCGGGTCTGGAGAGGCCGCCGGTTAACATCGCGTCCGCGCGACCGCTCCGCAGCGCGTCGATCGCCAGCTCGAGTGCGAACAGGGACGACGCACAAGCTGCATCCAGCGTGAAATGGCCGCCGCCCAATCCCAACGCCCTCGCCAAGATACCCGCCGGAAGGCCAGCCACCCACCGGTTGAGGGCGGGTACCGCAACGCGATCTTCGTCCGGCACGCGAACCCCCGCCGCCCGAAAGAGCTCGCGCTCGAAACCGCGACCCAGCACCCAATCGGACATGCGGGAAGATGCCGTGGTCGGAAGGACAATATTGCCGAGAATCACCCCCACCCGGGTCGGATCCACGTGGGTCGTGGATACGGCGGACCATGCCTGCCGCCCGGCGTGCACAGCCAGATGCACCGCGGTGTCCAACCCCAGCAGGAAGTTCGGGTCCAGTTCGAGGCCGGTGGGGTCGAAACGAAAGTCTTGCAGGAAACAGCCCCGGCGCGAATAGATCTTGTCGGGCTGGCCCCGGCGCGAGTCGTACACCTGGTCGGGCGCACAAACCCAGCGGTTGGGGGGAGGTTCGGAAGAACAGTCGATACGCGCCTCGATGACGTCCCATAGCGCATCAACGGTGGCAGCTCCGGGAAAAATCCCCCCGACTCCGACCACCGCAATTGGCTCTAGCGAAGTCACGAGTCCACGCTGATCAGGCCGGTGCGACGACAGCGGGCGCGAGCTTGTTGCGCCGAAACGCCGACACGAGCGATGCATCGATGACACACTCGTAGTCCTCAAGCCGAGCAACGAGGCTGCCGTCCGAGCCAACCCATTCGATATCCGAGACCGCGCGAGATTCGTTGTGTTTGCGCACGCGAACAACGACGCGTATGCCCGCAGCGGGAAAGCTCGACACGAACTGTCGATACCGACCCAACCGCGAGGGGAGCGAGACCTGTCCCGCCCGATCGAAACTCCACACGATGACGGCCTGCATGCCACTGTCGAGCGCCAGCGGGTCCGCGATCCAACGCCCTCGGACGGGCGTCGACATCCACTGTTCCGGCGGAGGTGCGCTCTTGCAACGAGCGACGAGTCCCCCATCGCCCGAACCTTCGATCTCGGTCAGGCCACGCATGGTCGGGCCATGAAATAGCGCCGTCGCGTAAAAACTCGAGACGGAAGCCGCGACGGGTCCGAGCTTGGGAAGCTCCATCGGCGCGCCTTGTGTCAAGCGCGTCGACGAAAGCACCACGCGCGCTCTCCCGTGCAGAACCGAGCTACCGTTGCGACCCCCACTTCGAAGTTCGGTGGCGACATGAAATACGTCGCCGACGCGCTGCGCGGACGCTGCACATACCCGCAGGGCGAAGGAAGCCCCGGGGTCGAGGATGACGCCCTTGAATACGCTCAGATCGTCGACACCGACGAAGCGCAGGCCGGGGTTCCCGTGCAGGGCCGCGTGCGCCAACCATTCGAGCACGATAACCGTGGGCAATACGGCGTGCCCATCGAGGACGTGCGAGGCCAGGAAGGGATGATCCGCAACGGAGACTAGGCGCTCAAAGACGGTCGGCAGCGGCGCATGGGCGAGATCAGGCGGCTCCAATGCGACCACGGGAAGCTCGGAACCTGCACCGAGCACCACCACTTCGACGGGCCCCGGTGTGCCAAGCTCAGCCATCAGGTAGGCCGCGCCCGCCTCCAGGTCGATCGTGATGATCCCTTCGCCCTCGAACACCCGCTTCAACGCTGGCGTCACCATGCCCCCATCCCAAGGACCCCAGTTGACCGAGATCGCGCGGCAACCCGGCAAGAGCTTGGCCTCACGCTGCACGATCTTGTTCAATACTTCGTTGGCGGCGGCGTAGTCCGTCTGTCCGCGCCGCCCGAAACGCGCCGTGGACGAGGAAAACGCGACCAGCACCTTGAGTGCACTGCGATCGATGGCTCCAAGTAGACAGCGCATGCCTCCAACCTTTGTGGCATAGACTCTCTCGAAATCCTGGTCTGTCTTGTCTTCGATACGGGCGTCCGCCAAGATTCCCGCCCCGTGCACGAGCCCGGTGATCGGGCCGAGCGTTTCGCTCACGTGGCGAACGCATGCGGCCACGGCATCCCGATCACGTACGTCGACACAACAGTAACGCACCGAAGCGCCCGCCTCCTCAATGCGCGCGAGGGTGCGTCGAATCCCGCGAGCCGACATTCGTCGTTGATACTCGGCTTCGAGCTGACGCGGCGTGAGCGGCTCGGCCGACCGCTCCACGATGGCGCGCTTGATATCCGCCTCCGCGTCCACGCCCACCAGCCACTGCGCTTCCTTCGCAGGCTCGGGGCTACGCCCGACCAAGACCAGGCGCGGTCGTCCCCTGCGCGCAAAGGCAACCGCGATCTCGGCCGTGACACCTCGAGCGCCACCGGTAATCAGAATCACGTCTTCGCCGTCGAATCGCTGGGCGGCAGATGAAGGCATAGCCTCTTCGCGTAGCTCGACCCGCCGAGACCCGACCGCACTCAAGCCGAGCTCAATGGGACCGCGCCGAAGCAGCGCATCCACGATGCGCGTTTGAACCCCAGGAAGGTCGGGATCCACGTCGATCACCCTACACACAACTTCCGGCCACTCCGCCGACGCCGACTTGACGATACCGGCCAACCCCGCGGTCTCGGGATCTGCCTGCCCGTGGAGACCATCGAGCCCGAGGCCTCCCCCGAGCGTGGTCACGCAGGCCAACAGCGAAGCTGCCCCCTTTCCCGCACGACGCAGCGTACTCGCCAGCTGACGTACACGGCCGAACGCTTGCAATACTTGGGCATCGTGCATGCGAAGCGGCGCCACGAGAACGAGTCCGCATACATCGTCGGGAATCGCCCGACGCTCGGGGGCGAGCATGACCTCCTGCGCCGCCAGGCCCCGGGCGCGAAGGGCCTCCACGATGGCAAGGGAGCGGCCGTCGCCGCTGTCGGTGACCCAGATCGTCGCAGCAGAGGCGAAGTCCACCGGGGCCGCAACCTCATCATAGGAGACCAGGCTCGGCAGCAATCGCCGAACCGACCGTTTCGCCACGGCGAGGTGCGCGTCCGGGCTCGGAACCGGGCTGGAAACCTGCACAGGGGTCGCGTCCGGACGCGGCCCAGACCTGCCGGCCAGAAAATCGACGATCTGTCCCAACGTACGCAATTCACCGAGATGCTCGGGTTGGATCGCCGGCGTCTCCGGCATCCGCTCCTGTAGCAGAGACAAGATTTCAACCCGCTTGATCGAGTCGATGCCCAGATCTGCGTCCAACCCCATGGACAATTCGAGCATCTCCGCCGGATAGCCCGTTTTGGTAGCCACAACTTCCAGCAAGGTACGGGCGATGGGATCGACCCCGTCGGCCACGCTCGCCGGGTTTTCAATCTTGGGCTGCGATGCCTCGGCGCCGCCACCGTCAAGAAATCGCACGATCTCGCCCAGTGTCCGCAGCTCACCCAAGTGCTCCGGCTTGATGGTCGGCGACCCGGGCAGGCGCTGCTGCAACGAGGAGAGAATCTCCACTCGCTTGATCGAATCGATGCCCAGATCCGCGTCCAACCCCATGGAAAGCTCTAGCATCTGCGCTGGATACCCGGTCTTTTCAGCCACGACCTCAAGCAAGACATCGGCCACGGCAGTCCGCGGAGACGCGATTGGGGTCACCACCGCCGGAGCCGCGACCGGGACATCCGTCGCCGTATCCGTGGACACATCCGTGGCCACATCCGTGGCCACGGGAGACATCGAACCGGTGGACGCCACCGCGGAGGCGCCGTCGGTGGCGACGACACCGGTCGCGGGCACCTCCGACGCAGCAACCGGATTCATCCACTGTAGCTGCTGGTGCTGCTGAACGAGCGCATGAAAACTCCGCGTCGCCTCCTGCTGGGACTCGAGAAAACGCTGATGCAGCCGCGCAGTCTGCTCTTGGAGACGGATCAGCGCGGTCAGGTTCTCCTGACTCGTCTGCAGAGCTTGGGCCGCGATGAGGGGCGCAGCCACAGCGCCCACAATCGGCGACGGCGAGACCCTAGACGACGGCAAGACGCTAGACGACGGCGACATAGGAGACGTGGGAGACGTGGGAGGCGTGGGAGGCGTGGGCGGCTCGGTTGGGACGGGCATGGGCGCGGCTCTCGGGACTGACGTCGGATCGTGACGGGGCCGAGCAGGCCGCGACGTGCGTTTCTCTGTATGGTTGGCTCCGCTGATCGCTACGGTCATCGTGGGCGCCGGGCGCTCGAGACGTCGTTGATAGGCCTCAGCTGCCCCCAAGTCCCACCGGTCGAGCGCCACCGCATGCCCGCGGGCACCCAGTTGCGCCAGCACACGGGCAAAATCGAGATCCCCTGGACGCCCTCCTGAGGAGGCGTCGACCGAAAGGGCGGCCACATCCGTTCTGTCGGCCAAGATCTCCGCGACCAAACCAGAAAGTCGCCGACCGGGCCCAAGCTCGACGAAGGTGCGCACGCCGTCGGCATACATCGACTCGATACAGCGAACGAAATCCACCGTCGTTCTCACCTGCCGCGCCAAGTCTACGCGGGTTTGCGAGGGGTCTGTCGGATAGGCCACACCTGTGACGTTGGAGTACACAGGCATCTTCCCGTCGGGCAGTGCCAAGCTCGCCAGGCTATCGGCGAACGGGATCTCCGCCTGAGCGACAAAGTCACTATGGAATGCCGCCGCGACCGGCAGCCGTTTGACCCGCACGCCGCAAGCCGCAAACGTGGTCTCGGCCCGCGCGATCTCAGAGGTGGCTCCGGACAACACCGCCTGACTCGGGGTGTTGCGGTTGGCAATCACCAGATCTAAGCCGTGCGCGGAGATCAGGTGATCAACATCGTCGAGTTTGGCCTGTACGGCGAGCATCGCCCCCCGATCGCCAGCCGCGGTAGAATCTCCCATGAGTTCGCCGCGGCGCCGGGAAAGTCGATGAAACTCGCCTTCTTCAAGTCGGCCCGCAGCACACAATGCCGTCAGCTCCCCGTAGCTGTGGCCGCACGTCGCCGCCGGGACGAGGCCGAACGACTCGAGCACCCGCAACACGCCGAGGCTCACTGCACCGATCGCCGGCTGGGCCACCTCCGTGGCCTGTAAGCGGGCTTCCGCGACGGCGCGTTCGGCCTCGGAGAACACCGGCTGGGGAAAGATACTGGCAGCGAGGCCATCGCTCTCCTCACTCGCATGTGCGAGTACCTCGGCGGCAACAGGGAACCTGCAAATCAGGTCCCGCAACATGCCCACGTACTGCGATCCTTGACCGGGGAAAATCACGCCGAGCGTGCCGGCTGCGTTCCCGCTCCCGCTCCCGCTCCCGCTCCCAAAGTAGATTCCCTGTGGCGTGGAAAACGAACTCTTAGCTGTGGAAACGAGACGGGCTGCGGTTTCCATCGTCTCAGCCACCGCTTTGCCGTCACGCGGAATCACAAGAAGCAACCGCAACGACGCCTCCCGACGCCACAACGCACGTGACATCGCCGCGCGACCACGCAGATCTTCCCAGGAACCCGCGACATCGAAAGCGCGAATCTTGCCCAACAGGCCCTCCCGGTCGTCCGCACTGAACGCGAGAATCTGTGCGCAACCCTCCCAGTCGATCTCCGCCGTTTCCGCGGCGTACTCTTCGATCACGCAATGGAAATTGCTCCCACCGAAGCCAAAGGCACTCACCCCCCCCCGCCTGGGATGGGCGTGACGGGGCAGCCAGGGGCGCTTCTCGGTATTGAGATAAAACGGCGAACGCCCGGGGGCGATGGCCTTGTTCGGGCGGTTCACTTTGATCGTCGGCGGCAAGACCCGATGCTTGAGCGACATCACCACTTTGATCAGCCCCGCGACACCGGCCGCCGCTTTGGTGTGACCGATCATGGACTTCACCGAACCCAGCGCACACCAACTGCCGCCCTCTCCGCCCTCGCCAAACACGGAGCGGAGTCCCTCGACCTCCACGGCGTCCCCCACCCGCGTGCCCGTTCCGTGACCTTCGAGCAACTCGATGGAGCCGGGCTGCACACCGGCCATCCGATGCGCCGCACGCAAGGCCCGAGCTTGGCCTTCCGAATCCGGAGCGTAGATCGCATGACCTCCGCCGTCGCTCGACGATCCGATCCCCTTGATCACCGCGTAAACTTGATCGCCATCGCGCTCAGCGTCCGCGAGTCGTTTGAGCACGACGATGCCCGCGCCCTCGCCGAGGATCGTCCCGTCCCCCCCTTCGTCGAAGGGCCTGGCGTGCCCCGTCGCGGACAGAGCAGGTGTCTTCGAGAAGCACAAGAACATGAAGGGGTCGTTGAAGGTGTCCACGCCCCCACTAAGTGCCATGTCCGCGCGCCCCGACTCGAGTTCGAGCACAGCGAGGTGGATCGCACTCAGTGAGGACGCGCAGGCGGCATCGACCACACAATTGGTGCCGTGCAGGTCCAATCGATTGGCGATCCGGCCAGCCACAACGTTCCCGAGCAGCCCGGGGAACGAGTTCTCCTGCCAAGGCACGTAGGCTTCAGAAATGCGTGCGACCACGTCCTCCGCCGTCTCTGTATCCACACCAGCATCGTGCAGTGCACGACGCCACAGGGGGTGTCCGAGGCGGGCCCCGAGGGTGATGGCCAACGGCAAAGTTCCCGTTACGCCGATCATGACGCTTGTACGATCACGGTCGAATGCCCGCGCCCCCGCGCCGTACCCCGCGTCCTCCAACGCAAGCGCGGCAACGTGCATGCCAATCAGCTGAGTCGTATCCGTCGCTTCGAGGTCTCGTGGTGCAATCCCGAAACGCATGGGTTCGAAATCGATGGGGTCGAGAAAGCCACCGCGCTGCGCGTAGGTTTTGTCCGAAGCTTTAGGGTCAACATCGAAATAGTCGTCGGGGCACCAATGCGTGGCCGGTATGTCGCGAATCGCATCGACACCGTCGCGAAGGTTGGCCCAGTACGTAGCCAGGTTCGGGGCACGCGGGAAGGTGCAACCGATGCCAACGATAGCGATCGGAGTCTGCACCACGGCACCGGCTTTGACCCGTGCGTTCACGCGCAAAGCTCCTCGATCTCGTCCAACACACGCGGTCGCACGTCGACGCAATCGGCGGCGAGTTCTGCCCCCTGCTCGCGCAAGGCGTTCGCGCGGCTTAGAATCGCGGCACCGTGGAGCAAATTGCGAGCAACGATCACCGCCCGTCGAGCCTCGGGTCGCTCGAGAAAACTCCCACGCGTCCACTCGTTGAAGGCCCCCATCGAAGGGCCGCACCAGATTTGATAGTCGAGTTCTCGACCCACCTCGCCGCAGTTGGCCCAGCGCGACGACATTCCGAGGTACCAACGAAACACCAGTGCCATGCGATGCTTGGCATCTCGCTGTGCGCGCTCCGCCTGCTCGGGATCACGTGTTCCCCAAAAGGCCCGGGTCTCGGCCCAGATTTCCTCGAAGGTCGCACGGAACACCGTGCGTTCGAGCGACGCCCTCTCCGCTGCAGGGATCTCCTCGAGGCTCCCCCAGCGGAGATACAGGTCATGCAACTTCTGGGCGCGCATGGCGAATAGGGTCCCACGCTTGAGGACCTGAAGCTTCACGCCCATCTCGAACATATCGGCCGCCGGCGCCATCGCTACATCGGCCTGTTCGGCTTCGGCCAGCATGCGCCGCACAGTGTCGGAAGTTCCCGCTTCGAGACACGCCTGATTGATGGACCCGGTGAGAACGTAGTCCGCCCCCATGGCAAACGAAGCGGCTACCGCGTGCGGCGTGGCCACACCACCCGCAACCCCGACGCGCAAAGCCGCGTCATAGCTGCGCTCCGACTGCATGCGGTCACGCAGCGCCAGCATGGTGGGCAGCACCGCCAACGCGGGTCGATTGTCCGTATGCCCGCCAGAATCGGCCTCGACCGTGAGGTCTTGGGCGACAGGAATCGTCTCCGCCAATCGGGCCTGTTCGCTGGAAATGTCCCCTGCGCGCACGAGCTCGGCCAAGAGGTCGGGGGGCGGCGGGGAGAAGAACTTCCGTGCGACTTCGATGCGCGAGACCTTGGCCATGACCCGGTTTGGGGTCCGCACCTGCCCCGCAGCATCGACATGGATGCCACGAACGCGATAACGCACCAGAGGGAGGGTCAGATCGAGATAGGCCGACGCGGACACGAGATGGACCCCGCGTCGCGCATACAGGTCAGCGACCTCTTCCTCGAGCCGAGGCTCGTAAGGGCTGTGGATCAGATTGGCACCCCAAGGCGTGTCGCCCAGGCGGGTGCTGATGCGGTAGATCGCTTCTTCGACCACGTCGGGGGCGAGGCCTGCCGCGCCGTAGAAGCCGAGCATGCCCGCACGGCCCATCACCTCCACCAATTCCGGCGAACCAATACCTCCCGCCATGGCACCGGCGACGTACGCGAAACGCAGACCGTGATCACGACGAAACCCGGCGGACCCCAGGTTCTCGGGCGCGCAAGGGTGGGCGGCAGCGCGAAGCGGGAAGCCCTCGCCGCCGCGATCGGTGCCGAATGAGATGCAGCCGGCATCCGACCACGCCAAGGCCTCGCCGTTGTGAATCAGGTAGAGCGGGCGCCCGACGTGAGCCAAGGCCTCGGCCAACTGACGTGGCCGGGCCATGGGCGTCGTCGTCGAGCCGGTCCACCGGCCCGACCAGGCCGGTGAATTTGTGGAGAATCTCGCCATTTCGGCCGCAAAAGCGGTCACTTGGTACGAGATCTAGGGGCGATCCACAAGGCGAAACCAGGGTCCAAGCCGCCGGCACCCCCCTTGCGCGTCAGACACGCGGACGCGCGCGGATTCCGATCCACGAACCGATCCGCCAGCCGATCCGCCAGCCGATCCAGGGCGCGCACCGGCGGACCCGGCACACTCGCCCACGTCGCCTCATCCACCGGACTCATCGGCAACGACGACGTGACGAGCTCGCTGCGGCTCGATCTGCAAACCTACGAGCAACTCGTGCTCGCGCACGAAGCTGATATAGTACTCGGCCTCCTGGCCGGCTTCGAGGGACCCGGCGTCATGGGCATGCTCGAGTCGTTGGCGCAGGTGGGCAAGGTGCTTGCCCGGTGGGAGAGCGAAGGCTCTCATCAAAACGTTTCCCAGTCCCGGGGGCAAAGGCTTGACCTTGGCATCCGCCTCCTCCAGTTCACAAACCCTCACCGACAACGCCGAAATCTGCTGCAGACACTGGGCTCTTTTGCCGGGTCGCTTGCTGGTGATGTCGGCGCGCGACAACGCGAGGAGATCCTCGAGCAACGGACCCATCTCCCGCGCGAATCGCCGCACGGCGCTATCGGTCCAACCGCCGTCGTATTGGCCTGCGCGCAGGTGGTGGAGAATCAACGCCTCGATACACCGCTTAAGCTCTGGTCCGAACGAGAACCTACGGCTAACCCGGCGGCGGAACATGCGCGCACCCTCTCCAGCGTGACCGAGGAAGGTCACTTTGCCATCGGACGTAAAGCGTCGTGTCGGCACCTTGCCGATGTCGTGGAGAAGTGCGGCCCACCGTACCGCGGGCCGCGGCACCGCCTGCAGCACCACCGTTTTTGTGTGCTCCCAAACATCTTTGTGGCGGCGCCCTCCTTCCTGCGAGAACGCAACCGTGGCATCGAGCTCCGGCAGAATCTCAATGAGCAAACCCGCATCTCGGATCCACTGCAGGGCGAGATGCGGATGATGCCCGCAGATCGCGGCCTCCAACTGAAGACGGAGACGCGTCGGCTCCAGGGACCGGATTTCCGACGCATGCTGGCGGACTTGTAGCGAGACGTCGGCGGGCGGCTCTACACCGGTGCGTCCCAACTCGATGGCCGGAACGAGCAACTGCTCCGCGAGCTGCGGGGACGGGCGAGGTGGGGTGGACATGGCTCGAGATAGCATGCGAAGCGGGCCGGCAGGGTAGTCGATCGAGCTTCGCCGCGCACCGCCGCCAGCCGAATGACGGGTCGGCAACCCGGCATGGGACTGCACCCACGCTGTGCTGTGGCCCCTGGTTTGCACGTGCTAGGCTAGCGCTGGTCGATGCCGCCATCTCCGCAGCTCGGGTACAACCACAACATTCCGCACCGCGGACGGCTGTATCACGTCCAAACAGAGGACTCGGGCGCCGCCAAGGGACACATCTTCACCCACGTGTTCTACGACGGCACGATCATCGGCAGCAAGAAGGTCAAGTACGACGGTACGGCGGAGATCGAAAGATTCGACGCCCACGTCGTGAGCCTGATGCAAGAGTCGCACAAATCGATGATCCGCGACCTACGTCGCGGGACATTCGATGCCAAGATCGTAGCGTACGTGGGGGAGCATCCGGGCCCCCCGAGCGGCGATCAGCCCAGTCACGCGGACAACCAACCCGCAACGTCTCCCGAGCCTTCCACCACGCCGGGAAAACCCGAGGCCACCACTCCCCGCGCCCGGACCCAAGCCCGGTCGGATGACGCGGCTCCCCTCGCGACCACGAGTGCAGAGGACCCGCCCCACCAAACGGTCGAGGACACCAAGGAAACGATTCGCACCCAGCCCCCCGCGGTACCGCCTCGATTCGGCAAGCAGCGCCCCAAACGAACGCCTCCCCTGCCCCCTCCCCTGCCGCGCACGCCTGTCCCCAAAGGCGCGCCGCTTCGGACCGACGGCATCCGCTCTGGGGACGACCCGCTCCTGAGCCATCCCTCCAGGCCCCAGGACCTCCCGCCCTCTCCGAACGATGTATCGCGCGAGGACGCATCGCCCAGCGACCCATCGCCGACGGATGCGTCGCGCTCTGGAGCCCGCCCGCGTGGAAGGCGCCGCGCACGCCGCGTCCTGGGTGGAATCGGCGGTCGAGGCGTGAGCGTGGGCACGCCTATCGAAATCGAATCGCGTCGCGAAGTGGTCGTAGGCAAGTTCGCCAGCGAACACCAAGTCCAGCTCGACGACGAGATTTTGCGCCTCTTGGGCGAGGACTCTTCTTCGTCCTAGCATGACCCCCTCGTCGCTGTGGCCGGACCGCGCGACCCAAGGAGCAACTCGTGCCCCCAAACAACACCGGACCTCCCGTGCCCCCCCAGCTAGATTCAACCGTGACGGGGCATCCCCTCCCCGGCGACACGCCGCGGATCCCCCTCGCATTCGAGCGCTACCCGGAAGAGGAAATGCGCCGTCGTGCAAACGCATTCTACAAGACACTCAACGGGCGCCGCAGCGTCCGATTCTTCTCCGATCGGCCCATACCGCTCGATGTCGTGAGGAGGGCGATACACACGGCGGGCACGGCTCCCAGCGGCGCACACAAGCAGCCATGGCAATTTGTCCTGGTAACCGACACGGATCTCAAGCGGAAGATCCGGATCGCAGCCGAGGCCGAGGAGCGAAAGACCTACCGACATCGGATGAGTGAGGAATGGCGCGCTGCCCTGCGCCCCATCGGAACCGATTGGCACAAGCCCTTCCTCGAAACCGCCCCTGCCCTTGTGATCGTGTTTCGCCGCGACTTCGATCTGCTGCCCGACCAAACACGGCAAAAAAACTACTACGTGCAAGAAAGCGTCGGCATCGCTTCTGGCATGCTGATCGCGGCGCTGCACAACGCCGGCCTGGCGACTCTCACCCATACCCCCAGCCCGATGGGATTCCTCGCCCAGCTTCTGGATCGACCGCCCAACGAACGCGCCTATCTCTTGCTACCGGTGGGATACCCCACGCAAGATTGCCTGGTCCCCGACTTCCAGCGCAAGGCGCTGAGCGACATCCTGATCGAGCGATAGCCGCGGCCAAATGCGCGCGCCACGTGCGGCAATCCGGTATAGTCGGCGCGTGTCACACTCCACCACGGATTCCACACGAGAGACCACCGGGAGCGCCATCCGACGCTTCGTCCAACTGCTGGCCTTCACGTTCGCATGCGCGCTGGGCAGCAGCGCGCTGCCTTCCATCGCTGCGGCGGGAGAGATCAAGTTTGGGCAGGGCCACGATTCTCTCTCGACCGACGATAGTGGCAACCTCAGTGGCGCGGGTCGAAAAGCAGCGGTCAAGGAGATCGACCGCACACCGGGTGAAGACCTGTGGCATGTCGATGTTTGGGGCAAGATCGATCATGGCCAGCCGGGGACCATCTACTTCGAGTTCTATGCCAGCATTGATGGCAACGAGAACATTGTGCAGCGCTACACTGATGACGCGTACGAAGGTGGCAGGTACCTGAGTATGAGCGTAGAACTCGACGGCAATGAGGGATTCAATAAGGACCGCACCTACGTGGTGTACGCGGTCCAGGTCAACGAGAAGGGCAAGGATGTCCGCCTCGCCAAGGGCAAGGTGAAGCTCATCGACACCGGTCGCAAGCCCGAGCCCACAAAGGAAGCCGGGGATCCGGGCGAAGGAGACGACGAAGGCGACGACCAAGACGACGACCAAGACGACCTCGATGGTCTCGGGGACGCACAACCCGTCGAACCGCCTCCCGTAGCTCCGAAGGAGAAAAAAGGCTGTGCCGTGGCCGACACCCCGTCTCCCGCTGGCAAGCTCGGTGCGTGCCTCGTCGCGGTCGTTTGGTTCGTCAGCCGACGCCGCCGCACGGCATAGCCGTGCGGCCTACCAGCGCCGTGCTCCCCACCGGCGCGCAGCTAGCTAGTCGTACGAAACCTCACCTGGGACCAAGTTGAGGCCCAACATGACCCCGGTGTGCTTCTTGATCCCTCTCACGACGGCCCGCTCGAAATCCGGTGAGCTGTCGTCGAAATCGACACCGTCCAAGAGACGATCGTAGGTGAGGGTCACAGCGATACGCTTCGCATTGCCGGCGTCACGATCGATCCGAAGCGCCCCACCCGCGTCGATCTCCGCGAGGGAGCGCCGTACGGTGAAATCCAAGGACTTCGCCCAGTCAAAATCATGCTCGTCGTCCGCACTCCCGCGGAGGAGCACGGTCTTGCCATCGAGCTCCTTCTCGCCCGGCCTGGGATCTTCCGAGCCCGACGGCGGGTACTCGTAGGGCCCGTAGTGGATATCGAGCGCACAATAGGTTCCGGGGGGGAGATCGAGGGTCCCCACCGTCGTCCGCTCTGTGTCCTCTGTGTCCACCACGCTCTCAAAACGCGGATAGTACTGCAGCCGGACAGGGTACGCCGCCCCGGCACAACTGATGAAATCGAGACCGACGAACACGCGGAAGCCCTCCGCGAGCTTGATCGCGTAGCCTTCGTCGGTTTCGAACTCCCGCCAGTCGGGATGCGGTGTGAGATCCGGCGGAAACGAGTCACCATCGTCGGTGCCGTGATGGACCGCATAGACGGCCACCGCCCCGGACTCCTCGAAGAAGTCACTGGCTGAGCAGGCCGATAGCGGTCCGAGAATAGAACATGCGATGCCAGAACATAGGAGTGTGAATCGCCAAGAGAAGACCATGAGCGCCGCGCGAAACTACAGCGCTATCCAGCATAGGACAATCCTCGCCCGTTCCCGAGCAGCGCTGCCCTCGGCCGAACGCCCACACCTATGGCGGTGGCAGTGGCAATGGTTACAAGGAAAACGACACACAGTAGGTTTTTCCGCTCTCCGTGGACCGACCGCGCATGCCGCCGGGGGATCCCGTCCCCGCCGCATCCCCCCCTCGCCGCACGTGCCAGGACGGTTCAGCACGAATGTGCGCGGCCACCGGGAGTCGACACCTGCAGTGGAGAAGCCCTGGTCTACTCTCGTCGCGTGACAGCCTCGGCGCCAGCCCAAGTGTGTGTCCTCTACCTGGGCGGCACCATCGGCATGGTGCCCAACGACGACGGACACTTTGTCCCGGCGCCGGGTTTCTTGGGCACCTACTTGGCCGGACTCGACGAGATCAGAAGTGGCAACCTACCTAGCTACGATCTCGTCGAGCTTTCGCCCTTGCTCGATTCCGCCGATGTGGGCCCAGCTGAATGGGTGAAGGTCGCGGAAGAGATCGTCGCCAGATACAGCAAGTACGACGGCTTCGTGATCGTGCACGGCACGGACACCATGGCCTACACCGCCTCGGCGCTGAGTTTCTTGTTGCGGGGCCTGGGTAAACCGGTGGTGATGACAGGCGCCCAACTCAGCGTCGCCCACCCCCGATCCGACGGGCGAGAGCACGTGCTGACGAGCCTGATCATCGCCGGCACCCTCGCTATCCCGGAAGTGAGCATCTACTTCGGACGCCAGCTTCTGCGCGGCAACCGCACGCAAAAAGTCCACAATCAGAACTTCGTCGCCTTCGACAGCGGCAATCTGCCGCCTCTCGCCCAACTCGGCGCGAGTATCGTGCGCAACGATCCGCTGATTCGAGCACCCGGCGCCGGCCTCGCCGCGCGGCTACATCTCCCGAATGATCCGCGGGTCATGGCGATCCGGATCTTCCCCGGCATGACCGCCCAAATGCTAAACGACACGCTCGCCACATCACCGCACGCGCTCGTCCTCGAAACCTACGGCGTGGGCAACGTTCCATGCCGAGACCCAAGCTTCCTCGCAGTGTTGGAAGCAATGATCCGAGATCACAACCTGATCGTCGTGAACTGCTCCCAATGCCACGGCGGATACGTTCGCCCTTCCACCTACCGCACCGGTGCCAGTCTTGCCCAGATAGGTGTACGGAGCGGAGCAGATATGACACCCGAAGCAGCGCTCACAAAACTGTATTGTCTCCTGGCGCAAGGACACTCTGCAGCCGAGGTTCGAGCACTCATCGGCACGGACCTCGCCGGCGAACTCACCGAGCAACTCACCGAGCAACGCACCGAGCAACGCACCGAGCAACGCACCGAGCAACCTCGGGGTCCACAATGAGCACCAGCCATTTTCCCTCGATGCGCTTCGCAGCTGCAGTGGGCCTCCTCGGGCTCGCCAACGGCTGCGGGAGACCCCCTCCCCAAACGGCTGGCGAGGCCGCAGCAGTGATCCCATCCCAAGTGTCAACGGACCTGACGGGCTATGATATTCGGCGTATCCGGCCGCAGAAGACGCCGCTCGCCGAAGGGTTCCAACACATGCGGGAAGCTGCGGTCGGAGACAAACGACGCGTGGCAGTGTTGTTCTCTGCCGACTGGTGCCAAGCTTGTCGGCGCCTCGAACTGGAGTTCGGAAGCATGCACGCACCAGGTGTGATCGACGACGTCCGAATCCTCGAATTCGTCGAGGAGGACTGGGAGGCAGCAACCAGAATGGACGAAGTGCACGAGCTGCGGCGGCGCTGGTATCCGCGCTTCGACAACTACCCGGTGATGATCCTGCTCGACGCCAACGGCGACAAGATCGAGGAAATGGAGGAGGCCATCGCCCGCCTCAAGGCCGCGCAGCTCGAGCCGAGCATGGCGAACTGGTTTGTAAGCGCCCGGGACCAGCTCGGCGCATAACGCGTTTTCCTCTCGGCCCCAGACCTCCCGGCACACAGCCCCCCCCAACCGTCCACCCAACGGACCGAGCATGCGCCGACGACGATACTCGGCCGCACCAACGAGACTCGGCCGCATCGCGTGATACGCGATGCCGACTGAGCACCGAGCGCGCACCGAGAATCTTTGCGGCTGTCCACGCGTAGGTTAGTTATATCGACTCGTGATGTTACGCCACGCACTCATGGTGGTGGCCGTCGCTTGGGCCGCCTTCGCTTGCGACGCTTCGTCGCCATCGGCGGACGTCGAGCGCGCTTCCGCCGACCACTCTTCCGTCGGTCCCGCGAAAACACCGTCCGCAAGCGCCCAGGGGATGCCGCCGACGCCAGACCCCTCGCCCCCCCGACGGGCCCAAGAAGACATCGCCGATCCAGATAGAGACGCGATCATATTCGAAGATCCAACCTCCGATGGGCCCATCCCTCCGGCGGACTACGGGATGCTGAAGCTACCAATCGAGGCACCGCGCGCAGACGAGCTCACGAACTACGGGCTGGCCGGATACGAGGTCGTAGCGATCTACAGCCGCCCGGATCGCGCCTCGAAGAAGCTGGGATTCCTGCGACTGGGCCAGCGCATGAAGGTCGGTGCCAAACAATCCGGTCCCGGGTGCAAACGTGGCTGGTACGGGTTACCGCAAGGCGGATTTTCGTGCGCAAGCAAGGGGCTCGTGGTGGATGCCGAGCGCAGCCCCTTCATGAAGAACACGCCGCCGCCCCCACGACTCGATCAGGCCTATCCCTACGACTGGGCTTTCGTTCGTAAATGGAACACCCCCATGTGGTGGAGAATCCCAACAGCCATCGAACGGGCGGAGATGGAACGCCAGCGGACCGAGCGCGAGTTGGCCCGCGAGCTCGAATCCGCGAGACCTGTGGCACTGCAGCCCGAAACGCGGGCGACCAAGGCCGCACCGGCGACCAAGGCCGCACCGGCGACCAAGGCCGCACCGGTACGGCTGCCCCGCCTGCGTGCGCTGTTCGGGATCGGCAAATCGCGCGGCCACGAACAAGCCCGGGAGACGACACCGAGGGACGCGACCCCGAGTCCGGCGCCAATCGTCGACCCCGTCCCCGCCGCAGACGATAGCGAACCTATCAAGCTGCCGATGAACCCGGCTCACCCGTGGCTCGAACGGGGATACTTCGTCAGTATCGCAGCGACAGAACGCGACGGGAACCGTGCGTATTGGCGAACGGCTCGGGGCGCCTACGTGCCGAAAGCCCACACCTACGCGTACAAAGCCAAGAATTTTAGCGGCGTGGAGCTGGGAGATGAGATCGAGTTTCCCGTTGCATTTGTGATCAAGAAGGAAGCGACGCTGTTCGAGCTCGACGACAACGGAAAGCTCAAGGGATCAGGCAAGATCGAACGACGTACCTTCGTCGACCTCTCCGACGAGAGCGAAGTGGCTGGCAAGGCTTATATGGTCACGACGCAAGGCCTGCTGCTCCGCAAGGACCGACTCGTCATGCCCGATCAGCGCGAGCTTCCCAACGGTATCGAGCCTTGGGAGCGCTGGATCGACATCAGTTTATCGAAGCAGCTTCTGGTCGCGTACGAAGGGACGAAGCCTGTCTATGTGACGCTCGTCTCCAGCGGCAAGAAAGGAACGGACGAAGAGCCCTTCCAAACGCCGCTCGGTCGCTGGCGAATCTACAGCAAACAGGTGACCTCCAACATGGACGGCACCACCGCGAGCGACGGAAACTACGCGATCCAAGACGTACCCTGGGTCATGTACTTCGACGGCAGCTACGCCCTACACGGAGCTTTCTGGCATCGGAGCTTCGGTTTCGTGCGCAGTCACGGATGCATCAACTTGGGACCCAGCGACGCACGCTGGCTATTTTTCTGGACCGTACCGTTTTTGCCCGACGGCTGGCACGGGGTGCATGCCACGGACGACAGCCTCGGTACGACCGTGATCATTCGGGATTGAGATTCGGGACCTAGCCTCTCGGGACCTAGCCTCCGCGAATGCTAGGCTCGGTGCTCGATCAAGCGCGAATGCAGCACGCGCGCGGCTTCGGCCGCATGCTGCTCGCCGACTACGAAGGCGATCGTATCGCCTTCCGCGTGCAACTGTCGGGTGGAAATATGAGCGTCGTGAAGCGCGTGGAGAGCGAGCTGTGTCCGATCGCCGCGCTGGCCAAGACCTGGACCCACGCAGCTCACCACGGCGCAGTGATCCGCAGCGATGAGCGCGACGTGCTCGTCGTGGGGAGCGAGTAGGTCTCCGATACGCCCCAGCACCTGGTCACAATCATCACGCTGGGAACGCGACAGCACACCACGCACCCCTCCCGGATCGACCGAGAGAAAGCGCAGACCGAAGCCCGCGAAATCGCCCAGCAAGCGCAACGCGAGGTCCGACCCGGGCCGAAACTCGACCCGTATGGTGATGGCCAGATCCGAAGCGATAGCCCGAACGCCACCGGAGCCCCTGGGGTTGTCGCGAACGATGGTCTCGCCGCCGCCACTACCGGCGGACCGGAGAAAGATAGCGATCCCAACGGCATGGGCGTGAGCAACGGCATCAGCGTGGAGCACCTTGGCGCCCGCGCGGGACAGCGCCGCCATCTCGTCGTAGTCGAGCGCAGCTAGTCGCCGCACGCCCGGCACCGTGTGGGGATCCCCGGTGTAGACACCGTCCACATCGCTGTACAGTTCGCAGTCGCACCCCAACGCGGCGGCGAGGGCAACAGCTGTGGTATCCGAGCCCCCGCGTCCAAGCGTTGTGATCTCCCGCGTATAGGAAACCCCCTGGAATCCGCCGACCACCACAACGTTCCCCGCACGCAACTCGTCTTCGACCCGATACGGTCGCAGCTCCACAACCCTTGCGTGCCCGTGCTGCTGATCCGTAACCACGCCGGCTTGCGACCCGGTCAGGCTGATGGCGCGCACTTCATGCTCCGCCAACGCGATGGTCAATAGCGCCATTGTATGCCGCTCCCCCGTCGTCAGAAGCATGTCGAGTTCGCGCGCGGAAGGGCTGGCGCACACTTCCTTCGCCATGGCGACGAGCTCGTCGGTGGTTTTGCCCATGGCGGACACCACGACGACCACCGGCTGCCTCCGGCTTCGGGCAGCCACATGCGCGGCAACGCTGCGAACCTTCGCAATCGTGGAGAGACTCGAGCCCCCAAATTTGAGTACGGCTGGCTGGTCGTGGGTCCCGGACGCTGACACGTTGCCCTTATAGCAGGCACAAACTCGGGTCGGGCCCGGTCTCGTGCGCAGCCGAGTCGCTGTAGAGCGCTCGACCCGAACGGTGGCGGAACCGGCGCCATTGCCGACACGTTACCCATCACGCCCGGCATCGCCCTCCGCTACACTGCCTCCGCGCCCCGCCACTGCGTGATGCCCCTATGCCCCGCGACCGCATTCGTATCGATCATCTCTCCATCGAGTGCATTGTCGGCGTACTCCCCGAGGAGCGGCGTCGGGAGCAGCCCTTGGCACTGGACCTCGAATTGCGCCTCGATCTCTCCGCAGCGGCACACAGCGGCCGCATCAGCGAAACCTGCGACTACGATCGTGTGGCGGACGAGGTCGGTGCCCTGCTGCGATTTCGTCGCTACCGCCTCTTGGAAATGGCCGCCGAGGAGGTGGCAGCCATGGTGCTCGGCAACCACCCCGTCGTCGATCAGGTACGCCTCTCCTTGCACAAGCCCCTTGCGCTTCGGGGTCGCGCGCGCTCGGTATGCGTCGAGATCGAGCGTGCACCTCACGACTACCCCCGTCGCTACGAGCACACCGATTTCGGCGAAGTGGAAGTGCTCCTCGAGACCACGGAGGCCGGGCTTTATCTCTTGCACGTGGAGCCAGGCCGCCAGATCCCCTCCCATTTTCATCGTGTCATGCGGGAACTCGAGTGGTCGGTTGTGGGCGAACTCCGCCGCGACGGTGCCCGTCGATCCGGACTCGATCCAGTCGTGTGGCGCACGGGGCAAGTCCACGCCTACGAGAACGTGGGTCGCACACGTGCCACCGTGTTCTGCTGTGACTGCCCGCCCTTCATTCGTGGAGATGAGGTCTCGGTCGCGGGTGAGCAGGAGACGGTCCGGTGATCCTCGTCACGGGGACCTCACGCGGATTGGGCGAGGCGATCACCCGCGCCTTGGTAGGCGCGGGCACACCGGTATGGGGCACCTTTCACCTCCAGTCGGAACGAGCGGCGGCGCTGCGCGACGAGCTCGGACACGAGCACCTAAGTGTCGGGCCCCTGGACCTGGCATGCCCCCAGTCCCGCGATCGCCTCGTACAAAGCCTGCCCTCCCCCCTCGCAGGTGTCGTGTTCAACGCTGGGGTTGCCCTTCGGGCCTCCTTTTTGGACTCGTCCGTCGCCGGTGTCGATCCTGTGCGCCACCAGGTTCACCTCGATCTATGTGCACCGCTCATGCTCTGTCGACAGCTGCTCTCTGCTAACCAGGTCGCAGATGGGGCTTCGCTCATCTTCATCACCTCCAATCTCGCTCGCCACGGACTCGCCGGTAAGGTCGCGTACGCAGCGGCAAAGGCCGGTCTGGAGGGTGCAGTCCGATCTTTGGCGAAAGAACTGGGGGGGCAAGGGATGCGTGTCAATGCGGTGGCCCCGGGCTTGATCCATACCGACATGACGGCGGACCAGAGCCGGGAAGCACGCGCCGCCTATGCGACGAGCGTCCCACTGGGGCGCGTAGGGACCCCACGTGACGTCGCTCCGTTGGTCAAGTTCTTGCTCTCTCCGGGTGCCGCCTACATCAGCGGACAAATCATCGATGTGGACGGTGGGTGGGGCGCCTAGCCGCGCCTCAGGCTCACGCTCGCGCCGAGCCCCGTTGCTCCGCGCGCAAGACCCCGATCGACAGCAGCCAGGCCAGTCCAACGAACCCGCTGGAGGTCCAAAGGCACGCACCCAACCCCGCCTGTCCGGCCCCCGCAGCCTGGAAAACGGCCCCCGACAGGAGCGTACCGATGAGCCGCCCAGCGGCGTTCGCCGAGTAGTACACCCCGAGATGTCGCGCCACGTGCTCACGGCTCGCGTAGCGCACGATCAAGAAGCTGTGCAGCGCACTGTTGGCCGCGAAAACAACGCCGAACAACGCCAACCCGACACCGAGCACCGCCGCCGAAACGGCCCACTGTTCGAACCAGATGCTCAGCCCGACAATGGGCACGGCGAGGGCTCCCGTCCAAGAGACCAGCTGTCCGGCGCCGGGTACCACCGGGGTACGGGGTATCACCGCCATTTCGGCTGCGTCGTCTCTCCTGCTTCCGAGGTACCAAGGAGCGAGACCTTGCACCGCGCCGTAGCCCATCACCCATAGAGCCAAAAAACCTCCAACCTCGGCGTGTGTCCATCGCAGCTCGGTACGAAGAAAGATCGGCAAGGCTAGCACAAACCACACGTCTCGAGCCCCGAACAAGAACAATCTGGCGGCCGCGAGCCACGTAATTCGACGGTCTTGGACCGCAACTTCCGCGAGCGTGCGTTTCGTCTTGGCCATACCTGCCGACGCGGGCAGCACCACAAGCACCAGACCAAAGGTCGCCACCAGCGCAACGGCCATCACTGCGCACGCACCCCGAAATCCAAGTGCCACCAACAACACGCCTCCGAGAAAGAAGCCAGCCCCTTTCAACGCATTCTTCGACCCCGTGAGCACCGACACCCACCGCAGCAAGCGATCGTAGTCGCCATCGGGAACCACGAGTTTCACGTAGCTTTTGGCACTCATTTTGACCAGGTCCTTCGCCACGGCCGAGGTGGCCTGGGCCGCGAGCAGGATCCAGACCTCCGAAGGGAGCCCCGCCAACGCGGAGAGGGTCACCACCTGCAGCCCCAACCCGGTACCCAGCGTACGTTTGAGCCCAAACCTGGAGCCAACCGATCCTCCCACCCAGTTCGTCACAACGCCGAGACTTTCGTAGAGCAAAAACATCGACGCGATGGCCAGCGGCGAGTAGCCACGCTCATGCAAGTGCAGCAGCAGAAGCATGCGAAAAGCGCCGTCGCTGAGCGTAAACACCCAATAGGCCGATGTGACGACGACATAATTCCGCAGACTCTGGGTGGACGTGCTCAACGCCCCCAGTTTCGCGTCGACATCGACACCACGTCAACCCACGCAGGCGTGCCCGGATGCATCACCAGGTTCGACCCCCGCGCGAACATGCTGGGATGCTCCCCCCAGGCCTCCACAGCACCGTGCATCTGGGTCCGTACGCGGCCGTTCCAGCCGGTCGCGCTTGACTACGGCGCTTTGTACCGGGACGGAGCCGTCCCCACCGAGCAGGGGGCCCTTTCCCCGGCGCGCGCTGGATCGCGCTGGGTCGCGCTGGATCGCGGCCGACATCCCGTTCCACCACGACCCACGACCCTTGCCCGTAGCGATGGCCGCCTCGCCGGGACTGGCACCCAAACGTGATCATCATCTTGCTCCTTGTCATCGCATCGTAGTTCCAATCTCCACATTTTGCACTATTCCATTGTCATTCCAATGGAACTCTCGTTCGACTGCACAACTACGCTTGTGATCGGGACTGGGGCCGCGTCGTGTTCGTTTGTTGTGGATGCCGTCGAGCTCGTGGCCTGCGGTGGCGAGTTGGGTCCAGGCCACCAACTGGGTGACATGCATGCCTTTGCGACGGAGGAAGGCTCCACGCTCATCTGGAGCGAAGTTGGCGGCCGACAAGCTCGTCGGTGGCGCAGCGACGGCTGATGTGGTGGGAGGCACCCCGTACTTCCTCAGACCTGGGGAGCCGATTGAGATCTGGGACTTCGTGTACCGCTTGCTCGCGGCGGCCGAGCTGCCACCCATTCGCGCCACCATCCATCCAAGTGTGGCAAAGGGTGTCGCTTCGCTGTTCGAGACCGATCACGCTACCTTGTGTGGACACCGGGCTCAGCGAATGAACCGCTGGATCCTGCGTGAGCGCTCCACTTCGCGTTGGTTCGAACTCAGCGCAGCCCGCCTTGACCTCGGGTACAAGCCGACGACAAGGTCGTTGATAGGGGCATGCGGCGGCTGACACGGTGGCTTGCCGAACGTCAGCGCAGCGCAGCGCAGCGTCTGAGGCCTTGTCGCTGATCTGATGTTCGCGGGGGTTCGCGCGATCGAATTAACCTCGATTAACTGGCCGGGGATGGTCGCGTGCTCCTATCTTAGTGGCAGGTCGCGTTCAACGTAGGTGGGAACGGAACAAGGCAGACGAAACCAAATGTTCCCGAGACGCGCGACGAAAACGAAAAAACACCATGGAGATCAAGACATTGACACGCACAACACTCGCTCTTCTCACCGCAGCTACCGTGCTAAGCTGAAGTTCCAGACGACGATTTCAAGTAAACTGCCGCAGAGGGCCCGCTATGGCGCGGTCACGGCCCGATTCCGGGATCGGAGGCCCGTGCGATGTAGGCATGTCGCTTGTTAACGATTGCTACTC
>JAZGFE010000098.1:0-10604 GCA_036479215.1 Nannocystaceae bacterium | reverse complement strand
CCGGCGGCGATCTCCAGCTTCAAGCGGAGCGGATCGGCGGGGTGAATCCCGTGGCAGTCGCAATAATTCCAGAGCCCACAAAAGCACAGGGCGGCGCCCTCGGAGAGCGCGATGATCTGTGGCGATGTCCAGAAATCCGGTTTGAGCGAACGGCTGCGTGCCATGCGAGGGCCCTCCCTACTGTGCCATCGAGATAGCGGGATGAAATGAAGGTCAGACTGTCAGGTCGACAATTCCCTTCGTATTGAAGTGGACAGTGAGGGTGTCGCCCTGGCGGACATCGACGGGCATCGACCCCTCGGTGATCGGGATCGTCATGGTGTGGACGAACGGTTCGCCGGTCAGATGCGGGCCCAGGTCGATGCGGGCCTCGATGGCGGTGACGATGCAGGACTTCAACTTGTTGATGACCAGGTCGGGGGTGCTGTTCTTCATCGGGAACCAGTCGGTCAGGGGCCCGTCGAGACCCATCACCCGCACGTCAACCGGGAAGTCCGGGCTCTCAGGCCCGAGCAGCTCCCCTTCGAGAAGGGGCTCGACCACGTCGCGGGCCACCGGGTAGACCAGCGCGAGGGCCCCGAGCTGGCCGGCGCCGACGGCGGAAACGCGCAGAAAATCGCGGCGTTTCATCCTGGGCCCGGGGAGTCGTGGATCGGAGGCGGGCTGGAGCGAGCAAATACGCGAAAAATCGAGAAGCGGCTACCTGTTTGGCAGGCCTCGACCGCGAGGTAACTCACCCGCCCCGATCCACGCTTACTTTGTACCACGATACGTCCCGTAACGGAATATCCGGCGCAGCGCCCTCCAGGCCGGGTAGGGTTTGCCAAAGACATCGGGCTGCAACGCATAGCGATGCACGGCGCCGTCGGTGACGGTCTCGATGGAGATACAGGCGCGCGGCGGCGCGGCCAGGAGGTGCTGGCACCAGTAGCTCACGGTCTGGGGGCTCTCGCCCAGCGCCCGCGCGAGCTGCGCCTGATTGCCAAAGTAGGCAACGGCCTCCTGGAGCGCCTGGTAGGCTTGTTTCTGTGGGCCAGTCAGCTTCGTGTCCATGGTCGCGCAGATTAGCCTTGACAAGACCTTTTGACAACTGTCAAACGCTTTTGTAGGATCCTATGTCCTCGCCACGTTGGGGGGCGCGGGCGCCCGGTCATAGTCCCTCGAATGTGCTGTCTGTAGGTGGACCGCCGGTCAGGCCGGGGAGAATCATCCAGGGAGACACCAGATGCCGTTAACCGACGAGCAGAAAGAAGCCCGGCTCCATGGCCTGGGCGGCAGCGACATGGCGACGATTCTTGGCCTCAATCCCTATCAACAGGCCTACGAGCTGTTCATGGTCAAGACCGGCCAGATCCCGGAGCCGGATCTCAGTGACAAAGAGTCCGTTCTGATGGGCCACGTCTTCGAGGAGCCTATCGGCCAACTCTATACCGCGGCAACTGGCAAAAAGGTGCGCCGGGTCAACCAGACTCGCACGCACAAGAAATACCCGATTCTGATGGCGCACGCGGATCGCGACGTGGTCGGCGAGCGCAGGGGGTTGGAGATTAAGAACGTCGGCTATCGCATGGCGGGCTTCTGGGGTGAGGACGGCGGCGCCGACGTAGCCGAATACTACATTCCACAACCTATGCACTATATGTGCGTGTTCGATTATCCCACCTGGGATGTGGCCGCCGTCATCGGCGGGCAAGAGCTACGCATTTATCACCTGAATCGCGATCCGGAATGGGACGAGCTGATCATCGACTCCGCGCACGAATTCTGGGCCCGCGTCGAGAACGAAGACCCGCCGCCGATTGACTACCAGCATGCCAGCGCCGTCGATCTGTTGAAGAAACTCTACGCGAAGACGGACGGCACGGTCGTGACATTGCCCGACGATCTGTGGCACTGGCATCAGGTGTGGATAGACGCGGGCAAGCGCCGGCTCGAAATGGAGAAGGTCATCGAGGCCTGTAAGGCCCGCTTTCTGGAGGCCATCGGCGATGCCAGCGCCGGGCTTTTGCGCGACGGCACCGGGTACGTTCGCAAGGCTGTCAAGGTCAAAGCATACAGCGTGGAGCCGAGCGAGTACGTGTCCATCAAGCACTCGAAGAAGCCACCCACGCCGAAATTGGAAACCGTCAGCGAATGAACTGGTTTGGCAGATTTTGTCGCCGTTTCAGACCGCCCGCCGTAGAGCGGAATCTGCTTTATCGAACCTTCTCGGACGATGCGTTTAGCGTCGGGCTCCCGGGAGTGTTCGACAAAATCATCGTGCCGCCCGGACAACGCCTGGTTGTCGAGGTGAAACTTGCGCCCGCGGCAACCGATATGCAGCCGCTCATTGAGACCAACGTGTGGCGTGAGAGTGAACCCGTAGAGGAGACAGTGAATGAGTAAACGACCGACCGACGAACCCCCCGTCGAGGGGCAAGACCTCCAGCTCAAGATCGATTCCAGCCTGGCGAAATTCGACATGGTGCCGCGCGACTTCAAGGAGGCGATGGAATTCGCCAAGTTCCTGTCGACCGCCGATATGATTCCCAAGGCTTTCAAGGGGCGGCCAGCCGATGTCTTGTTGGCCGTGCAGATGGGCATCGACGTGGGGTTAAGCCCGCCCCAAGCGCTCCAGAATATCGCCGTGATCAATGGTCGCCCGATGATGTGGGGCGATGCTGTTCTAGGCGTATGCCGGGGTTCGCCGGTCTTCGACGGTGGCCGCTTCCTGGAGGAGGTGCCCACCGACGAGAACATGGTCGCCCGCTGCCAGTGCGCCCGCAAAGGCGAGCCGCCGGTGGTGCGAAACTTTTCCAAGGACGACGCCGAGAAAGCCGGCCTGTGGAACAAAGAAGGGCCGTGGAGAACCTACCCCAAGCGGATGATGCAGATGCGTGCGCGCGCTTTCGCCTTGCGCGATTGCTTCCCCGACGTGTTGAAGGGGATCAGTGTGCGCGAAGACTACACGGGGGTCGCCGAGTACGACCCGACGGTGGTCTCGACGGTCGAGACCGTTGCCGGCGAGGATCAGTCCGCGGCCAGCCGTGCGAAGGCCAAGGCCAAGGCCAAGAAGGACGCCGCCGACGAGGAGAAGCAATTCGCGGCCATCATGGGATCCATCGAGGGCGCGACCGACTTCGACACCCTGCAGAGTCTCGGCGACCAGGCCCGCGAAACGCTCAAGGACAAAACTCAGGTACGGCTCGCGCGCGAAGCCTGGGGCAAACGGCGTGACGAGTTGGTAGACGAGGCAAAGGCATCACAAGGCAAGACGCCCCCCACCGAGGGCGACGTAGTCAAAGCGTTCAAGGCGGCGAAGGATAAAGACGCCTTCGACTTGGCCGATGATCTGATGGCCAGCATCGACACTGCGGAAGTCGCCGTGATCGCCCGCAAGGAAGCCTCGGAACGGTTGGAACTTGAATGAGCGAGCGCAACTACCAACAGCTAGTGGACTACCTGGTGGCGTCGAACTGGCCGATCTGCGAGGCCGAGGTAGAGGCCGTCCAGATAAAGGGGAAGGCCACCAAGATCACGCTCGTGGTCGAAGGCGATTTCGATCTGCATGCCCTGGCGGACGCCGCCGGCGGCACCGTGTTGCTCGTAGTGAGCGGTCCAGTGGGGAAGCCCGCGGACGGGGACGTGCGACAAGACGACCTGTTCGTACCCGGTCAAGAGGCTGATGGAGAAAAGCCTCAAGCCGCCCCGTCCGCGGCATTTAATCCCGCCCTCGACATGCCCCCCGATGATGACCTGTCTGCTTACGAAAATCCTCTCGCGGGAGAAGATGACGAAGGCTTTTTCGAGGAGCAACCGAATAAGCCACCGTTAGAATGAGGTTGTTTTCGGTGCGAAACTCCGTATAGTGCCGCCCGAACTGCCCCCGCCCCCGAGGGCAGACCTTCCCTGCGGTCAGCCGACCTCCCTCGGCTGGCCGTTTTTTTTCACTGGACCCCCCTGCTCCTCGCTCGTTGCACCGCCCGACCTTGAATCGCTTGGGTCCGGCGACGCAGGGCATTGATCTGGCTTCGCTTCTGGTCGGCCGAGAGTGTCGTGCTCCGCGTCACCCTCTGGATGCGGTCGTTGATCTTGCCGACCCGACGTTGCGCGCGCGTGAGCTGCCGGCGCTGGCTCAGTAGCGCCTTATTCTCCTGGAAAATCGCCTGGCGGCGGCCGGCGTCACCATCCCTGCGCGCCTTCTGGATACTGTTGAACGTCTGCTGCGCGTCCTTCAACATTTTGAAATACACCTCGGAGGGCCCGGTGTGACGCTGCGGCGCCTCGCGGACCCAGCGCCCGACGAACGGCATGTCTTGGAGCTGTAGCGCAGGCTTTGGCGGCTCGCCGAACGCCGGGCGGGTGAGCAGCATATCGGTGGTGCCGAGCACCATGTTGCCCAGCCAGCCCCAATAGCCCTGAACAAGGTGCTCGATCTGCACCGGGCTCATTTCGACATCCTCCCAGACGATGGAGTTGTAGCCCTTCGAGAGCAGCACCGAGGTTTCCGTGGTGTAGAGGCGCCGGCGATCTTCAATTTTCAGGTTCCGCATGGAAACACTTTCAATCGGCCTGCCGGTAAACGTGTTGCGGTTGCCCCACAACTCCCACACGGGCAGCGCCGCCTGGGGCACCGGATTGAAGGCGAACGTCTGACCGAAAGCGAATTTGATGCGGTCCCAGAACAATTCGGCGTGCGCGTCCTTGTCCACGATCTGCTCCGCAAAGCGTTCGGCCATGGTGGCGATGACGCCGACCTCGAAGGGGCGCGGAATGCGGAACAGCAAGTCGCTTCCGGGGATCTTAAATATATGATAAGTATCCCTTTCCCACTGCTCGGTGTTTTTGAAATCCTCGTCGTCGTGCATCCACGCATACAAGGCGACCGAGGCGAATGAGTAGGCGCCAACGACCGTGAAGAACTGGCGCTGTTGGTTCGGATCGAAGGCGGCGCGGCCGAACCGGTCTAAACCTTGAAGGCGAGCTTGAAAAAAAGGCACCGTCTGTCCGAGGATGCGAACAGCGACCGCCGAACCGTGACGGCTAAAGTCCAACAAGTCGCGCGCGTTGAACGCGGCTTCGAGAAGCGACTTGCCTCTTTGGAGATCGGTCTCGAATACCGCCGCGCGCTGCACGTTCTCGATACGCACGCCGAAATCCTGGTAGCGTTTGAAGAGATCGAGCAGCACGCGCGGATTGGTGAAGTCGAGGATGCTGCTGCGCTTGACTCCACGGCTCTCCAGGCGGCGCACGGCTTCCGGATCGCTGCCGTGAACGTAACCGGTTTGCTCGAAAAATCCGGCCGTGCTCAAGCCGGCGATGTTGGTGGCGCTGGTGGCGCTGGTGGCTTTCCAGCCTCTCAGAAAATTCTTAATTGGATTGAAGCTGAGACCGGCAACGGCGAGCGCCTGAAACATATCGCGGAAACCGTTGGCGATCTTAAAATTCGGGTTGACCACGACGATCCCGGTGAGCTGCCTTTTCATAAAACGCATGGCCCGCATGGTCTTGTTGTTGAGCCCCTCGTAGCTCAAGCCTTCGAGTGAAGTGAGCACGCGCGCGTGGTCTTCCTTGGTGAGGCCGGACACTTCCGGATCGTTGAATTGATAAAAAACCTTTTCGCCCTCTTCCCGCACCCACACTACGTCCTTGCGTTTCTTCGTAAACTCGCTGATGCCGGGGACTTCCTCGCCGGCGGCCTCGGCCTCCGCGATCTCCTCCTTGGTCAGGGACAAGCGGGTGACGATCCCCATATTCATCGCGCTCTCCAGCGCGCGCGCGCCGGCGGCGTTTCTCAGGCTGGAGCCGAGGATGTGGTGCCAGTTCAACAGCGCGTTTTGCAGCGGATCGGCGAGCTGTTCCTTCGCGCCTTTGAGGTGCTCGATAGCGTTCTGTCGCACCAGGGCAACGTCGGTGTTCGGTCCCGCGTTGCCTTTTTTATTATTCTGATCGGCGAGCATGCGGTAGAACGGGATGTAGAAGCCTTCGTCCGCCCAGGTGGCCGCGTCCTCGGCACGGATGGTCCCGAGCTGCACGCCGATGTCCACGATGGCGTTGTTGATTTCCTCGAATTCCGCGCGCACCTCCTGGTAGAGGCGAAGACGGGAGCCGGGCGTCGGATCGCTCGGCAGCGTGCCGTCGGCGAAGCTCAAGAGGTTCGTGATGTCGTCCGGCCCATCGAAGAGTTTCTCCCGATCCTCGGCGAGCAAGCGGGACGCCCGGTTGCCCACCATCCACTGAAACCAGTCTTGCACTTCCAGGCCGAGTGGTTCGAGAACCTCGGCGACGCCCTTCTCGAAACCTTCTTTGCCTCTGCCCTTCAAGCGCACGACCTTGCGGACCTCGCGGCCCTGCGAGTCGGTGCCGACGACGACCAGGCGCGTGCCGACGAGGACGGCGCCGCTATCGTCCATGCGCGGGATGCCGTACAACACAATGGCGTCCATGAGGCTGTTGGCGCCGGCCGAGAGCGTCGCCTTCATGTGCGCGATGGGATCACCGAGGATGTCATCGAAGCTGTTGTATTGATCGAGGATGAGTTGTCGCAGTGTGCCGTAATTCAATTTACGCGCGCCCGCAATGAAGTCCTTGACCTTTTGCCGTAGGTTGAAGGGCGGCAGCTTGCCGAAGCCGCCCTTCTCGGTGATGGCTACCTGGCCTGGCGTGTATTCTCGTTCGGCGTCGCGGGCTGGAACTTGCGCTTCAACCCGCGGCTGGCGAATGTTTTGAACTCGCGCGGCTTCTTTCCGGACTTGATGGCTTGCAGGAGCAGTTTGGTCAACTGGTTCGAGTTGATCGACTTTTGAATCCCGAGCGGCGGGCGTTCGTTGAAACGCTCCGTGTAATCTAACATCGCGTTTTCGAGCGGACTCAGTTCGTGGAGTACCATCAACGATCTCCTTCATCAGTTGTGCGAACGTCGGCGCGTTCTTTTCGATGGTCGCGCGGTGCGTGAAGTATAACGCCGCGCCCTGTGCGAAGCCTTCGTGTTTGATCAGCTGGCCAGTGCGGACATTCTCCATCTGCGTCAAGCCCATGCCCCGGACGAGCAAGGGAAGCTCTGAAAACGGATACTTGAAGTATTCCCGCAAACCGGCAATGTTCTGGTCGAATATGGTGTAAAGCTCATGCAGCGCCGGGCCCATGGAGTGCTCCGGCACGTCCAACACTCGCTTGCCCTTGGCGGTGGTCTTGAAATCCATGCTGGTGATGTCGACGGTGAACAACGGCGAGGCCCAGCTGTTCGCGCGTCGGTTCATCCGCTGGCCGCGCCCGGCGAAGTCGATGGAGTGCGCCAGCTCATGGGCCAGCATGTTCGTCAGCGAGCGTTGGTTACGCCGGATCGTTCCCGCGGAGATCGGGGGCGCCGGCAATCCGATCTGGGTCTCCAGGGGAATGTTGGCCGTGTCATCGAGGATGTCGACGCGCATGGCGATGGTGCGGGACTCCGGGATGTACTGCCCGACCGCGGTCGAATCGGTAGTCTGCGGATCGGCGACGAACTTGCGGATCCCGTCGACCCAGCCTTCCGGCATGCCGCCGTCGATGAGATCCGAAAGCGCCTGAGTGAGGGCCCGGCGACTCTGCTTGAAGGGAATGTTGAAGGTCTCGTGCGCCAGGTTGCTGATCGCGTTGTTGGTGTATTTTCGCGCCCGCGTGAGGGCCTCGTGCAACACGATGGCCTTCGGTGTGCGCCGGTCATTCACCTCTAGGGTGTATGCAACACTGTCGATCTGGGTGTCCTTCGACCACTCGTGCGCCTCCACCGGATCGCCGGCGAGATCGGTGCGCGGCTTGCGGGTGCCTTCTGCGCGCGCCCGCGCATCCTCGCGCAGCGCCTTTTTTTCCTTCGGGTTCTTACCCAGGCGCTCGGCGTCGCTCACGCTCACCGGCGCGAATAGGTCGCCCTGCTTTTTCTCGAAGTCCTTGCGCTCGGCCAGGTCGAACAGGGGGCCCGCGGTGACATCGGGCTCCTTCTTGGGCGCCAGGCGTTCCTGGACTTCGCGCGCGCGCCCGGCAACTTGCTCGGCGGTGGTCGCCGCCGGCGCCAGGCCTTCTTGCGGCTCGGCGGCGGCCGGCTTCTGGGAACGCTTGAACGAGGCTTCGTTGAGCTTGCGGATTTCCTCCGTGACCTTGAGCCCTTCCTGGAAAGCGGGGGTCCGGAAGATGCTGTCCAAGGTTCCGGGCGGGGCCCGCAAGTCGAAGCCGTCGACCATGGCGCCGAACACCGCGTCGGGGGCGGTATCGAAGGTGGCGTGCCCCGAGAAACCGTCCTTGTCGAAGAACGTCACGCGCCAGTTGCCGGGCTCGATGGTGTCCGGAGTCACGATGGCCAATCGGCCTTTGGAGTTTCTGTGATGGAATTCGACCCCGGCCGCGCCGTCCGGATGCTCGAAGATGCTGTCAAACACCTCCAGCCGGTGGCCGGCACGCTCCTTGACCGACTCGGGGACCGGGAAAGGGGTCTTGCCGGTGGCTCGCTGGGTGAGCCTCTCGCGGACGCTGGCTATGTCGGCCTTTTCTTGGCGGGCGACTTCTCCTTCGGGGAGTCTTCCCTCGATGCGCGGTTTAGCGGCAGCCTTCTTTTTGGTACGTGGCCCCTTTTTTCGTTTGCCTCCAGCCACGCCAGTACGTCTTTTGCTGCCTTGCTCATTGATAGCCTCCTCAAGCGCCTGGACGATCTCGATGTCGAAGAGATCGTCGGCGTCCGCTTTTTTCACGAGCGCCGTGCCGGCGCCCTTTTTCAGTTGATTCAGTTCGTCGGCGAGTTCGCCCATGCGCCGCCTGGCGGGATCGAAGTTGGAGGGGATTTCCTCCTCCAACAGCGCATCACCGGGTAACGGATCATCCGCTGGATCAGCCGGGCTCTCGGTCGCGGCCAGGGCCTCGTCTTCGCGGCGCGCCTGCTCGTCTGCGATCCGGGCCTCCATTTCGGCGGCGAACACCTGGTCGCCGGCCTGATTGGAGAACACGGCGTCGCCTCGCAGCGACTTTTCCAGGTTCTCCATTAGCACGCTACCGGACGCCGCTATCTGGCCTTCTGCTGATCTGACTTTCCCGGTCACTGGATAACCGAGCGCCTCAAGATTCTGGGCCGCCGCCTCCAGCGAGATACCGTTCCTGGTGAAGACAGCCCGGATCCCGACTTTCGGGCTTGGCTCACCGGGGTCAATCAGGCCTTCTGCTTCGGCTTCGGCGCGGTTGATGGGAGCGAACTTGGCAACCGCCGTCTTCAAGTCGTCCACGGTGGGATCGGGAGTCCTCTCGCGCTCGTGGCGCTTGGCCTGGGTGACGCGAATTTTTTCGCGCCGGGTGGCTTCTTTCTCGGCCTTCTCGGCGAGCGCCTGCTGTTCGGTCGTTCCCTTGATCTCCGGCTTGGCCGGCGTTGCTTCGAGTGTGGTGATCAGCTCGTCAATGTATGCCGCGGCCTGCACCTTGGTCTTGAAAAACCGGTTCTTGCTCTCCACCTCGGGCAGCCCGCGCTGAGTGACCTCCTCTTGGAGCTGACCTGCAATGTTTCGCAGGACCGGGAACTTGGCGCTGGTGAGCATTTTCGGCGTGGGCCTGCCGCCTGTTTTGCCCATCCTGATGCCGAGTGGGCCGCCGAGCTTGAGTTCGCTGGAAATCCTTTGCAGGACCGGCGCGGCGCCTTGCGCGGACGTGGTGGCGGCCGGCTTCGTGGGCGCCTTGGCAGCCTTCAGGCTTTTCAGTAGGGCTTGATGCTCCTCGGCCAAGTCTTCGTTGGAGCGCGGTGCGGTCCCGGGCTTGGGTGTGATGCTCCCCTTCTCGACCTGGAAGCCCTTGGACTCTACGAATTCCTTGAAAGTGGGCGGTTTCGCCGCTCCTCGACCTGGCGCCGGGCGTTCTGCAGCTCCACCTGGCGCTTCTGGTTCTGCAGCCGGTGCCTGGTCTGCAGCGGGTCTTCCAGTTTCGAGGCCTGCTCCTCCCGCCTCGCCAGCCTTCGGACCTGGCGCGGGCTCAACTTTCGCCGCTTTTCCTCGTTTTCCTGGTTTAGCTGTTGGAGGTGCTCCCTTTTCCTCTGCTGCTCGGCCTGTTGTATCTGCTCCTGGTTCAGCGGATGGTTCTCCAGCTGCCTTTTTCGCCTCTGCTGCCTTTCGCTCACGAGTTTGCTTGGCTTTGGCACGTCGTTTCTCCTTTCTGGCTTCGACTTTCGCCTTTTCTTCTTCGGCCTTGAGCTTGGCCTTGGCCTTTCTCTCTTCCCGCTTGGCCTTGGCCGCGACCTTTTTCGCTTCTGGCTTGCGGGCCTCGCGCTTTTCGAGCAGCTCGTCGCGGCGCTTCTCGGCGACGGCAATCTGCTTGGCGAGCCGCGAATCCGGATCGAGGGTTTCGCCGGCCGGAACGGACGCCTTTTGCTGGGCGATTTGCGCCTCCAGCACCGACAGGGTCTCGGCTTCCTGGGCTTCCACTTCGGACGTGACCTCGCCCGCGGCGCCTTCTGCGGCCGGCACCTCTTTGGCGGCGTTGGCGGCTGCTGCCAGTCGGTCTTCGACCAGCTGCGCTTCCTCGGCCACGCGCTGATTGAGCAGTTGTTGCTGCTTGGGCGTGAAGTTCTTGCCCTCCTTGGCTTTGCGCCTCTGGAGGTTGCCGACGATGGTCCGGACGGT
>JAZGFE010000097.1:0-3366 GCA_036479215.1 Nannocystaceae bacterium | reverse complement strand
GGAGGGATGTGTAGTTTTGGGAGGGGTATTTCTTCTAGTTATGAACTCGGGGCGGGTGGGAGACACGTCGTCTCCGTGACGCCGGCAGAAGCTGTGGTGTAGGCCGGCGGCAGCGAGGAGCTTGGCGAGCACCGTTGCGAGCGGAAGTCCGCATGGCGCGGCCGGGAAGTGGGGCGCGACGGCCATGGCGCGGATAGGACGGTCACGTCAAAGGTTGGCCAGGTCGTCGGACTCGAAGCAATCCATGGCGAATTTGGATGGGCGTCGCGCCTACGTCAAACTACCGAGGAAAGTCGTTCTTTGAAGTAGACTATGAACTGAGGAAGCGCCTGGGCCCAGGCGGGACTGGGCCCAGCGACCGTAGTACGCGTATGCGTCGTTGCCCATGCGCTCGCGCGGCAGCGTGCCGAAGGCGAGATCAATCGTCCAGATCGCCGAGCGCGGTGAGTTCCTCAGCCACCATCAGATCCTTGGGTCGCGCCACATGTCGCTTGACCTCGAGGAGCTGGAGGCGAGTCAGAACACGCAGCTCGATCCCCTCGACCGAGCGTTGCACGTACTTGCAATCCCCAAAGAGCCCGATGGGCTCCATTTCTCGCAGCACGTCGAGTCGACCCAAATCTGTTTCGATCAGAAGCAGACGCCAAGTGCAGAGCATCTCGGCCGACTCCTGAATGCCGGGAAGATCGAGACGCGATGCGTGGTGCGGCGCATATGGCTTCAGCGCCTGAAGTAGAATTTCAAGGTTGGCCGTCGTGAAGGGGGCGACAACATCGAGGTCCACCGTGTTCAAGGTCGAGCCATGCAAAATGGCGGCCACGCCACCCACGACGATGAACTCGAAGCCCGTCTCATCGAGGACCCGAAGCAGCTCACGGGTTTGCTGCGGCCCGCGCTGTCTCAACGACGACACGCCTCTCGAAGGGCCAGGAATTCCTCGAGCTGCGCAAGGCGCTGCTCGGCGTTCAGCGCCGCGTTGCGCCGCAGGGCATCAAGATCCGTACCGAGACGTTGAGCTTCGCTGGCCGCGCTCGACCAGGGGGGCGCCTGAATGCGACTGTCGGCTCGAGGGTGTTGAGGCACTGCCACTGTGGGAGGACCATAGCATGCGGAGTTGCTCGCTACACGCTCGCATGCAGTGCAACACCCACAGCTCCCCCTAGTCGATCGGCAGCGGTGGTGGAGGCGGCTCGTCAAAGCACACGCCAATCTCCAAGATGATGTAGAGCAGCATCAACTCCTGCGACGTCAGGCCGCAGTCCACCTCCTCGCTCGTGTCATAGGTGCTGAACATCATCTGCCCGCAGCTGTAGCTGGCACTGAGCGTCATCGGTCGCACCGCTGTCGTCGAGCAGCTCAGACACGGACCCTCGGTCCACACCTTGTGGCCAACGTCGACCTCCTCACCCTCCTCGTTCTCGACGAGCACCCGCGGGATGGAGTCGATGCCGGACCAGTTGTCGAGCAGTTCGACCAAAGGCAGGTTGAGCAGCGTAGGATTCCCACCACCGATATCCTTGAGCGGCGCGGGCGGAACTTGCTGCCACGAGAGCAGCTCGCCATCGACGACCGTTCCTGTTGTGTCGTAGAGCCGAGGTCCGGGTTGTTCGGCTGCTGATGCAGGGTCTGGCAATTCGGGAAGGGCTCGTAGAGGTACTCGTTGGCCCACTCGGTCACGTCCCACTTGCCGCCGGCCTCGACGTAGTCGAGGATGTTCTCGAGTCGATTGCCCTGCGAGGGTGTGCCCAGTCCGAACTGGGACATGCAGGGCGCAAAGATGATGTGATAGTCGTCGAGGCGCGAGGGGTCGTCGAGCACGGCCTGGCCCTCCCCGCTCTCGAGGTCGTCGAAGGGCACGCCACCCTGCACGTCGGTGCCCAGGCCGTTGACTTCACCCATGCCGAACTTGGCCAGGATGTTCTCGATCTGGTCGTTGAGGGTGCCCATGACCGCGATGCGGGGGATGTACTCGCCAGCGGCCGGGTTCCACTCCCCCGGAAGATTGGAGTCCGTTGCCGCGACGGAATTGTTGCCCTCGGTGACGTTCATTTCGGTGATGTGGAGGAACTGCCCCTTTTGGACGACGCGCTTTTGATTACGGTGATGGTAGGCCTCCTGACGGGTAGCGAGATCCGTTCGAAACCATGCAGGCGGTGAGAGCCCATACGCGCACGCCCGCCGCCGTTCGGGTGCCACGGTAGCCCGGTGTGGTCAACGTCTCCCTCGGGCCCCACCACAACGGCCGCATGCGCGGCGCGTGTGCCCGTGTCGAAAACACGTTCGCCGGAGCACCGCCCTTGTTTGTTGGCCCGTTGTACCGATTGCGCGTTGTTTCTTCTCGTCGCACGGGCCATTTCGCGCGCATCGACGCAGGACGCGCAGTTGTACCTAGAAGCCTGCTATGTGGCATCGCGCGTGTTGCTCGTGGTTGACACGCTCCGGTGGAGCGTCTACGTTCCGCAACATGTCCGCCTTCCGCCTTCCGCCTTCCGCCTTCCGCTGAAGGCAACAAATACGCTGCGTACTTGTTGCCAAGTTTACCTTCATTAGTCGTGCTGGCGCTGGCAAGTTTCTCGTGCTCAGCGGACGACTGGAGTGGGGAATACAATCGTGACGAGGCTGGCCTCGCATCAACTGACTTTGTCCACCCGGGAAGCCTGCCCGCTGATCCCGTTGGCGACTCGCAATACACACAGGAAAACGTGCAAGCGAACCGCTATGGCCTCGACGAAGCGGAGATTCGGTATCATGACGACCTCATCGATCTTGCGGGCAAGTTCCAAGCTGAAGTCGAACTCCTAGACAGCCAGTCTTTTGGCGGCCTATGGGTAGAAAAGGAGCCAGAATTCCGTATCGTTATTGCCGTGACTCGAAGCGAGCGGGCCAGGAAGGACGCCAAAAACCTGTTCGGCCTCGATGAGGGGGAGTACGGGGAGCTGCGCGATGTCCTTTCTATCCGACAAGTGGACGTTTCCTACGCTGATCTTGTGAGGGAGCAAGCGCGTTGCGATCAGGTCGCGGCTGACGATGATGTTGCGCTGAATGCTCTCGACGTCGATATTCGGCGAAATCGCGTAATGGTGTATGCACGCACGTCGAAAGATGCGGAAGACTTCGTTGCTGCGGGGGATCGCCCCTCTTACGTGGAAGTGAGCACCGAGCTTCCGGCACCCACCGTGGACACACACAGCCTCGAGGGAGGGCGTGATGTCGGGTGCACATCTGGTTTCACGCTTATGGAGCCTACTTTCCGCACGTTGAGATCGTCGTATTCTCGAATATTCGACCCCCTCACTGACCGTATTCCGCGCTCGGCACGCCCAGCAAATCTAACACCGTACGCTGAATGTCGCTCAGCGGATCCCA
>JAZGFE010000096.1:0-7098 GCA_036479215.1 Nannocystaceae bacterium | reverse complement strand
ACTCGCTCAGCGGGATCGTCCGCAACACGTGTCAGCCGAAAGGAGGTGGAGAATCAGCCTCGTTCGAACTCACAACGACACCGAACGCGTCCCAGAGTCGGGCGCTTGAGCTGCTTTCGACGATCATTTTGTAGGCAGAGCCGCATCGGCAAAATCGGTCGAAGTGCCCACAATCATGGGTGTTTTCTAAGTCTGGGCCTGGAACTTCAGCTTTGTGACTCCGCAATTGTGTCTTGATCAACGCGGCGTCGAGCAGGACACAGACCAACCGCTGTGCCGAGAGCGACTCGAGCACGTCCAGCGCATGTAGGCGAGACGCCTATCCCGACGGCCGCGCTACAAAATGCGTCCCTCGATGAGAACCGCCCGATCGATCGACCGGGTCTTGAGTTCGAGAACCTTCTGCCGCTTGGGGTCCGCCGCGAACGCGTCGAGATCGGCTTTCGACCCGAACGTAAGAATGTGAATCTCGTACGGAACCGGATCATTGGCCTCGATCACGCACGCTTTGTTGGGACGGATTCGGAGCAGAAGTCGGCCGTTGTAGCGGGACAGCAGCGGCAACACCTGGGACTCGAAGGCGTGGAATGCTTCTTCCTGGCCGGGCTTAATATAGATGAGCTGGGTGTAGTAGAGCATGGCGCGGCGGCGTAGTTGCGGGGAGGGTACCCCTGTTCGCGCCGCGCTCGGCGGTTTGGCGGCATGGGCGCGAGACCTCCCGTGAGGCGAGAGCGGACCTTCCCGCACAAAACATCACGCGGTGCTGGGCTGCGCCGCCCATGGCCAACGGGCACTGACGCGCCGACGCACTGCGGCTATGCTCCGCGGCTTGGCAGACCGAAACAACCCACCTTCCGCTGTCCTCGTGGCAGTGCAGCTCCCGGGGGTCACCGACACGCAACACACGGCGGATCTCGCCGAGCTTGGACGCCTGGCAAAAACGCTGGGCCTCCAAGTGGTGGGCGTTGTCTCGCAACGCCGCCCAGGACTATCCCCCGCAACGGTGCTGGGCGAGGGCAAGCTACTCGAACTGGCGGCGTGGACCGGCGGCAGCGGCGAGGTCGAAGCGCACATCCCCGGCAAGATCGCATCAGAGCGCCGCAAAGAGCACCTGCGCCAACGCGATGAGCCTGACGAAGGTGATGAGGATGAGGATGAGGATGAGGATGAGGATCAGGACGAACACGAGCTCGACGCACAGCCACCGACTCCGACGCGCCCGTCGCTGTACGTCGCACCGGAGGATCCGGCGAAGGCGGAGGAGCTGGCCAAACTCGCCGCAGATCCGCCCCGACCTGCCCCTCCAGCGTACGAAGAGATGGACTTTGACGAAGATGTGTACGCGGTGGATAAAGAGATTCCGCGCGCCCAGGTCATCGTGGTCGACCACCAACTAACGCCACGCATGCAACGTAATCTGGAGCGGGCCACCGGGGCCGAGGTGATGGACCGCACCCACCTGATCGTTGAGATCTTCCATCGCCACGCGCAGAGCCGGGAAGCCAAGTTGCAAGTCGAAATCGCTCGGCTGACCTACGTCGCCCCTCGGTTGCGCGAGGCGGGTGCGGGCGCCGACCGACAGCGCGGCGGTATCGGTGGCAAAGGGTCTGGAGAGTCGGCGTTAGAGCTCGATCGCCGGAAGATCCGAGATCGTATCGCGGAGCTGCGCAAGGAGCTCGCCCAGATCGAGCGAAACCAGCGCATTCGACGATCCGCTCGCCAAAATCAACGACGCGTCGCCTTGGTGGGCTACACCAATGCCGGCAAGAGTTCCCTGATGCGAGCGTTGACGTCGAGTGGGGTCTACGTCGCGGACAAACTGTTCGCCACCTTGGACACCACAGTGCGCGCCCTCCAACCCGAAACCGACCCACGAGTGTTGGTGAGCGACACGGTGGGTTTCATAAAAAAGCTCCCCCATGAGCTGGTGGCCTCGTTCCGCTCGACTTTGGACGAGGCTCTCGAAGCCTCGCTGCTGATCTTTGTCGTCGACGCATCGGACCCCAGTTTCCGCGACCAACTGGCCGTCGCCAAGGAAGTTCTCGCCGAGATCGGCGCAGACTCGGTAGTCTCCCGCCTGGTGCTCAACAAGCGCGACCAGCTCAAGATCCGCGAACTCCACGAGCTCGAGCAAGAATTCCCCGAGGCCCTGAATATCTCGGCCCACAACCCCGACGATGTGGTGCGGGTCCGCGATCTTATCGTTTCCTTCTTCGACGGAGAGATGGTCGAGACCGAACTATTTGTGTCCTACGCCCAGCGCGGGCTCATTCGTCACGTGTACGAAGACGCTTGTGTACTGGGCGAGCGGCACAGTGAAACGGGAACCCACTTTGATGTGCGCGCTCCCCAAGCGGTGCTAGAGCGACTGCGTAGCCGACTTGATGACCAGCACGAGACCGAGTGAGACCAGCGGGTCCACGCTACTCACGTCCGCGAATCATCAGACCAACCGCGGCGATCATCCAACCACCACGCGACCATGGGTACAGTGCGGATCTCCAGGCGGATCTCCAGGCGGATCGGGCTGCGCCGCCACCGTCTTGCCGTGTAACCCTCCGATCTGAATCGTCCAGCCAGGCCGGAGTTTTTTAGCAGCAGTGGAAACGGAGCGGGCTTGAAACGCAGCGGCTACCGCAACTACGATCAGAGCAAGGCGCCGTTTCAGGCGTACGCGGCTGACTACCCTGATCTCATCGACGATCTTGATGTGGACTACCTCGAAGCCGCGATCCCTGAGGGTGACGATGACGACGACACAGGTGACCACGACGACACCCCAGACACGCCAGCGGATGCCGCCGGTGAAAAGGAGGGATGCGGCTGCTCGGTTCCCGACACAACGGCGCCTCTTTGGGGAGCAGGGTTCCTGTCTCTGACGCTGCTACGGGGCGAGCGCAGGGCGTGTTCTTATCGGGGCGTGCTCGCTGCACGGCACCATCTGCGCCTACCCATCATCGAGCGCTCTCCTCACGCCGAACTCAACATCGAGCAACTCGCCTTGTTCGACGTGAAGGCAGGATTGCACAGCCGTGCAATCCACTCCGACGTGCCACCCACACCGAAACGGATAGGTTGGCGTCGGCTCCTCGCCCGCGTCTTCTCCGTCGACCTTAGGAGGTGCCCGGTGTGCGAAGGGCCACTGAAAATCATCGAGGCCGTCGTCGACCCCGGCTCGCATCGCCGTGTCGCTTGAGCAGCGCGGGGATATTCAGGCCCGCGAAGCGCGCGCTGCTGCGGGACAAACCGGACGCGACGCCGCTGACGTCGGGCGAAACCTCGATGACGCCGGAACGTGTTCCAAGCCGCGCGTGCGCGGGAACGGATGCGGCACGCGCGGGCCTCCCACCCCTTCGGTAGAGCGATGTGGAGCAGATGAACGCCGTGAGCTGTTCACCCCTCCCTAGCCACGCTGTACGCCCAGACGAGGTCGACACGGGAACACGCCGCAAGAAACCCTGCCCAGCGTGTCGCCCCTGCTTTGGTTCTTTCTGTAGGCGGCTGCGAGAAAACCACACACGCAGTCGCAAACGTTGCCCTGAACGCGCGTCGCCGAGCGCTCTTCGCCTCATCGGGTCCCCAGTCTTCAGACACGCGCGCAATCGCACGACACCGACCCACCAAGTCGCGCACTTCACCGGTGCGCGTCATTTCACACCCCTGCGCGTTCTCCGACCCGGCTCATACTAGTTAAGGGCTCAAGTCCCGCAGCGCGTCTGCCAGCTTCAAGGGTCCTCGTCCTCACGGGCGAGCCACCCGAGCAACAGTTTCTCGATCTCCGCGTCGCTGGCATCCCGATGACGGCGACGGAACGTCAATCGCTGCATCTCGAGGCCCTCGTCGAACAACGACAGCGCGTCGAGGAACCTTTGCCGAGCAGTCGACTCGACCTTCGGCAGCGAGTCGAGTTCGTCGGCGAAGCTCACTTTGGGATCATAGCGTTGCAGGCGGGCGGCACCAAGTTGACGAGAGTAGCCAGGAGCCGAGATAGGGTGGCGGCGCTTATTGTGCGTGACCAGCCGCGCTGTTGGGGCGATGGGGTGACGCCGACTGTGGATGTGGCCGGTACGCGCCCCAACCGGCACCGTTTCGAAGCTAGCCGGCGCCGAACAGCAACTCGGGAAGCCCGGCCAGAGCTGCCTCGGCGCGTGTGTCGATCTCCGAGTACGAACCGTTGATGAGCATGGCAACGGTGGTGTCGCGCTCGGGAAACGTGAATGCGAAGGCGAGGTACCCAAACGTTTCGCCGCTGTGCCCGATCGCGGGGCCGTACTCGGTATCCCAGTAGCGCATGCCCAGTCCGTATTTGGTGAAACCCCGGTCGCTCTCGGGATCGTCGGGACCCACGTCGATCCAGGTGGTCATGGCCTCGAGGCTCTCGGCGGTCAGGAACCGCCCGTAGACGACGCTGTCGAGCAACGCGACGAGATCGTCGCTGGTCGAGACAATCTCTCCATCGAGGGTCTGGAATCCGAACGCGTACGCGGTGGTGTCGAGCACGGAGCCATCACCGTAGGTGTCGGCGTAGCCGCGGACGGTGCCGTTGGGGATCGGCGCGTCAGGGTTGAACACGGTGGAGTGAAGCTCCAGCGGCTCGAGCACCAGTTCGTCCAGGGCGTCGTAGCGCGACTCACCTGTGATCATCTCGAGCAACTTGCCCACCAGTACGTAGTTGGTGTTCGAGTAGTGAAACCCGGTGCCGGGCTCGAAATACGCGTCGTGACCTTGCGCGTAGCTGAGGCAGCGGTCGGGGGTCCAGTGGTTTGTGGTGGGGTCGTTGAGCAGATCGGTGCCGTAGCGCAGGCTCTCGTTGCAAGCATAGATCCCGCTTTGGTGGTTGAGGACCTGACGGGTGGTGGCCTGGGCGAAGTTGGCCAGATCGCCCTGGTCGTTGATCTCGTAGGATATCTTCCCGTCCAATTCGAGCTGGCTCTGCTCGACGAGCCGGAGCACCGCGACCGAAGCAAACAGCTTGGAGATGCTGGCTACGCGAAACCGGTTGCAGGTACGCAGCTGATCTCGGGTCTTGAGGTCGGCGTAGCCGGCCGCGCCGGCCCATTCACCGGAGTCGTCGCGAATGTGCAGGACCATGCCGGGAAGCCCGGCCCGTTGGTGCTTGCGCAGGAAAGCCTCGAAGTTGCCCTCCTGAGGGTGTCCGATCTGGGGGGTGGGTTCGCACTCGTACTGCTCGCGTCGCCAGTCCTCCGAGCAGGCCGAGTTCAGCACAGACGCGCCCGTGAGACCCGCGAGGAGTACGGCCAGGCGGCGGCGAGACAGGGCCATCGGTCGGCTTTGCGACGGCGGAGGTCGAAGCGCGCGCCGAGGTGGAATGTCGTCAGGGGCAGCACGGGCACGCCGACCGACGTAGCGAATGGCGTCTCGACCGAGAAGGTGTAACGAACGAACACGGTGACAGGGCTGCGGGTGGTGAGGCCGAAGTCGTAGCCGAGCTCGGCCCCGAGGGAGGCGAGCAGCTCCGGATGGATGCGAGGGGCCGCGTCTACGTAGCCACCGGAGTCTTCGCGGTACGTGTCCAGGCTGGAGACCGCGAGGAACAAACCGGTACCGACCATCCCCGCGAACTCCAGGCCGTACGGAAGCGTGTAGCCGAACCGCAGATTGGGCTGCAGCCAGTAGCCATCGCGGAACTGATCGTGTCGAAAAAAGCCGACGCTGATGCCGAGTGCGACTTGGAACGGGCGCGGCCGGGTCAGACTGTACTCGGCCCCGAGATCGATCCCGGGGTGGAGCGGCCGGCGAACGAGCCGGTGGCTGGGGAGGGCAGTCGCTTCGCTCAGAGCGCTGCCTTGGACGGACCAGCGCGAGGGTGTGTCCGGGGGCGACGCCGTGGCAACCGATGCGGCGGGAGCCGGTGCGTCGGCGCAGTAGAGCCAGGTAGCGACAGAGGCTAGGTACGAAGCATTCACGCCGGAGCTTGCCTTGTGTCGAGCCTACCACGCGTCGCGTTGCTATCACCGCGCAAGTCGGCGTGGCGAGATCGTGCCGCATCGACGACAGGAGCAGTTCGCGTTGTTCGACCTGACGACGCCGCAGCCGGTCGAGCCACCCAAGCCTGACGCCACCAAGTCACGCACCGCGTGGAGTCCCCGGTCCGACAACCACGGCTGGGCGCCGCTGCTTCGGTGCGTGTTTGTTGGGTGGACGTGACGGTGTGTGGATACTGCGGCGGACCAGCGAAGATGGTGGCGGTGCGCCTTCTGCGAAGAGGGCGGAAGCTCGCCGTAGACCCAGTGGATAGGGGACTGTGGTTTCAGCTGGTCAGCGCATCACCCCCGCAATCGTAGGTGCGAGAGGTGGCAATACGTTACCGATACTGGATCTCAGCACGAGGGCGCGGTGGCCCTGGTACGCCGTACGACTCGGAGAGCCCCGCCCCTAACTAGCATGAGCGGGTCGGAGAACGCGCAGGGGTGTGAAATGACGCGCACCGGTGAAATGCGCGACTTGGTGGGTCGGTGTCGTGCGATTGCGCGCGTGTCTGAAAACTGGGGACCCGCTGAGGCGAAGAGCGTTCGGCGACGCGCGTTCAAGGCAACGTTTGCGACTGCGTGTGTGGTTTTCTCGCGGCCGCCTACAGAAAGCAGAAAGAACAACAACCATCACTGCCATTCGGGTCTGGCCCTATTTCGGCCCGGAGAGCTATTCTTCGACCGGGTCACCACGCTCGCTGCGGGCCGCCAAAATGCGCTGGATCGAGCATACGGGCGGCACCCAGAGCGTTTCGTCCAAGGCCCCCCGAAGGCTGGTCGCGTTCCGGCCATTCTGGCGGGCTGCGGATGATCACATCTGCCGGTCCTTGACACGCAGGAAACGAGGATAGCGAAACCGCTACGCGTGAAGGCCGACGCCCCCTTCACCGCAGACTCGGCCCGTTTGCACCCGTCCGTCGGGTCGGCCGGTCGTCCGACCCGCGGGCCGTTGCGCGAGTGCCACTGCTGTTGCTGCAACCCCGCTCACATGCGGAAATCATTGGGCTCTTGCGCGGCGATGCTCTCGGCACGCCTCCCGCATCTTGGCATCGGGAATGGGGGAAGCTTCTTGCTCGTCGGCTGCCTACGTCGCGCGACAGACGGCAGA
>JAZGFE010000095.1:0-67994 GCA_036479215.1 Nannocystaceae bacterium | reverse complement strand
CTCGCCATCAAGTCACCCGCCGCATCCGCAAGGTCGGGCAGCAGCGACCCTTCCACGATGCCAAGTCGGCACGCCAGCGGCTTGATGGTCGGCCCATTGCGCATGCCAACCAATCTGTAAAGGGGTTCCTCGATGCGATGCGCGCCCCACAGCCCATGGTAGATCGTCTCAGGCGGCCGCTGTTGTTCGAGCATCACCGTTCGGGGGGGGATTGAAGGGGCGAATGAGTCGTGGCATGTGGAGGGTATGAATACAACTACGAAGGACCTGCCGATCGAGAGCCAGGCGGCGAAGATCGAAACCTGATACTGGAGCACGTGGAGGCGACGCGCCGAGCGGCAGCAGATGCACTTGAACGCGCAGTTTTTGGGAAAGAACGAGCCTCGATTTGTGTACCGGCGACGACAAAGACCTCGATGAGCAGAGCATCCCAAGGTGGGCGAAAGTATGGCAAGCGACGCACCCCGGATCAACGGTTCCCCCGTTCGCACGAAGACACCGTGATCGACGCGGTTCTGCGTCGCACTTGGAGGCGGATGTGGCTCCAAATCCGCAGCCGGCTGTCCACGAGAAGTTGAGGCCGGTGTAGAATGTGTAGACGAGCTTCCTCCCATGCACGACTCGCCCCATCCATCTCCACCGAGACGCCGTTTTCGGCTGCGTTTTCGTTCTTGTCTTCGTTTCCTGTTGCTGCCCTCCGTGATGCTCGGATCCGCCATGTGGGCTTGCACGGCTGTTCCGCCGGAGAACCAAGTCGTCGCTGACTTGGCGCCGTCATCCGTGGTGGAAGGACCGACGCCCGCACCTACGGCGGACAAGTTGGCGCCGCCACCCGTCGGCGGAGACGCGAGCCCACAACGGGTGGAGGCCGTGTCTCCGGCCATTTCCGCTCCTACCCGCGTGAGCGCGAACGCGGCGAAACCACCTGGGAAGACGGGGCCCACGAAAACTGTGCCCGCGCGGCTTCAACAACCGCCGCGTGAGCCGAAGGGGGGTCGTGCTGCTACCGGGGGTCCGCCCTGTGGGCCCGGCAAGCCGTGTCCCGACCCACTGGTCTGCGGCGGATTGTTCGAGAAAGCCACCGGGACCTGTATCGCTGCGGAACGGGCACGTCGTGTGTGCGGATCTCGGGGAGGCGAATGGGGCAAATGGGGACGCATGCAGTCCGAGTTTTGCATGGAGGTGTTTGGCGACGCGGGAAAGACCTGCCGGGACAGCAGCGAGTGCGACGGAAAATGCCTGCAGGCTTCGCAGACGACCCTACAGACTTGTCAGCGCTACCGACTGAGCTACGGCTGCCATGCCGAGGTGACCGACGGTCAGCCAGGGGGTACGCTCTGCCGGGACTAGCGTGTGCGGAAGCCCGTTCGTCGTCGAACCGAGAAAGTTGTCGATCCCAGCGCGTGCGGAGCTAGCAACAATGCCCGGCCGGCTGCGCGCGAGTACGTATAGTGCTCCTCCCTGGGGGGGAGGGCCGGGTACACGCGGCGGCCGCCGCGTGTACGTTTCGGCTAGGGTGCTTCGCTCACAGAGAGCACGTCCATTTGGATGAACTGACCATAGAATGGCTCAGGAAACGGGGCGATATCGGGAATGAGGAAGGGCTCGCCAGAGGGGACATTTCCTCCGGGGTTCGCTATCGCTATCATGTTCGGGTCGATCATTGTGAGGCGCACGTCAGCGCCCCCTCGGATCGGAATCGTGACGGTGTAGTCGAGTACGAAGCTGTAGTGCCCGATCCCCGCTTCGTTGCGATTGAGGGTGTACACGTTTGCTGGATCTCCAACATCGACGCTATAGGTGTTGTAGTCGTTGGAGCCGGGTGTACCACCGATTTGGAAGTGGTCTTCGAGAACTTCGCCCCCCGTGAAGTTTTTGGGCTCGGTCACGCCGCGGAACCGAAGCGTGACATCGTAGATGAGATCTGGATCTCCACCGAATGTTACGACGTCCTCGCGATGTAGCTTGACATTCGGGTCATCGATTGCGCCGTCGAGCAGCGCGGGATCCCATACGCACGTGTCTCGGCTGCTTGGATCTGCGCACGGCAACTCCCAGCGGTAGCCGTTCATCGCACCGGCGAATTCGAGCGGGTCGTCCCCCATATCACCCGATGGGCCTCCTGTTCCGGTCGATCCGGCGGAGTTACTATCATCGTCACCATCATCGTCACCATCATCGTCACCATCATCGTCATCGTCATCGTCATCGTCATCGTCATCGTCATCGTCATCGTCATCATCATCATCATCATCATCGTTGTCATCATCATCATCATCATCATCATCGTTGTCATCATCATCATCATCATCATCATCATCATCATCATCATCATCATCATCATCATCATCATTGGCTTCGTTGGTATCCGATTCGTCACTGGCCGAGGTGTCGTCCCCCTCGGGGTCCTCGTTGCTAGGAGGCTGCCCCTGTGACGGCCCTGCGTCAGTGGATTGCATCGACTCCGTGCCCACGGAGGAGCTGTCCGTTGCATCTTTGGTGGAGTCGGTCTCGTGGGGTCCGGCATTCGTGTCGTCTGTACAGGTGGCGCTGCACATCAGGGTCACGAGAGCGGCGCGCCGGATGTGTGGATTCGCGGTTCTTGCTGGTTTGATCATATATAGTTGTCCCGATCGAGTCGGCCCCGGAGGCTATCGCAGCGCTACGACCGGAACCAGCCCGTGCGTTTCGCTCACACTTGTGTCGGTTGCGGTTTTCGGTATTTGCTGCATGTCGTCGTCAATTTCCTAAACTCGTGCGGAACAGGACGATGCGTATCGGGCGTTTCCCCAGCGTGCCTGGACAATAGATGTTCTGGCTCCGACCGACGCGGGCGTCCTCCAGGGGGAGCGCCGAGTGGGCGCCCAGCTCCACAGGTCTTCGATTCGGCCTCCCGGATGTGCGAGCGCTGCGCCTTCGGTGTCGGACCCGCTTGTCGCGTGAGGTTTTCGCCGCCCAAGCCTAGAGGTGGGCGCGTGCTCGAACCCAGTCGGCGATGGCAGCTAGCCGATGGCCGCGCTCCCCGAAACCGTGGGCAATCTCGTTACACTCGCGGGCGAGCACGTCGACGCGGGCTTGTGCTTGGGGTCGGAGATCGAGTTGGTCGTCGTCCAAGACGTCGTCGGCATGCTGAAAGGCGATGCCAAAAGCGAGACCGTACGCCTCGAGTCGGCCGACAGTGTCGCTGCTCTCGCCGCTACACAGGCCGCCCATGGCCCCTGCGGCGGCATAGAGACCACCGGTTTTGAGCGCGTGCAGGCGTTCGAGGTGTTTGAGATTGTCGATCCTCTGGCCCCATGCCAGGTCCAATCCCTGGCCCCCTACCATGCCCATGAAACCCGCGTGATGGGCCATGATGCGGACACACTCCAGCATCGCTTGTGCCGAAACGTCGTTGCGCGTCGTCGTGACCGCTTGGAAAGCCCCCGTGAGGAGAGCATCGCCCACCAACACGGCGATGGCTTCGCCGAACGCCACGTGGACCGTGGGTTGGCCGCGACGTTCGGCGTCATCGTCCATGGCAGGCAGATCGTCGTGGACGAGCGAATAGGCGTGGATCATCTCAAGGGCGCAGGCTGCCGGCATCGCCTGCGTTGTCGTGCCGCCGGCGGCTTCGCAGGCGGCGAGCGCGAGGATCGGTCGCATGCGCTTGCCGCCCTGCAAGGCTGCGTATCGCATGCCCGCAGCGATGGCGTCGAGCCCGACGGCTCGGCCCGGTTCAGGGCGGTGGGGTGGTCTTGGCAGGAAGCGCTCGAGTGCGATGTCGATCTCCTGGCGCCGGCTTCCGAGGTAGGCTGCCAGCTCAGGATCGGTCATCGTGCGGTTCGCTTTGGCTCTCGAAAGGCTGGGGCGTGTCGCGATCGGCGAGCAGTACTTCTACGCGTTGTTCGAGCGCGTTGAGTAAGTTATTCCCCACCTTGGCCAACCGGACCCCTTCCTCGAAGCGCTCCAGCGCTTGCTCCAAGGGGAGTTCGCCGGACTCGAGGGCTTCGACGGTTCCCTCGAGGCTACGGATCACGTCGTCCACGCCGGACGAAGCGTCGGGCCCGCCACCTTTCGGCGTCTCGGAGAGTTGGTCGTTGCCTCGCTGGGAGCTGCGTTTCGCCATGCGGCGCCAGTATAGATGCCTCGCGTTTCGCGCGGCAAGGTCCCCTCGAGTGGGTCGCCGGACATTGCGGAGTCCGGGCATTCGCGTGTAATCGCACGCTCGTCTCATCTTGCCGTGTGGTTGGGCCACGGGTAGTGTACGCAGAGGATGCGCGAAATCCCCGCCGGAAATGGGTCGGAGGTCGAGGTTCTGATGGAGCAGTTTGCTGCGCATCTCGGCAAGAAACGGCTCAAGTCCACCCGACAGCGCGATGTGATCGCCAGGGTATTCTTCGCTGCGCGGGATCACGTGGGTATCGAAGACCTGCTCGCGCTCAGTCGAGCGGAGAATCCGAAGATCGGGTACGCGACTGTGTACCGCACACTCAAGTTGTTGGCGGAATGCGGTCTTGCCGCAGTGCGACGTTTTGGTGATGATCAGACGCTGTACGAAGTTGCCGGGACCACGGCCCATCATGATCACCTGATCTGCGTCGAGTGTCAGCATGTCTTGGAGTTCGAGAATACGGAAATCGAAGCGCTCCAGGAGAAGGTGGCGGCGAACTTCGGTTTTTCCCTCGTGCGTCATCGACTCGAGCTCTATGGACTGTGCTCGAAGGCCCGCGGAATTAGCGGCGGATCCTGTCCGCGCGAAGACCAGGAGGCACGCGCTTCGGAGTAGACAACGGCGTCTCGGCACGGGCACCTCACTTCGGGGATACTCTCCCCGCGGGGCGTCGCGGACGACGGGCTGCTACGCTCGCACGGTGCAACTGCTCGCTTCAGCCGTCGCGGTGCTCGCCGCAGCCATATGGCTCGTGTTCCGGTTGCGACGGGTGTGGGGCGCGACGGCTGCATGCGCGCGTTGTGGGGCGACTGCGTGCGCGCCGTCAAGAGTCGGCGATGCCTCCATGGGCATCCGCAGCGATCGTCTGCGCGTGGTGCCGAATACGCCGCCTCGCGGCCGCATCAATTAGCGACCGAGGAGGGGCGTGCCACCTCGCCTCGCGCAGCCTTCGGGTCGAGCTTGATGCGAGCTTGGCGGTGATCTTCGCTATCGCTGCGATTCCTTGTCTGCCGTGTTCATGCTCGACTCGTGATCGCGGGCGAGTCACTGCGACGGAGGTGCGGGACCAGAGGAACGGCGTGCGCGAACCTGTGCGCAAAGATCGATTCGAATCATTCGTCACGACACGCGGTCGCGGTGAGGCGGGCGGATTGGGCCTAGCCAGCCACCCGGCGCTTCCCCAGCAGCCGATGGCTGGCGCGCTCTCGTGCCTGGACGGAGCCGCACATGGGGCGCTGGCCGAAACGTCTGGTTTCGGGGCGCTGCTTCGACTCGAATCTCCCGCACAGTGCGCAGATCCGACCCCCACGCCCGAGATCGACCCGACGGCGGCCACCAAGGTCGCGGATCCCGTTCCACTCGCGCAACGGCGGCGTGCGGGCGTGCTGCGGCGGGTCGAGACGCGGCAGCGCTTCGCTCGGACGCCACACATGTCTCGAGCGATCTCAGCGCCGCTTGTCACATCCTGCTACTATCGTGGCCGTGGTCAGCCCGAGTTCGCGGCGTTCCGGCGGCACAGTCCCGGCCGCCACAAGTGTGAGAGCTACCGTTGCGTTGGTGCTTTCAGCGTTTGGCTGGGTGTTGCTCAGTTCAGCGTCACTGAGCGCTGGCGCGGTCGCCTTTCTGACATGCCTCGCGTTGGCGAAGAACGCGGGGCAAGATTCTAGCGCGGTGTGGCTGTGGGTATTGGCGTTGGTGTTGGCCTTCGGCATGCCCTGCTTGCTGGCCGTATGGAAGTATCATGGGGAGCCCCCGCGGATCCGGGCCGCGATGGCTTGGCTGCCCGCCGCCTGGAATATGACCGGGCTCGTCCTCGCTACGCAGCTGATCCCCGATGTCACGGGCACCGCCCTACGAAGCGTCGAGTGGGTCGCCGAAGGCAAGTTAGGAGACTCGCACTGGGGAACCCGCGTGCTTTCGGCTGTGGGCCAAGAGGCCGCAGAAAAAATCGATCCGGAGGGCGAGTCGACGGCCGGGCCACCGCCCCTATCCGATCCAGGTTATATCGCGGTGGCTCGGGCCATCACGGTGCCCCTCACGGAGGACGGTACGGCGATCATGCTTGGCCTGACGCTGCATGGGAGCCGCGGCCGCGTCGATGCCGACTATCTGTTCGACACGGGGGCCTCATTTACGACCATCACGACCGAACTCGCTCGCAAGATCGGCATCCCGATCCCCAGCGACGCACCGATGCTCAAGTTCAACACCGCAACGGGTCCGCGCGAGAGCAAGATGGTGTTCGTCCCGCGTCTGAGCCTCGGTGACGTGGAGATCCCGGGCTTGCTAGTGTCCGTTTGTGACTCGTGTGCCAACGAACATACCCAGGGACTGCTCGGGCTCAACGTCATGCGCGAGTTCATTATCCAGATGGACTACAATCGGCGGGAGATGGAGTTGTTGCCGCGAATACATGAGAGCGGGCCCAATCGAGCGTACGATATTCAACCGGTGATTGAGATGGAGGTGGAGGGGCGTCGCGAGATTTGGCTTAATCGCGTGCGCTGGGTGGTGCTGGTGCGAAACAAGGGGACCGAGCCCATCGAGCGCGTACTGCCGCGGGTCGAGTTCAGCGATGGACCGACACTGTATGGCGAGAAGATCGGGCGCATCGAACCGGGAGAGGTGGGACGCTCGCGCGTCAAGGGGAAGGTACAAGTCCCCCGCGGGAGTGAAGGCCCCTTCTTCACCTTGACGATCGTGGAAGCGTACTGGGGGTGATCGCTTTGAGTTGGGTCGTCCACTCGGTTGCTCCACTTTCGATGCTCGCTGCGACAATGTCCAACGTACCGGTGGCGGGGGGCGATGCCGACTTCGGGCGGGTGTTGGATGGACCCTGGCTGATGCTCACCGTGCTCGTCGCTGTGGCGGTGGGCGTGCTCACGTTCGGACAGCGTGTGGCGACGCTGCGCAGACGGGGCGGGGCGCAGCGGCGCCGGCCCGAGTTCGATCTGAAAACGGCAGAGTTCGACGCGGTGCCTGTCACGCGGATCTCCGACGCGAAGGATGGCCCTGTTCACTGCGTCGGCGTCATCGCCTCAAGCACGCAGGTCATGGGCAGAGGCCGCGGTTGCGTGTGGATGAACCGGGCGGAAGGTCGCCGAGAAACGGCGGTGGCCGCCGATCTCGTGATGCTGCGTGACGCGTCGGGGCAACTCGGAATCGAGAATCTCGAGTCGGCCCGGGTTATCGCTCCGAAAGACTCTGACGATGCGCCCCACGATAGCGTGTCGCTCTATATCGGCGATCGCGTGCAAGTGCTTGGGCACTTTCGTACCGAGCATCACGGCGAAGAGCCGGATCCCGCCGAGCACGTGTACGGCTGCGTCGGGAGCGACGCGCCGGTTCAGATCCGGGTGCTGGAACGTGGCGACGTTGGAGACAACAATCGCAGTACGTTGAACCACAATGGAGAACAGACAAGATGACACCACCTAGCGTTGCCTTCGCGGCCCTTCCACGTCTCGCCTTCGCGGGTCTCTTCTTCTTCACGCTACCGGGGTGCGACAAGGGAGCGAGCGCGAGTCCGAACGATCCGGAATCGCCCAAGGTGGCCGGCGCGGGCGTGGCAAGTCGGGTGGTGCAGGACCCCGATCCGTCCGAGTTGGCGGTGTTGCGGGCTCAGTATGTGCGCGGCGACTACGCTGCCGTCGATCAGAAGAGCCAGCCCCTGGTGGCGCGCCTCACCGGGCCCAGACAGGCGAGGGCCGCCGCGTTGAGCCTCGCGTGGCGCGCGATGGCACTGGCGGAATCAATGCCAGAGCGCGCGAAGACGCCAGCGGAGGCGGCTCTCGCCAAGGCGCGAGGGCTTGAAGACGATGAAGTCTCCCAGTTGACCCACATCGCCCAGGGCGTGTATTTGATGCGCCTTACGGACCACGCTGGCGCGCAGGCGGAGTTCGACCGGGCACTCGAATACGGCTACGACAGCCCGAATGCCAGTCTCGCCACACTTTTTCGCGCCGAAACGCTCCTCAATCAGGCGTTCGGTGCCGACGACCGGTTGGTCGACGGGAGCAAGTTGGTCGCCGCCGCGGGGGCGTATGAGGAGGTCGTGAGAAACAGTGGCGAAGCCATCGTTCGGGGGCGCGCGCTGGAGGCTCTGGCGGCCATCTCCAAGGAAAACGGCGACAAGGCGGGTGTATGCGGACACGCCAGCGAGGCGGCCGCGTTGTACGACAAGGCCATGGCGGCGGAGTTTCTCAAGCAGGGGCCGGTGATGCTCGCTGCCGACGCAGACTGCGAGTAGACCCGCCCCACCACCTGCGATCGCTCACCAAGAAGGCCAGATCCCCAGGCGGCTGGACCTACGCGCCTTCGCTTCGTTCGGCCGATGAGAAGCCGAACGGACCGGGTTTCGTCGCTGGGGCCCGCAGCGAATCCGCGTCTCTAGGGGTGCTCGGCGTAGAATTCGTCGATCGCTTCCTGATTGCGAGTCAGCACGACCTTTCGTTTGACAGAGAGTTTGGGAGTCAGCTCGCCGGATTCGACCGACAACTCTTGGGTGAGCACCTTAAATTTCTTGATCTGCTCGAAACTCGGAAGCCCCTTGTTTCCTTGGGCAATGATGGCCGCCACCGCCTTTTCGATCTCCGGTCGCTGGGTGAGCTCGGCGTAGTCACCTTGGAGATCAAACCTGAGTGCGAGCCCGCGAACCTGATCGGGATCGAGCGTCAGCAGTGCCGATAGAAACTTGTGGCGATCGCCGATGACGAGAAAATGAGAGACGAGGGCGTAGCTCGTGAACAGATTTTCGAGCTTCTGCGGAGCAATATTTTTCCCCCCCGCGGTCACGATGAGATCTTTTTTCCTGTCGGTGATGCGCAGCGCGCCTGTTGTGCGATCGACCTCGCCGATGTCGCCTGTGTGTAGCCAACCCTCGATGAGGCAGATCGCGGTCGACTCCTTGTCTTTCCAGTACTCGCGCATCACCCCAGGGCCACGAACGAGCACCTCACCATCTTGAGCGATCTTTAGCTCCGTTTTAGGTAGTGGCGGACCCACGGTACAGAGAACGTTGAGAGAGGGGCGGTTGATACACGTACCCGCGGATGTTTCGGTTAGCCCGTAGCCCTCCACGAGGGTGAGGCCCGCGTCGCGGAAGAACCAGGACACCTTCTGGGAGAGGGGAGCCCCACCCGAAAGCATGCGTGCCATACGACCTCCCAGGAGCTCCTGTACCGCAGCGCCCACCTTGGCGAAGATCAGCTTCTTGAGCAGCTCGAACTTGATGGCGTCGACGAGCCCAAGCGACCCCCCTCGTTGCTCGGCCTCGCCGTTGCGCTGGGAGAGGTCGAGGGCGGCGAGGAAGAGTCGTTTTTTGAGGCCCTCCGTCGCTGTGCCTTTGTCCACGACTGCCGCGTAGAATTTTTCGAAAACCCGAGGAACGCCGGCCATGAAAGTGGGGTGGACCTCTGCGAGGTTTCCCTTGATTGTGCTCATGCTCTCCGCGAACGCCATGACGTGACCCACGGAGAACCACGAGACTTCCAGCACCTTGGCGAACACATGGGCGAGAGGCAGGAACATCAGCTGGGTGTCGTCTCGCTGGATGATATCGATGTGATTGCAGGCCTCGCCCTCGTACAGCATGTTCGCGTGGGTCAGCACCACACCCTTGGGTCGACCCGTGGTGCCCGAGGTGTAGATGATCGTCAAAATCGAGTCCTCCCCAAGCTTCGCGCGACGTTGCTCGAGGACACTCTCGGCGGTGGGTCCGGCGGCGAGAAAATCGTTCCAGTTCATCACCCAGGAGTCGCCGACTTCGGCTTCGGCTTCGGCTTCGGCTTCGGCTTCGACCTCGCCCGTCATCTGAACGACACGGATCACACCTGTGATTCGACTACGCTCGGTACGGAGCTTTCTGACCTGTTCAGCGTCCTCACAAAATACAATCTTCGCGTCGGAATGCTCGATGATGTACTGGCAGTCACCCGCGAGGCTCGATGGATAGATGGGTACCGTGACGCCACCGGCAGCGAGAATGCCGAGGTCGGTGGTCACCCATTCAAGACGGGTATGGGAGATGATCGCCGCCCGATCGCCTTGCTCGAGACCGAGGGCCACGAGTGGACCCGCGATATCGAGCGTGCGCTGCCATATGCTCTTCCACGTGACGGACTGATATGCGCCGTCACTCTTGATGAGTGCGGCCGTGTCGTCGCCGCGGATGGTTGCGTGGTCGAGGACGAGGTCGAGTATCGAGTTGTTGGCCATCTGTGCCCCATTTCATCCTCAGGTGTAGGCGCACAGGTCGGCAATTTCAAGCCGCGAGCGGAGGCGGTTGCGCGAGCCGCCTTAGACGCCCCGGGCCAGGACGGCGTATGCATCGGCGGCAGAAAGAGGTCGCGAGAACAGGTAGCCCTGAGCCGATGGGCAACCCAGTTCACACAATTGTTCAGCCTGCGCTTCTTGCTCGATTCCCTCTGCGACCACGTCGACGTCGAGGTTGTTGGCGAGGTTCATTATCGTTCGTACGATGGTGGCGCTGCGGTGCGTCCCATCGAGGGCGTCTACGAAGGATTTGTCGATCTTTAGGCCGTCGACAGGGAGTCGATGCAGGTAACTGAGAGAGGAGTAGCCCGTGCCGAAATCGTCGATATACACGCGGATACCGAGGGAGCGGAGCTCGTTGAGCAAGTTTGTCGCCAATTCTGCGTTGGCCATGAGTACGCTCTCTGTCAACTCGATTTTCAGCATTCCGGTGTCGAGGCCGGTGCTCTGCAGCGTGCGCGCGATATCGGGCACCAGGTTTGGATCAGAGGCCTGTTTCCCCGATAGGTTCACGCTCATCGAAAGCTGACCGGCGAGCTCAAATTCCTCGTTCCAGGCGTGCAGCTGTCGGATCGCCTCGTCGATCGCCCATTTCCCGATCGGTACGATGAGACCCGTGTTCTCGGCAACTGAGATGAATTCTCCGGGGAAGACCAGGCCCCGCCGGGGGTGTCGCCAGCGAATCAGCGCTTCGAAGCCGGTGAGCTTGCGCTGCTTGAGGTCGAGAATCGGCTGGTAGTGCAGCAGGAACTCGCGGTGCTCCACCGCGTGGCGCAGCGCCATCTCGAGCCGGAGAAGTGCCGTGGCGTCGATCCGCATCTGGGTATCGAACACTTCGTGGCGGTCGTGCCCCCGTTCCTTGGCCCGGCCCACCGCGGTGATGACGTCGGTCACCACGTCTTCGACATGGGCGTACTCTCGCCGGCTCGACGTCATGCCGATACTCACCGTTGTGTAGACCGTCTGGTCGTTGATCTCGAACGGCTCACGGACCGATTGGTGAATTCGCGCGGCGATCCGCGTGCCCTCGGCCGGATCGTCGAGGTTTTCGAGCAGGATACCGAACTGTGGGGTCCCGAAACGTGCCGTCAGATCGTCGGGCCGGACGCAAGCTTCGAGCCGACGCGCGAGCCGAGCGAGCACCGCGTCTGCCGCCCGTTGGCCGACACTATCGTGGATCATTCCGAATCGGTCGAGCTCGACCAGAAGGACACTGAACGAGTAATCTTCGTGTTCACGCGCGAGCTCGATCGCGCGTGCGAGGCGTTCAAGGAAGACTTCGCGGCGCGGTAGGTCGGTCAGCGCGTCGTGTTGGCTCTGTTCGCGGATATCTTGTTCGCGGCGTCGATAGTGGGAGATGTCGGTGAGCGAACCGGCGAGTCGGACCGGACTGCCTTGGGCGTTGAGTTGAGCCACGCCGCGGCTCAGCACCCAGCGAAACGCACCCTCCTTGTCCCGGATGCGATGTTCGTTTTCATGGAAGGGCTTGTGGCCCCCAAGGTGCGCCTGCAAGTCGGCCTTGAGCTGGCGGATATCCCGGGGGTGGACGCGTTCGAACCACTCGTTGATCGATGTGCTCAGCTCATCGGCCCCGTAGCCGAGCATCGAGCTCCATCGTGTCGAGAAACACGCCAGACTTGTGGTGAGGTCCCATTCCCAAACGCCGTCGTTGGCACCGCGTATGGTTAGATCAAATCGTTCCCGCAAGTCCGCGGCAGTGCGACGGGATTCGCCAGCGTCGAGGACTTGGTACAGTGCGCACTCGATCAATGGAGCGGAAAGTTCGGCGACGAACAGGCACTCGGCCGCACCCAGATCTAAGGCACGCTGCCGCACCTGGGTGCGCTCGTCCGGATCGTGTTGGCCGACCAGTAGGATCGTTGGAATGCCCGCAGGCGATCGGAAGGCGTTCGCGGCAGCGACGAGGTCGGGATCGGTTGAGACGTCGTCCAGAGACACTATGATCACGTCGCAGGAGTCGGCGGAGTTGGTGTCCGTGAGGGTCGCCAGATCGACGCGCTCGAGATCGAGTCCCGACTCTATGCTGTCAGCGAGCAGCAGCGCGATACGATGGAAGGCGGAACTTGCCGTTCCGGCGAATCGCAACACCTTATCGGTGGGAGTGATGATCGTTGCGGAAGTTCGGGTCCCTCCTGCTATCGATTCGTTGTTCCGCGGCGTGGAGGCCGTATCCGCACCGATTTCGCTCCGGTTCGTGCCGATTGGATGGGGAACTTCGATGGACATGACTGGGCGACGCCGCGCCGCGACATCATAGCCGACCGAGGGGGAAAAGGTGATGCGTTCACGCCGTCGATCGTGTTTCGATGCGACGCACATGTGGGTGCGTCGCTTCGAATGTGGCGAACGTGGTCGAGGTGGCCGGCATCGTCACGGAGACAAGCCGCCTTACTTTGTGTCGTCGGTCCGAGTGCCCGGGGTCGACGAGGTCGAACACGCAACTGGCGCGCCGCGCGCCAGCTTCCTTCTTGTGCGGAATTGTGGGGCCTGCGACATGCGAGCGGGAGGTGCACCGGTGCGGAGCCGCGTCACGTACAGTCCCGCCGCAGTCCCACTCACGGAAGCCTAGCGTGTGAACTACGAAGAGTTCCGTCAAGCCCTCTACGACAAAGAACTACGTAGGAGGTACTTGTTCCGAAACGGCAGACCGTTTTTTGTCCTCCTAAGCCAACAGTTTAGTCGATCCGACTTGGAGGAACTGTGTGATACCGCTACTGCGATACGCCGATTGGATCGGCATCGGGATGGGCGCGGGTTCTTGCGCGGGCTGTTAAACGGCGTGAGGGTGATGAACCTCTTTGCGCAGCCGAGTACGCGAACCGCCGAGTCGTTTATGGCTGCCGCGGACAAGTTGGGTGCGACCAGTCGACTGGTTTCGGATATACGAACCTCATCTCTAGTAAAAGGAGAGTCGGTTGAGGACAGCGTACGCACGTTGTCGAGTTTCTTTGACACCATTGTCACCCGGCACCACGACGATGAGTTCGCGGTGCGAGCCAGCTATGCCGTCTATCGCACCGACCGCCCGATTCCGGTAATTTCGGCCGGAAGCGGAAAAAGTCAGCACGTAACCCAGTCGCTGCTCGACCTCTATACGTTGCGGTACTCGTTCGCCGAGCGTGGTGGTGTAGATGGGAAGAACATTTTGATTGTGGGAGATATCGCCCGCAATCGCGCAGCACGTTCGCTTGCCTATCTGCTCACAAAATTTCAGCTATCGACCATTCACTTCGTATCCTCCAAGGACTACTGTCCCGACGATGACTTGATCAGCTACATCCGGTCTCACGGGATCGATGTAAGGACGCACCTCGCACTCAAGCCTGTGCTGGAGCGGCATGGTGGGGAGCTGGATGCGATGTACATGACCCGACTTCAGCAGGAGTGGGACGCGGACGATTCGACGAGTCGGAAGTTGGGTACGGGGGAGGACTTCGTGCTCAAACCTTGCTATCGAGATCTCATTCGAGAAGACTGCGTGATCATGCACCCGCTGCCCCGTGTCAATGAGTTGCCGGACGAGTGGTCGGACCATCCGGGGTTCGTCGTCTGGCGGCAGGTGCGAAACGGGATGTGGATCCGTGCCGCGCTATTCGCCACGATTCACGCTGCGGACTTGGAAATTCGTGCACGCGCTACCCGATTGGCGTTGATGGATGGTATGCGGGGGAAATGAGCGAGCAGCCGCAGCGTCGGGGCGTCCTTCTGGTCGATGTGGGCACGCCAGCATCGACGAGTGTGGCGGACGTTCGCCGGTTCCTGCGCGAGTTCCTCGACGATCGTCGCATGCTCGATATGCCGACGTGGGCGCGGAAACTGCTAGTGTACGGCGTGATCTTGCCGTTCCGGCCACGGCGGGCGGCGGCTGCATACCGGAAGATCTGGGGTGAGGGAGGATCGCCTCTTGCTGTGCACGGTGTCGCTCTCGCTGAGGAGGTGGCAGCTCGACTGGGGGGAGGATACTGCGTGGAGTTGGGTGTGGCATCGGGCGTACCGTCGTTGGACGCTGCCTTTGAGAAGCTCGAAGCGAACGATGTGGGAGAGATCATCGTCGTGCCCCTATTGCCCCAGTACGCGTCAACGGGTAGGGGCGTTGTCTTGGAGCGAGTCTATGGTGCGGCCGGGAAGCGATGGCGGGCACCGAGCATGAGCGTGGTATCGCCATACTATGATCACCCGGGCTATATCACGTCGCTCGCCGCCGTCGCTCGACCGATGATAGACGCGTTCGAGCCCGACCATCTACTGACGAGCTTTCACGGCGTACCGGAGCGCGACCTTCTCCGCTGTCGTCGTGAGGCCACCCTTTGCCTCGTGAAGGACAACTGTTGCGATGTCATCGCGTCGGAAAATCGGGATTGCTATCGTGCGCATTGCTTCGCCACGGCGCGCGCGCTGACCGAGGCTTTGGAGATCGACAGTGTCCGCGTTTCGGTCTCGTTCCAGTCTCGTTTGGGGAAGACGCCTTGGATACCGCCGGACACCGTGGACGTTTTGCCGCAGTTGTTCGAACGCGGCGTGCGACGCATTGCTGTGGCGTGCCCCAACTTCGTGCTCGACTGCCTTGAGACCCTAGAGGAGATCGGCATACGGGCACGGGAGCAATGGCGGCGTCTCGGAGGCGAGGCGTTCTTGCTGCTGCCTTGTCTCAACTCGCACCCGACGTGGGCCGACACGGTTACATCTTGGGTGCGTGGGGCTACGCGCGGTTGAGTCTTGGCCGCCGTGTGTGGACCGTGGTAGCAAGGATGGGTGGCGACCTTACGCGGAAAAACCTTGTTCATCACTGGAGCGACGCGGGGCATTGGCTTGGCCATCGCGTTGCGAGCAGCGCGCGATGGCGCGAACGTGGTGGTGGTGGGGAAGACGGACCGACCGCATCCGCAGCTCTCCGGCACCGTGTATACGGCCGTGAACGACATCGAGAACGCCGGCGGAACGGCGCTGGCTTGTGTAGCGGATATCCGTTTCGAGGACCAGGTGGCGAAGGCCGTTGAAGGTGCCGTCGCGGCGTTCGGTGGTATCGACATTCTCATTAACAACGCGAGCGCCATCAGCTTGGCCGATACGAGCGGAACTTCGATGAAGCGTTTTGACTTGATGCATCAGGTCAATACTCGTGGGACGTTCTTGTGTTCGAAACTCTGCCTGCCCCATCTCGAGATGTCGCCTTGCGCACATATTCTCAACCTCTCGCCGCCACTCAACATGCGCGCGAAGTGGTTTGCGCCCCATGTGGCGTACACCATGGCGAAATACGGCATGAGTATGTGCGTGCTTGGTATGGCGGAGGAGTTGCGAGGCCGAAATATCGCGGTCAACGCTCTATGGCCGCGCACGGCCATTGCCACTGCGGCGATCGAGATGTTGATGGGGGAAAAGGGCGTGCGTGGTTCAAGGAAGCCGGAGATCGTTGCCGATGCTGTTCATGTGGTGGTGACGAGGGACCCGAGCCTGTGCACGGGGAATTTTTTCATCGACGACGAGGTGCTCACCGATGCCGGCGTACGGGATTTTACTCCGTATGCCGTCGACCCAGCGGCCACGTTGTTGCCGGATTTCTTTCTCGAGCCTCAATAGAGGGGTGCAGACGATAGCCAACGGTGGATTCGGTTGGGGAGTCTGTAGATTCGGTTGGGGAGTCTGTGGATTCGGTTGGGGAGTCTGTGGATTCGGTTGGGGGCTGGGGGGAGGCGGGCCCGCGTTGAGGCCCCGTCAGCGCGGATGGTTCGTCCGGTCCCGTGGCGGGTGGAGAAGGCTCGGCGCCGTGTTCTACCGCCGTGCGATGCGCGGCTTTGGCCTTCGCTTTGTTTGCGCGACGCTTCGACCTGGATTTCGCGCGAGCATCGGCGGCTTTTCCCCGCCCCCGCAGCGGGAAGCCGAACTTGATCGCGGCGACGAGTGTGAGTCCCTCGGCGCTGAGGTCGGGTACGTTGGCCAGCTTCCGACGGGCGCTCCACAGTTGGCGCACTTCGGCCACGAGCCCCATATAGTTGGTGATTCGCGCATCAATGCCTGCGTGCAGCTCGAACCCTATGCGAGCGCTCACGTCGGTTAGATCCCCGCGGTCTTGTCGGTCGTAACGGACGTGCATGATGTCGAAACCGAAGCCGGCTCCGATGAAGGGGCGCACTGGAAAACGATCGAATACGTAGGCGTTCCCGCCCATGAAGAGGGGCACGGTGAAGTAGTCGAGTTGCGTGGGATCGCCGGGCTGAAAGCTGGCCGCGGCGTCTTGGGGGAGAAATGCTGTGTGGCCGCGGGTGAAGCCCGTACGAAAATAGCCTTCCGTTTCCGGGTAGTCGAGGTGGTCCCGGGCGGAGAAAAACCACCAGCGGGTATCCACGCCCCTCAGCGCCCGACCCGGCCCGTCTTCCTGAAAGCCGCGAAAGCGATTGGACGTGATGCGGCGGGGGTCGAGACGGATCTGCCCTTCCGGTGAGAAGGGTGTGAACTCCGTCCCCACGGAGAGCGCACCCCAGGCGCGGTTCCACGACCAGTGATCGTGATGATGATCGCTATTATCGCCATCGTCATCGTCATCGTCATCGTCGTCATTGTCGTCATTGTCGTCATTGTCGTCATCATCATCATCGTCATCATCGTCATCATCGTCATCATCGTCATCGAAGCGATGCCGTTCGAGATCTCTGCTCTCGTCGCACTCGCAGTCCTGAGGGTGAGGGGGCGGTGGTGGCGCGGCGCCGTGCGGTGTGGATGTGATTTCGCCCGTCGAGGGCCCCACAGCGACCGCGTCCGCGTTGCCAGCTACGCGCGTTACTTCGACCATTTCACCGTTGACTCGCTTCCAGACCTTGACTTCCCAATCTGGTTCACCCACGCCGATCATGTCTTCCTTGGCGGTGTAGCCCTGATAGTAGCCGGGCCCGTAGCCGACACTGAACAGGCCCGCGCGGAAAGCATCGACCAGCGCACCTCGTGACTCCCGATGGGGGTCGGCGAAGGTGAGCTCGTGGATGAGCACCGCGCCCGTGCTTGCGTTGGGGATTCTGGCCTCTTTGCGTGCCCGTCCTTTGTGCCGTTCGTCTTGGCGCGTCACAAAAATGTCGCCTTTGGGGAGTCGTACGTAGGTTGGATGGGCGCTTCCGCGACGCAGGTCTGCAACGCGGACGCCTCGGTTGTCTTCGATCACGTAGTGGTAGGCATCCGTGCCCACGAACAGCGCCACCCGCTGTTCGGAGAGGTGATCGTGAATGATCAGCGGGGCCCGTTGATCGCCGGCAGGCGGGCGTACGATGACATCAAGCTTGGCGCGCGGGTCGGATACGCCGCGGTTGGCCGCGGAGATGAAGCCGCCTATCTCCGAGTACTCGATCCTTCCATCCCCGTTGAGATCGGCCGCTCCGCGGAGGCCGCTGACCAATTCGTGCGTAAAAATGCCGCCTCGATATCGGTCCCATTCGTGTGTTTGCTGATCTGCTGAGCTCGCCAATAGGACCCCCGTGTTGGGGTAGTTCCTGAGATGGTCGTTATCGAGGTACTCGGCTACGGACGCGCCATAGTCGATATGGGCACGGTCAGATTTCCAGTCCTTGCCACGGGCGCTGATGAATTCCTCGCTGCGGCAGGCATCGATCAAAATGTGATTGTGGTCGGCGGGTGATCTGGCCAACATTCCCGAGAAGAGGTCGTGACGCAGAAGTTTCCCACCATCGAGCGTCAGAAATCCCTGTCCGTCGGGTCCCACGTCGCCATGGCCCGAGTAGTAGATCGCAAGCTCTACCGGGCCCGATGACTTTGCTCGGTGCATGCGAGCGACCAGGGCGCGATAGGCCGCTCGCACCCTGCCCGGGGTGGGTTGCTTGGCGACGCGAACGAGATCGGGAAAGAGCTGTTGACTGTCGCGGTCGAAGGTTGTCAACAGTTCGACGTCGGCGCCTGCGTCGAGCAAGACTTCCGTCATGCGGGCGGCGTCGTCGTCGGCGAAGCGGAGTGGAGACTGCTGTGTACTCGACGTGGTGTTGTTGCCGATGACCAATGCGAAACGCTGATAGGCAGGCGGTCGCGATGGATCGGCGTCGGGCGTCGCGGCTTTGTTGTCGTGGCGCTCGGAGCGGTCGAGCTCGGGGCGGTCGAGCTCGGGGGTGTGGCGCGCGGCGTGGGCACCTGCCGGGCGCGCGGAGGCCATCATCGCGGCAGCAATGACGAGCGTGGTCAAGAAGATATCTCCCGCGCGAGCACGCGCGGGAGGGGAGTGACTCCTAGAGGAGGGGAGGCGCGTTTTCGAGAGGGACGAGTGCGCGCGGGTGGGTATCGATGATGTGTGGATCACGGCAAGGCCTCGCGGAGAAGAATAGAAAGTTCAACGCTTTGACAGTCGTCCTCGTGCGGGCACACCGACTCGGTGAAACGCGTATCGAGGCGGCGGACCCAAGGAAGGTCGCCGAGGCGGGTAGGCGGCTGCGTGACCAAGGCGGCCGCAAAGCGATCGATCTCCTGGATCGACACGGAGATTCCAGCGGGGGGAAGCAGAGCGTAGATCACGACGCCTCCGGGTCTGTGGTTGACAGCCAGTTGGACCGCGAGGTTCGCAGGCTCCCATGTCCCCGTTTTTGTAGCGATGGTGGCTGGATCGGCGGGGGTGGGGGCGTAGTACATGGTGCTTCCATGTTCGTCGACGCCGAAAATCACCAAGTCCCGAGCGGGGATGTCATCTTCGTCCACCCAGTAGGCGAAGGTCAGCTCCTCATCGATTCGGCAGCCTTCCTCCGCGCTATGCAACGGACGCCCGCACATGGCTTGGATGCCGAGGGTGGTGTCGTCGTCCACTCCGCGGGCAGCAAAGTGATCCCGCCCGGGTCGCAGCCACAACAAGAGGGCAGTCGTCATGACTGCGGTGCTGGTCAGGCCTATCCAGCGTCGCCGAGTTGCGCTCGCGCCATTTTCGTCGCCCGGACTGCTGGCGAAAAGGCGGGCGCCCACGCGATCGAGCTCCGCGGGGCTCCAGCTGTCGCGGCCTTCGAACACACGCAAGGCGGCGGATGCGCGATCGTAGTGCAAACGGCAGGCTTCGCAGCTTCGGACGTGATCGAGCAAGTGCCCGTGATGCCGTGGTGCCAATTCGCCTACGAGATAGCGATCGATTCGTCGAGGCATGCGGTGGTGAAATCTCATGATAGAGACCCCAGCAGAGTCGACGTGAGTTCCGCCCCCAAGAGTACCGAGAGCGCACCAGCTACGAGCTCACTTTCGCTTCGGCGGTGTAGGTAGGCGAGCAGAAGTTTGCGCAGCTTGAGCTCGCGCGTGCGGATACGCTGGCGACCCATCCCGATCTGTTTCGCGGCGTCGCGCTGAGACATGCCTTGGGCGAAGCGAAGATCCACGATTTCGCGGTCGCTCGCTTCGAGCTGCGCGAGAAAGCCTTTGAGTAGCTCCCTTACTTGGGCGTCGTGGAGCGCACGCTCGGGAGATGCCTTGGTTTGGGCCAACGGGTTGTGATGGTGTTCGGATTGCCCCCCGGTGTCAGGGGAGTCGTCGCCGATTGCGGGGAAGAGAACTTCGCGGGCCCGGAATGAGCGGAGCACAATATTTCGGGCAATGGTGGCGAGGTAAGGCCCGTATGGGCGGATTCCGTCATAGCCTTGCCGTGCGCGTGGTTCGAAGGCCCGGCGAAAGGTCTCGTGCAGAGCGTCCTGAAAATCGAACGCGGAGTGGTAGCCCACGAAACGGTGGTGATGACCGCGGGAGGAGAACTGGAACCCGTGCCGGAGAATCGCCGCGATCGTGGCCACGTTGAGCTCGTAAATGCGGGTCAGCGCCCACCGCTCTCCGCTGCGAAATCCTGCCAGCAGGTCCTTCGACCAGCCGTTGGGCGCCGAAACGACCGCGCTGATTCTCGTCGTCACGTTGGGTCAGTATGCCGCGGACCGCATTGTGGGTTGGTCGCCTGCAGCGAACGTGCGTCAAGCACGCAGTGTTCCTTATGGTGGAAGCGTTCCGGAGGGCTTCCACCAGTTTGGTGGACAGGTTGGTTACGCTACCTTTCATCGCAATCGTGTCGGCGTAGTCCCGGTGTTCGTACTCGCGGGATCAGTTACCCGAGCTGTGGCGCCTACTATAGACCAAGGCGTTTCATCCTTCGCGCGAGGTGATGGGTCGGTGTAGATGCAGCCTGCATCAAGGGCTCATGCGCATGTGGGGCGCTTGGCTTTGGGAGCGGGCTACTGTTTCCGGCGCTGCTGCTCGAAGCCAAGGGCGCCCGTGTCATCGATATGGCCGCGGTCGCAATGACGCGAACGGTCGGCGTCGCGCTGCTTGGGGTCGCCGGTCTCGACCTTGCATGTGCGGACCTTCCACACTCGAGCACCCTGCGACGGGTGCTCGCCGTGAACGCGTTTTTTCAGCTCGCTTTGTTGCCCCTAGACCCGTGGGCCCGGGCTAAGGTGCGCCCGCGTGGCAAGCACCGAGATTCAGAACATCTTCGCCGAGCTTGGTCGGACCCCCCGCCAACCTCATCGGGTCGCTGCTCGATGACGCAGTCGTGCAGGCATTTTTCCTTCGTTGTGGCTCGAGCGGCGCAGTCCACGCTCGGATGGGTTCCGGACGGCAAGCCGTTCCCGCTGATGGCCGAGGGGAGCTGCGAACGACACTTCGGAGACCGTCAGCGCGCGAGCTTCGGGGCGCTCACCCTTGAAGGGCCGCTCGCGGTAGACGGATTTGTAGCGCGCGACACAAAGGCCGAACGTGGGTCCCGGGCGCACTGCTGCGAGGGGGCCGACGTACATCGTCTGCGACCCTCACTGGGCGCGTGAAGAAGCGCGAGCGCGAGCGCAGGACCGCGCGTTACACACGTGCCTACCGTTCGCGATGTCGCGCCGGGAGAGCGGCCTCGGGGGCCGCGGTTCTGCGGATTTCTTGGCCCGCGGCGCCATCTGGTGCTCAATGTCGTCATGAGCGGAGCGGTCGCCGCGGCAGAACTGTGCGAGCCCCTTGAAGCCGCGCCACCCGAATGCGGGATCGATGCCTGGCTGCTATTCGCCGCGGCGGCATTGTCGTGCATCGGACTCGTCATGGTGTACAGCGCGGGTGCTTGGTTAGGCCGCGAGACCTCGGGTGACTGGGAGTACCATCTGACTCGGCATGGAATCCGGCTCGCCCTTGGATTTGTCGTCCTCGCGGTGTTCAGTCGCATCGACTATCGCCTCCTGCGCCGCTTCGCGCCCCACCTCATGACGCTCGGCATATTGGCCCTAGTGTTCGTGCTCTTCGCGGGGCGAGAAGTGAACGGGGCACGTCGCTGGATCGCGCTCGGCCCGATCAACATCCAACCCTCCGAGCTGGCAAAACTGGCCCTCGCGGTATTCTTGGCGTCGATGCTCGCGCGTCAAGGTGAACGCGTGCGTCGTTTCGGGAGCGGATTCGCTCCGGCGGTGTTGATCGCGTCGTTCACCATGTTTCTGGTGGTCTTGGAGCGAGATCTCGGCACGACGATACTGCTCGGGGCACTTACCCTGACGATGCTTTTCGTGGCCGGTACCCGCTCGTCTTATGTTGCCGCTGCGGTGATGTTTGCGTTGCCCGTGACGTGGTGGGGCGTGATGGGCGTGGCGTACCGTCGAGACCGGGTGGAGAGTTTCCTGTCGGGTCACAACTACCAAGTCGAGCAGAGTTTGATCGCCATCGGATCGGGCGGGCCTTTTGGGCTCGGATTGGGGAACGGTCGCCAAAAATTGGGATTTCTCCCGGAGGTGCATACCGACTTCATCCTCGCCGCGGTGGGCGAGGAGTTGGGCCTCGTGGGTATCGCCACCGTGATCGGCCTATTCGGGCTGCTGGTCTGGCGAGGGATGGTAGCCGCGCTGAGGGCTCCAGATCGTTTTGGCACGTATCTCGCGTGTGGCATCAGTGCCCTTTTCGCACTTCAGGCCCTCGTGAATATGGCGGTGGTGCTGCATGTGATTCCAGCGAAAGGGTTGACCTTGCCGTTCCTCAGCTATGGGGGCTCGTCGCTGCTGGTCAGTATGCTCGGCGTGGGGATCTTGTTGAGCATTTCCGCGCGGCCCCGGCCCTGGAGGCTGAGCGACCAGCGGGGGCGCCGGCCCGACAGCAAGACCTCGCCACGCAAACGCGTACCCATCGGCATGCACCGCGTTAATCGTCGGCGGGCGTCGGAGCGCGGCGCCGTCAGCTAGCCGGTCCCGTCGATCGCATGTGGTGCTCGTTACAACAGTGGCAACCTCTCTGGACCGGCGCGTGGTTGGGGATCGCACGCCACAACTTTCCTCTCGGCCGTCGCGCGCGTGGGCGTAGTGTGGCCAGACGGCGCCGCGCGTAGCAGCATGCGATCGAATCGCGGTACGAGGAGGGTCTTCGACTGCAACGGGTTGCCGGTCGCTCCGCCTCGTGCGGCCGTGTGAGTTCACCACGAGCAAATCGGTCGAAGGTGGTGCAAGATGTGCGCATATGGGACGCTCGCCTTCGCAGGGGTCCTCAACAAGGTCACCATGTCGCCACATCTCCGCTTCTTGTTCGCCTGTGTGTCCCTCGGAACAGCCGCTGTCGCGCTGGTGCCCCGCCTGGCCTTTGCTGGGGACGACGGGCGTATCTACGGCGGTGAATTGGCTCAGATCTGCCAATGGCCGACGACCATCGGTTTCGGCGATTGCACGGCCACGCTGATTCACCCGCAGGTGCTCTTGTATGCCGCGCACTGCGGGCAACAGTCCAAAGTCCGCTTCGGTGAGGACTACAAGGACGGCGTGGCGTTCGAGGTCGGGCTCGAGTCTTGCGAGGTCGGTCCCGACTGGAACGGTGACTTAGCCAGGGGCAACGACTACGCGTATTGTTTGCTCGACGAGCCGGTGGAGGGCGTCCCCACCGCGCCGATCGTATACGGTTGCGAGGTCGATGAACTCAAGCCGGGTGCGCCGATCATCTTAGCAGGTTTCGGCTATAGCGACAACGGGACCCCCGATTACGGGGTGAAACGCTTTGTGCATACCCAAGTCAACAAGCTCGAGGTTGGCGGATCTGAGATTTCAGTAGGCGGGGGGGGAAAGACGGCGAGCAACGGCGATTCTGGCGGCCCGGCGTTCATCAAGCTTTCGGATGGCAGCTGGCGCACGTTCGGAATCACCTCATGGGGGCCTGCACACCCGGATTCGGGGCCTGCGTCCCACTACACCATGGCCCATGTCGCGGTGCCGTGGATCGAGCGGCGGATGATGGAGAAGGGGCTCGACATCGACATCACCCCATGCTTCTCCGACGGCGAGTGGGATCCCGGGCCCGGTTGCGGTGGGTTCGCGGAGGACCTCGAGGGGCCCCACGGGAGCTGGGCCGACCGTTGTGGAGATGGCGCTCCACTCAGCGGTCCTTCGGCGACTTGTGGCCCGCCGTACGACGACGAGGGGCCCACGGTGGCGATTGTCGCGCCCGAGAACGGGGCTGTGTTCTTGGAAGGCGAAGAGATCAATGTGCTCGTGGATGCATTGGACAATGTGGGTGTGGTCATGGTCGAATTATTTCTTGACGATGCGAGCTCTGGCAGTGCGGACGTCCAGCCTTACGAATGGATCCTAAACTCTCTCGTGCCGGGCGAGTATCGCCTCCAGACAACTGCGAGAGACGAAGCGGGCAACGGTACAGACAGTGCTGTGGTTGGATTTCGCGTCGATGCTGTCGGAGACGATGACGATGACGATGACGATGACGATGACGATGACGATGACGATGACGATGACGATGACGATGGCGATGAGGATAGCGATGATGATGGCGATGACGATGAGGATGGCGATGAGGATGGCGATGAGGATGAGGATGAGGATGAGGATAGCGATGATGATGACGACACCGATGATGATGACGATGATGATGACGGCGACGGAAGCGACGGCGATGACGATGACGATGTTGAGCAAGGCGCGGACGGCGATGACGATGATGACGATGATGACGATGATGACGATGATGACGATGATGGGGGGGGGGATCACGATGAAGAACAGGGAGGGGAGAGTGGCGAAGAGGGTAGCGGCGCGCACCTGGCCGGCGATGACTCCGACGGTGGGTGTGGGTGCGGAAGCGCCGACGCTCCTTCCCGAACCAGCGGATGTTGGGCCCTCGTCGTCGGAGTATTTAGCGTGGGCCGTCGCCGTCGAGCGAGGGGGGCAACGGGTCGTACAATCTAGGCTGGGCGCGGACCCAACACGAGGGGGACGTCGTCTACTTTCGTCCCTTGCGCTGGCGGGGTGCCACCGCCGAGCGTCATCCGCGTCGTCTCGCCGTGATTCAGCTCGCCTGTTCTCGCCATTTCCGTAGGGGTTTCGCTGTGCCCTCGCCGTATACCTGCGTCACCGCGTCGATATACTCGTCGATGGCCCGCATGCCGGCGTATGTCCGCAATCCTTCCAAAAACGGCTTGCGGTCTGCGACTTTTCCGAGTTCGGCCTCCATAAAGTACGGCAAGATACGCCGGCCGGCGCGCGAGTTGAGCTCATTGAAGCTGAGCTGCTCGAGCATCCATTCGATGCTGCGAGCATCGGTCCACGACGCGCGGTACACAATCCGGCCGCGACGGCCGACGATGTAGGTCATGTTGGGGAGTTGGCCGTAGGCGCGATGCGAAGCGCCCTCATAGTTGTCCACCAGCATCGTTCGTTTGAACCCCATGCGCCGCGTCATCTCGCGGGCGTTGGCGAGTTTGTCTGCGAAGCTTGCGTGATGCGGGTGCAACTCTCCCGGATGCGCTTCTCGGGTGTAGATCATGACTGAATCGACCCGCTTGTCGGCGTACCGCTCGGCGAGAGACTCCATGGCTGGACCCGTCAGCCCGCAGTAGGGTCACGTCATCGAGCCGAATTCGATCACGACATGCCGGGTACGCCACAGGCTCGACAACTTGATTTCGGCTGTTGAGGCGGCATCGATCAACACGCCGTCTGGAGCCGGATCCCCCACGGAAAGTTGGTGGCGGAAGTTGTCGAATTCGGCGCCGCGCATGGCCTCGGCGTCGAAATGTTCGTAGTTGTAGGCGCCCACGATGCGTTCGCAGCATCCCACGCGCGGGGCAAGGTGGCTACGGCTCGGCCGTGTCATGCGCGCTTCGATGGAGGAGATCGAGAAGATGGCGCGTGAGGCGGGTATCGACGGTGCCCTCGTACGGCGGGCGGCGGCGGAGCTTGTCCCTCGGTCGCGCGAGGATGTACAGCGGGTCCACTCGCGGTTCCGAGGTGGGCCGAAGGGGGTGCGGATCGAAGCGGTGGTTGCGGGAGAACGTCCTGCCGCGTCACGTGATCAGCTCGCAGCGGTGATACGGGGGAATTCGGGGGTGTGGAAGACGTTCAGGTATCTGGCGGTACGTTCACTTGGAGCGCCCAAACGGGACCTATCGGTACGTCCCGGCGTTCCACGAGCGGGCGGGCCGTCACGCTGACGGTCACCTCTGGGGACGGGGTGACGCGAATCCGGGTCGAAGAGGATTTCACCGCGCTGGCCGAGGGCTTGTTTGGCGGGCTGTGGGGAGGTGCTGGGGGAGGCGGTCTCGCGCTGGTCATCATGCCGATGGTGTTGATGAAAATGGCGTGGCTCATCCCACTGGGCGTGGTGGCGTGGCTTGGGGCCGTCTACGCCCTCACGCGACGCATCTATCGCTCCAAGGCGCGCCAGCGCGAGGCCGAGTTGCGCGGCGTGTTGCGTCGGCTCGTGGAGGTGGTGGAAGGCTCGCCCGAGGCGTGAGCGTGCTACCTTTCGCGGAGCATGGCGCCGCCGCTCGCTCCGTGTCCGCATTGCAACGGACAACACGAACCTGAGCTTCTACGCTGTCCCGATACCGGAGAGACGTTGCCGCTGACCGGTCGACTCCTCGACGGCAAGTTTCGCCTTATCCGGGAGCTTGGCAGCGGGGGCATGGCGACGGTCTGGCTGGCGCGCAACGAGCACGTCGAAAGGGAAGTGGCGCTCAAGCTGTTGTGGCCCGAGGTGGTCAACTACGACGAGGTCAACGAGCGTTTCCGAAAGGAGGCGCGCGCGGCAGGCAGGATCGGTAGCGAGCATATCTGCGAGGTCTTCGACTTCGCGGAAGGTCCTCTGGGTCCCTATATCGTCATGGAGTATCTGCGTGGCGCAGACTTCGGCCAGATACTCGACCAATACCAGCGCTTGGATGCCTCGATCGCTGTGAAGATCGTTCGGCTGGCGCTCGATGGCCTAGGGGCCGCCCATGTCGCGGGGGTGATCCACCGAGACCTGAAGCCGGGCAACGTGTTCTTGCATCGGGGGCAGCGTGACGTGGTCACGGTCAAACTGATGGACTTTGGCGTGTCCAAGTTCGATACGCCGGAGTTGAAGTCTGTGACCGGAACCGGATTTCTCCTGGGTACTCCCGAGTATATGGCGCCGGAGCAATTGGCGGGGAAGAGAGACATCGACGCTACGGTCGACCTGTTTTCGACCGGGGCTGTGCTCTATCGGGCTCTGAGTGGGCAGCGCTTGTTTTCTGGCGCGGATATTGGCGAGGTGATCCGCAAAGCAGCGAACAACGATTCGGTGCCGCTCGACGAGCTGGTGACGGATCTTCCGGCTGGGTTGGCGGAGGTGGTGTCCCGTTGCATCGAACCCGAGCGGGCGAAACGCTACCAGAGTGCGACCGAGTTGTCCGAGGCGCTGCGGCCCTACGAGGCCGATGAGAACGACTGGCTCGCTTGGTGTGAGACGACACGGGCATTTCAGATCGACGCAAGCAATCCGACGCGAGAGTTCGGAGCGGTAGCGTTCAGCGGAGGGTTCCCGAAGCGAGGCAGCACGCAAGCGGGCGGAACGAGTGGCGCGGTTGGAGCGAGTGGTGCTTCCGGGGCGTTAGCTGGGCGCCCGCGCCATGGCGGTCGGACTGTCAACCCGGTGGCCTCGGCGGTCGTGGAAGCTGGGGCGGTCACGGAGCCGGCATCCGAGGGCCCGGCGTGGGTCACAGCTTCGGCTCTCGTGCAGGAGGTGGAGCGTCGGCGTTTGTCTCCGCTGCGTGTGCTTGTGGCGATCGCCCTTCTCGGCATCGGCGTGGCGAGTGTGGTGTGGGCGAGCCGGGCGGGTGATTCTGCTACGGACACGCAGCGACTGGCGGATACTCCTGGTTTGGCGGGCGTACACCACGACCCCGCAATCGCTCGTACCGAAGGGATGCCGGCCAACGGTGCCGATCGCGTTAACGGTGCCAACCGGAGCCAGGGGGCTGAAATCGCCGGATCGCCGCGGCGGACCGAGAAGTTCGCAACTACCGATCCCGGCGACACCTCCGTCGGATCAGGTACAGGTCGCACTTCGCTTTCCGGGGCGGAGATCTTGTTGGGCGAAGTATCTCCATCGTCGACCGGCGGGCGCGACGAAGACGACGAAGACCTGATCGTATTGGAGGACGACGACAACGAAGACGAACAGACGGTGCTGTCGAAGCGAGCGGCCCCCTCTTCGCTTCTCCCAGAAAGTCCGCCGGTAAAAGTCGCCTCTGGGCGCCGACCGATCACGGACTACCGTGGCGCACATACTCACTGTCGCAAGCTCGCTCGGCGTAAGTACCGAGGCTCAAAGACGTGGCGTCTCGCGTCGCTTACCCAGGCGAGGGACTTGGCAGAGACGCAGGGCCTTGTCCCTGGGTGGTATTGGACCCGAAATAGGGCGGGCGCGCGTCGACGGACGATACGACTCCCCGATGGCCGGACCCGTAGTCGCCGCCAGAATCGGCGTTCTGCGCGTCCGCTTTGTGTGACGGGTAGCGGATAACGGGTAACTGCGCAAATTCGATCGCGCCATCGAGGAGTGTGGTAGGAGTTCAGTGTGCAGTACTTCTCGTTGCTGGGGAATACGCAGCGTCTCGACGGTGGCTCCATGTTCGGGAACTGTCCCCGTGTTGTATGGGAGCGATGGTGTCCTCCTGACGATCGTGGCCGGATTCGACTCGCCTGCCGCTGCCTGGTGGTACGCGAGGACGACGGCCGCACGATCCTGTTCGAGGCCGGTGTGGGCGCGTTTTTTGAACCAAAGCTCCGCGACCGCTACGGTGTGGAGCAGTCGAATCACGTCTTGCTCGCTTCCCTGGCCGCACTCGGTATAGGCCCGCAGGACATCGACGTGGTCGTGTTGTCACATTTGCACTTTGATCATGCTGGCGGCCTGTTGGAAGCATGGCAAGAGGGGGCCCCGTCTCGTCTCGTTTTCCAACGCGCTCACTTCGTGGTCGGCCAAGTCGCCTTCGATCGGGCCGTCGACCCCCATCCTCGGGATGTCGCTTCGTTCATCCCCGGTCTCGCGGCGCGACTCGAGGCCACGGGCCGACTCGAAAAAGTTGTCACAGGCACGAGCCAAGTCCTCGGATCCCGCTATCGCCTCGACTACTCCGACGGCCATACCCCAGGGATGATGCTCACGACCGTCCCCTGCCCGGACGGGGACATCACGTTCATGGCGGATCTCGTACCGGGGATACCGTGGGTGCATGTACCGATCACGATGGGATACGATCGGTTTCCAGAGCGCGTGATCGACGAGAAGACACGCCTCCTCGCACGTATTCGCGGCGCATCGGGACGCCTATTTTTCACCCACGATCCCGATGTCGCCGTTTGCCGGTTGGGCGTGGATGCGCGTGGAAGATATGAGGCGGTGGATTCCCGGGCGGAGCTGCGATCTTGAGTTGGACCAACGTGCTTGCGGTGTCGGCCGCTGTGGCCGCTTTGCTCCTGTTCGCTCCCAGTTGTTCCTCGGCGACCACAAAAGTGGCCGGTGCGACGGCCATCGCTACCGGACCCGGGTCGGAGGGGTCGGGCGTTGCGGGTGCGCCGGCAACGGCTCGGGAGGGGCATCCGAAAAGCGGGCGAAACGCAGGTGCTTCGGGCCTTGTGTTCGACCAAGGCCCGGTGGCCCGGCTCCCTGCGGCGCAAGTCGAAGCGGGTGTACCCCACCTCCGCTTCAACGTCGCGTTGGGTGATTCGGCATGGCGTGGCCCACCGGATGCTCCGGTGACCATTGTGATGTTCTCGGATTTCGAGTGCCCCTACTGCGGGCGAGGCATGCAGATCGTCGAAATGCTCGAACGGGAGTACGCCGACCAGATTCGTTTCGTCTACAAGGCTTTCCCCATGACTGCGCACCGCAACGCGTTGCGGGCAGCGCTCATGGCCCAATCAGCATGGGCCCAGGACAAGTTTTGGCCGTTCCACAATCTGCTTCTCAGCCAGGCTGGACTCGACCCCGCCAAGCTCGCCGCATATGCAGAAACGGCGGGCCTCGATATGGTGCGGACGGAAACCGAACTTGAGCAACTCGTGTTCGCTCCGGCAGTTCGGCGAGACATACGGCAGGCCAAACGTCTTGCCATTCGTTCGACACCCACGTTCTATATCAACGGGCGTCACGTCAAAGGAGCGCAGCGGGTCGCCATCTTCCGAGCCATCGTGGACCAGGAGATCTCGCTCGCCAAGAAATGGAAGCTCAAGGGGGGACCCGACCTCGACGTGTATCGATACGCGACGCAGCACGGCTACGTGCAGGTCCGCCCGATGGTTGAGCACAGAGGCCTGCAGCCCGATCGTGTCTACCCGGTGCCGCTGGGCGCCTCGCCCTCGCTCGGACCGCAGACCGCCCTTCTCACGGTGGTTGTGTTCGGTGACTTCCAGTGTCCGTTCTGTGCCCGCGCGAACGACCTCTTGCACGCCTTGCGAAACCAGTACAGCGGGCAGCTTCGGATCGTCTACAAACATGTCGCGCTTCCCGGGCACGACCTTGCCTTCGCTGCGGCCAGGGCCTCCATGGCCGCACACGAACAGGGAGAGTTTTGGTCTTTTCACGATGCGCTGTACGCTAAGGGGGCTCGGTTTGATGAACGCGACCTCGAACGCATTGCAGTTGAGCTCGGACTGGACCTGTCGGCGTTTCCCCACGGTCAGCGGACGGGTCGCTACGACGCCCACATTCACGAAGATATCGAGCTGGGTGAACGGCTCGGTGTTACGGGGACACCCACGTTCTTCGTGAACGGGCGGCCTCTCGAAGGCGCGCAGCCGCAGCTCGAATTCCGGATGCTTTTCGTCGAGGAACTCGAACGCGCGCGCTCACACCTCGCCCGTGGCGTCGCGCCGAGAGATCTCTACGCGTCGTTGACTTCGGGGTAGCCCGAAGCGGTATCGGCCAGTCGCTCGAGGGGCAGACCCGAGATGCGAAATGTTGTCCAGCCGTCTTGCGGCTCCGCGCCTAGGGCGCGGTAGAACTCAATCGCGGGCCGATTCCAATCGAGTACGGACCATTCCATGCGCGCGCAGCCGCGCTCGACCGCGAGTTTCGCTAGCGCGGACAACAGTGCCCTACCGTACCCCAGGCCGCGGCTTGTGGGCATGACGAACAGGTCCTCAAGATAGATCCCGGGCCTGCCGCGCCAGGTCGAGTAGTTGTGAAAGTACAACGCAAACCCGACGATGTGCTGGCGTTCCTCTACAAGCAAGCACTGGAAAGGCGGGGAATCGCCGGCCAGTTGAGTGCCCAAGTCGTCGGGCGTACATACGACCGCTTCCGGCTCCTTTTCATAGGCGGCGAGTTCGCAGATCAACCGATGAACGCTGGGGGCGTCGCGTGGCTCGGCGCGGCGGATCGTAGCTCTGGCAGGCATGGGCCGCAGCCTGCCACAGCATGCGCGTTGGAGCGAGCGACCGCGGCCTCGTGGCGCAGCGTGGGTTATTCGCTCGCCCGAGGCGCGACGTAAATCTCCCCGCCGCCGTCTCGAAATTGCTTGGCCTTATCTGCCATGCCGGTCTCCATTGTCTCGATATCTCGCACATCTTGGGTAAGTTTCATGGAGCAAAACTGAGGTCCGCACATGGAGCAGAAATGAGCCGACTTGGCGGCGCCAGCGGGCAGCATCTCGTCGTGGTAGCGCTTGGCTGTTTCGGGGTCCAGCGAGAGGTTGAATTGATCGTTCCACCTAAACTCAAAACGCGCCTTGCTCAGCGCGTCGTCTCGAGCTTGTGCTCCAGGATGGCCTTTGGCCAAGTCGGCGGCGTGCGCCGCGATCTTGTAGGCGATGACGCCCGCTTTTACGTCTTCGCGGTCGGGCAGGCCGAGGTGCTCTTTTGGGGTGACGTAGCACAGCATGGCGCAGCCGAATTGTCCGATCATCGCCGCGCCGATGGCTGAGGTGATATGATCATAGCCCGGTGCGATATCGGTAGTCAGCGGACCGAGGGTATAAAACGGCGCCTCATGGCAGTACTCGAGTTGCTTGTCCATGTTCTCCTTTATGAGGTGCATGGGCACATGGCCGGGACCTTCGATCATGACCTGGATGTCGTGCTTCCAGGCAACCTTTGTGAGCTCGCCCAGGGTCTTGAGTTCCGCGAACTGAGCCTCGTCGTTGGCGTCTGCGATCGAACCGGGGCGTAGGCCATCGCCGAGCGAGAACGAAATATCGTAGCGTTTCATCAACTCGCAAATGCGCTCAAAATGAGTATAGAGGAAATTTTCCTTATGGTGGGCTAGACACCATTTAGCCAGGATCGACCCTCCGCGCGATACGATACCGGTCACACGTTCCCGCGTCATCGGAATATGGTGGAGCAAGACCCCCGCGTGGATCGTGAAGTAGTCCACCCCCTGCTCGGCTTGTTCGGTGAGCGTCTCGAGAAAGACCTCGATGTTGAGGTCTTCGATCTTTCCACCCACTTTTTCGAGTGCTTGGTAAATTGGCACAGTTCCCACGGGAACCGGGGAGTTGCGCAGGATCCACTCTCGGGTTTCGTGGATGCGCTCGCCGGTCGACAGATCCATTGCCGTGTCCGCACCCCAGCGGATGGCCCATTGCAGTTTTTCCACCTCGTCCTCGATGGACGAACGCAGCGCGGAGTTGCCGATGTTTGCGTTGATCTTGACCAAGAAATTGCGCCCGATGATCATCGGCTCGAGTTCGGGGTGCTTGATATTCGCAGGGATGATGGCGCGTCCACACGCGATCTCCGACCGAACGAACTCGACTTCAACGTTTTCTCGCAGTGCCACGAAGCGCATCTCTTCTGTGACCAAGCCCCGTCTCGCGTAGTGCAGCTGCGAGACGTTGCTAGGATCCTCGGCGAGCCGGCGCTTCACCCAGGCCTCGCGTCGTGGAGGTAGGCCGTCGCGGGGATCGTAACCTTGCGGACCGGTGGTGTCGTAGATGTCTAGAGGAGGCTCGCCACCCTCTAGCTCGATGCGCCGCACCGGAACTTGGAACGCCCCGCGTTGCTGCTTGAGCGAGCGCGGAAAACTGACATCGAGCGCCCCGAGACGCGGTGCGGGTCGCTGGTCGGGGTCGGCCATCTTTAGTTCGGAAGGGGGCTTGTTGTTGTCTTGCATGGGCGCTTTCTCCGCTGTGTGATGGGGGCCGGGCGAGTGATGCCGCTGCCGGGCGACTTTACCCGAGGCGGACGTGTACGGCACCAAGTACGCTGGCGGGGGTGCGGCGCATCGGCCCTTGCGGTCAACTTGCGCAGTCGCCCAGCAGCCAGCCCCCCAGCGTGCTGCGCGGGATTCCCAGCACGGTGGCGGCTTTGCGAATGCTGCCCTGCTCCGAGACCATTGTACGTAGCATCGACTCCCTCATTTTGGCGTAGGTGCCCCGGGGGACCGTGATGTCTCCTCCGCGTTGTGCGGCCTGGCGGGTGTGGGGTCGGATAGCATGGGGCGTGATGACGTCGTGGGCCAGGGCGGCCGCGCGTTGCACCGTATGCTTGAGTTCGCGGATATTTCCGGGCCAAAGGTGTTGCTTGGCGGCCGCTACCGCGTCGGGGCTGAGCTCGATACGTTTTCCGGTCTCGGTCTGCACCGAATCGAGGAAGAGTTGCATCAAAGGTCCGATCTCCGGTTTGCGTTCTCGCAGCGGTGGAATCTCGACGACGAGTACACGAATGCGGTGCAGGAAGTCTTCCCGCATCTGGCCACGGGACACCATTTCGTCCAGGTTGCGATGGGTCGCGGAAACGAGGCGTACGTCGGCTGTGAGCTCCTGCTCCGCGCCTACGGGACAATAGCGACGGGTTTCGAGCACCCGGAGCAGCTTGGCTTGCAACGCCAACGGGAGCTCGCCCACTTCGTCGAGGAAGAGTGTACCGCCACGGGCTCGCGCGAAGGCCCCAGGATGGTCTCGGTGGGCGCCAGTGAAGGAGCCTTTAATGTGCCCAAAAAACTCGCTCTCCGCCAGTTGCTCGCTGACTGCGGCGCAGTTTACCGCCACGAACGGACCCGCGTGCCGCGGCGACAGTTCGTGCAGTTGCTCGGCAGCCAACTCTTTTCCCACTCCGGTCTCACCCAGAACGACTGCGGCGTAGGGGAAAGGGGCGAACTTGCGAATCCTTGAGAGTGCCACGTCGTAGGCCGGCGAGGGGCTCAGGGCGGGTGGGAGTCGCTGCCTGTGATACCCAGATGTGTCGTTGGGTACGCGACCTACGGCATCCGCTGCGTGAGGAAAATCCAGTTTTCTGGACGGCTTGGGACCCTGATATCTGGGCATGCAGCGGATGTCGACCGGTTCGCAGCGGTGTTGCGTGGCCGGGTGCGTGTTGGTTGGGATACGAGACGCTTGAAAGGCGTCGCCGCCGGAGGGTCGCGCCGGGCGCGACGGCAAGCGCTGGCGCAGGCAGGTCCACTCAGGGGCCTTGACTGATCCACTCGTCGCCTATTTCGTCGACTTCACGCTTCCAGATCGGAACATCCTTCTTAAGCGACTCGATGCAATCGCGGCACGCGGCGAATGCTTCGGCACGATGAGGGGCGCTGGCAGCGATGATCACCGCCGCCTCACCGACCTCAAGGTGACCCACGCGGTGATGCACGCACAGTCGAACGTCGGGATAGCGCGTCTCGATGGTCGATGCGATGTGTTCGAGCGCTCGAACGGCCATCGGCCCGTACGCCTCATATTCGAGGAAGCGGACCATCTTACCGCGGCTGTGCCGGCGTACGTTGCCGATGAAGCTCGTCACGCCGCCTGCTCCGGCGTGCTCCACGGCACCGAGTACGGCTGCGAGTTCCAGTGTGTCGGGTGTCAGCAGGCTGTGGGGACCCGTGCGGGGCCCGTCGTGTCCACCGCTGACGGGTGGGATGAGCGCAATTTCCGCATTCTCAGGGATGACGCTCGTGTCGTCCACGAAGGTCTGGTCCACTGCGACGCGACAGATCTGCAATAGCGTCTGGAGATCGGGGTACGCGCCGGAGATCACCTTTCTCATCTCCCCGACCGTCGCGCCAGCGGGAAGCGAAAGTTCGAGTCGGGCTTGGCCGGCGCGCTGCCGGATCCCGGCGAACAAGAGTATCGATGTGTTCACGGGCAGTTGACCTTCTGCGGCCGTGTATATCACCGGGGGAGCGGCCGGCTCCATAGCTGCCGTGGATCGCTGGGCTGTGGGTCGCGCGAGGTGTCGCTGGGCAGGGGGTAGTCAGATCGCAGGCACCAACGCAATTTTTGGATCGATCTCTCGGTGTGCCCGGGGGGCGCTCGCCTTTTTGGGTACGCGGCGTATCGATCATATGCTGCGTGTGTAGGGCGTTCCCGGCAACGCTTCGCTTGGTGCTCGCATGTACCCTCAGTTTCCACGCCGTGTTGCCCTGTGAATAACAACGATGCAGTTTTCATCAAGTGATAGCCCCCTCGCGCCTGCTCTAGGTGATCCTTCCCTCGGCGGCGGCCCCTCCCATGAACCGTCCGTGACCCCTGTGCCATTTATGGGTTCTAGCGACGGGATATCGGATCAATTGGCTCCATACTTGCGCCTGGATCCAGGCGATCAAGATCGTGCGCGCGCTGAGCTCGAGCATCGTATCGATGTGTATCTCCGACGGCACCGCTCCAACGTACGTTTTACCGATAATGTGCGTACCATGTTGTCCGTCAAGTGCGCGGGCGACGAGGTGATCTTCCGCCTCCATCACCTCTTCGTCGACGCCCCCGCTTGGGTCGTGCGGGCGATGGCAACCTATGCGGAGTCCCACGACCGCGACGCGTCGGAGCTTCTCTACAGGTACGTCGAACAGCAGGAACATCGGATCCGAGAACGTAGCTCCGCCGGCAAGATCAAACTGAGCACGGCCGGTTTGCACCACAACTTGCAGGAGATCTATGACGAGTTGAACCTCCGCTATTTCGGGGGAAAGGTGGACGCGCGTGTGACATGGGGGGCGCGGCGGAAACGTGCGAGGCCCCGCGCGTCGATCAAGCTCGGGAGTTATACTGTGGAAGAACGTCTGATCCGGCTTCATCCGGTGCTCGACGCGGAAGATGTGCCGCGCTACTTTGTCGCGTGGATCGTCTTCCACGAGATGTTGCATCAGGTTCACGAGATGCCCATTGTCGACGGGCGCCGCGTGTATCATACGAGGCAGTTTCGGCGCGCGGAGCAGAGCTTCGATCGATACGCTGACGCGGTGTTGTGGGAACGTACGAACCTGCGTCGGCTTCTCGGATGATGTCGGCTTCTCGGATGATGTCGCCGCGCGAGGGGGTCCCACCGTCGTGCGCCGCATCGCCGCGGCGACAGCGGGCACGGGTCGAGGGTCGGGGGGGGCTCTTGCTGTGCCGCGTCGCGTCGACCCTCGGCGCGGGCTTGTTGCGCCAACTGGGGGAACGCGCAGCGAGAGGTCGCACGCGCTCGGCGTGGAGGTAGGTCTCTCGATGGTGAGCGACTTTCGCGGGGGCCTCTAGTATGCTGCTTCGCGCATGGCAACTGTCCGTCGGCGAGATGCTCTCGCATACCATCGAGCCGGAAGGCCTGGGAAAATCCAAGTCGTTCCGACCAAAGCTCTGACCAGTCAGCGGGACCTTTCCCTGGCCTACAGCCCGGGGGTGGCTGACCCGTGTATGGAGATCCACAGAGATCCCGATGAGGCCTATGCGTATACGGCCCGTGGCAACCTGGTGGCGGTGATCACCAACGGTACCGCGGTGCTCGGATTGGGTGATATTGGTCCGTTGGCGAGCAAACCCGTGATGGAGGGAAAGGCCGTGTTGTTCAAGAAGTTCGCCGACATTGATGTGTTCGATCTTGAGCTCAATGCCAGCGACCCCGATCAGTTTGTGGCATGCGTGGTGGCGCTTGAGCCGACTTTTGGGGCGATCAATCTCGAGGACGTGAAGGCACCCGAGTGTTTCTATATCGAGTCCGAGCTGCGGCGACGACTCGATATTCCAGTTTTTCATGACGACCAGCACGGCACAGCCATCATCAGCGGCGCTGCACTGCTCAATGCGATCGAGCTCCAGGGCAAGTCCCTACCTCAGCTCAAGATGGTCGTCAGCGGCGCGGGAGCGTCGGCGGTGGCTTGTACGCGTTTCTATTGCCGACTGGGCGTGAACGTCGAAAACGTTCTCATGTGCGACTCCAAAGGCGTGCTGCACGAGGGGCGGACGGACTTGAACGAGCAAAAACAGCAGTTTGCTCGACGGACCGATGCGCGAACGTTGGCGGATGCGTTGGTCGGCGCCGACTTGTTCTTGGGTCTGTCGCGCGGCGGTCTGGTGAATGCAGATATGGTCAAGAAGATGGGATCGAAGCCCATCATTTTTGCGCTTGCGAATCCCGATCCGGAGATCGGCTACGAGGAGGCGAAGAGGGCTTGCCCCACAGCGGTGGTGGCCACAGGGCGCAGCGACTTCCCCAACCAGGTGAACAACGTGCTGGGCTTCCCCGGTATCTTTAGGGGTGCGTTGGACGTACGCGCCACCGATGTCACCGAGGAGATGAAGATCGCGGCTGCGCATGCGCTGGCCGATCTTGCGCGCAAGGACGTACCACAGGTGGTGAGCAAGGCGTATGGCGCGGACTTTAGTTTTGGGCCGGACTACATCATCCCCAAGCCCTTCGATCCGCGGGTCGTGCAGTGGGTGGCGCCGGCGGTGGCTGAGGCCGCGGTCGCCTCGGGGGTGGCGCGCCTCAAGCTCAATATGGCGCAGTACCGGGAGACATTACGAGGGCTGATCGGCGGATCAACGGCCATCATGCGTAAGTTTGTGAGCCGTGCGCAAAAAGCGCCAAGACGTATCGTCTTCCCCGAGTCCCATGACCCGCGCATCCTCAAGGCTTGCTCTATCCTTTGCGACGAAGGCATTGCGGAGCCCATCCTACTCGGATCTGCGGAGCGTATCGCCGCCTCCATTAAGGAGCACGAGATCGATCTCGATCCCGGTCGCTTCTTCATCGCGGATCCGGTGTCGCACCCTTGTTTCGATGACTTCGTCCAGCACTATCAACGTGCGCGCGAGCGGAAGGGTGTTAATTACGCATCGGCAGTCAAGATGATGCGTCGTCGCACCACCTTCGGGATGATGATGGTGGCCCGCGGACTCGCCGATGGAATTGTGACGGGTATCGACCACTCGTACCCCGAGTCGATCCGGCCCGCGCTGACCATTATCGGGCTTGCACCAGGCGTACACCGCACCGCAGGCATGTATTTGATGCTGCATCGTTCGGGCATGTTATTTTTCGCCGACACGACCGTGAACGTGGAGACCAACAGCGAGGTGCTCGCGGATCTGGGGGAGATGGTAGCCGACGTGGTCTCGACCACCTTCGAGGTACATCCGAGGGTGGCCTTCCTCGGCTACAGCAACTTCGGATCGGCGCGTACGCGCACATCCGACACCGTTCAGCGGGCAGTGGAGCAGCTACAGCGCCGGCGGCCCGACTTGGAGGTAGAAGGCGAGCTCCAGGCCAACGTGGCCGTCGACTACGCGCTGCAAAAGCGGAATTTTCCTTTCACTCGGTTGCGGGGGCCCGCCAATGTGCTGATCTTCCCCAACCTTGAGGCAGGAAACGCAGCCTACAAGTTAATGCGGGAACTGGGAGAAGTCCCCGCGGTGGGTCCGGTACTCCTGGGTATGGACAAGCCGACTACCGTGTTGGAGCGGGATTGTTCTGTGGACAATATTGTCCAAATGACGGCCATGACGGTGGTCCAAGCCCAACTTCGCGCCGACGAACGAAGCACGGATGGCATCGGATTATCGGAAGACGAGCAAGCGTGACAGAGAGCGTTCGGAAACCGTTCAAAATACTTGGTTGCGGGGTATCGCTACCCGAGCGCGTGCTGACCAATCACGAACTCGAAAAGATGGTGAGCACGTCCGACGAATGGATCGTCGGACGGACAGGCATCCGCGAGCGACGTATTGTTGCCCCCGACGTATCCACTTCGGATCTGTGCGCAGAGGCGCTGCGCGAAGCGTGTGAGAAGGCCGCGGTGGCGGTGTCCGATCTAGATGCGATCATCGTTGCCACCTCCACACCCGATACGGTGTTCCCGTCGACTGCGTGTTGGGTGCAGCGTAAGCTCGGTATCCGGGGTCCGGCCGCGTTCGATATTAGCGCTGGATGTACGGGGTGGATGTACGCACTCGAGCTCGGCGCGAGTTTGGTGAACTCGGGAGTCGCACGGCGTGTCGGGGTGTGTGGCGCGGAGGTGATGAGCAAGATCATCGACTGGACTGATCGTGGCACGTGTGTGCTTTTTGGCGACGGAGCGGGCGCCGTGGTGATAGGTGAAAGTGATGGAGCGTCGGGTATATTGGCTTCGAACTGGGGCGCTGATGGCAATCTTGCTCCGATTTTGTATCAGCCGGCGGGGGGAACTCAAAAACCGGCGACCGCGGCGACGGTGGCGGCTCGGGAGCATGCCGTGCACATGGACGGCGGCGCCGTCTTCCGTCACGCGGTGCGTGCCATGAGTCATGCTGCCCTCAAGGCGCTAGGTGACGCCGAGTTGGATACGAACCAGGTCGACCTGCTCATCCCTCACCAGGCGAATATCCGTATTATGGAGGCTACCCGTCAGCGGTGTGAGATCCCGCGCGAGAAGCTTTATAGCATCGTTCATCGCTACGGAAATGTCTCCGCCGCGTCGATTCCCATCGCGCTTCACCACGCGCTTGAAGAGGGGCGGCTGCAGCAAGGTAGCGTTGTCGTGTTAGCTGCGTTCGGGACCGGTCTGACCTGGGCGGGGGCGGTGTTGCGGTTATAGGGCGCGGGTACGCATCGAAGAGAGGACGTGTATGGATTCGAACTGTGTGTTTTGCAAGATCGTTTCGGGCCTGATTCCCAGCCATCGTGTCGGCGAGAACGACGGCGCCCTGGCGTTTCTGGACATCGAACCGTTGGCGGATGGTCACACACTTGTCATCCCCAAACAACATCGCTGCGGGTTCGAGGACCTGCGCGATGGCGAAGTCGCGCAGGTCTTTGCACTCGCGCGAGAAGTCAGTCGGGCACAGATGCGTACGTTTGATCCCGTCACCGCGACCACAGTTGGGATCAACAATGGACGTGACGCCGGGCAATTGGTCGCCCACGTGCATGTGCACGTGGTGCCGCGGCGATGCGATGACCAGGGGAGCAGCGTGCACGGCATCGTGCAAGCAGCCACAAATGCCGACTTGAGCGAGCTCTCCCGTCGTTTGGGCGACGAGATCATTCGGAGCGGATCGTGACTGTCGCAGTGCGCGTGACCTCGCATGTTGAGTAGACCCCGGACCGAGGCGTTTATCGGAGGTCGATGGACGGCGGCGCGAGGGGATGCCCGCTTTCCGGTGTATGACCCGGCCACGGACGAGCTGGTGGCGCTGGTCGCAGATTGTGGGGCGGAAGAGACGACGGCGGCGGTGGACGTTGCTGCCGCGGCGCTGCCGGAGTGGCGCGCGCTCACGGGCCGAGAGCGCGCGCACTTCGTGCGAGCGCTCGGGGAACGCATGCGAGCCGAACAAGAGCGACTCGCTCGCTTGATGACGCTTGAGCAGGGCAAGCCCCTATCCGAGGCACGCGACGAAGTGCGCTACGCGGCTGATTTCTTTGAGTGGTCCGCTGTTGAGGGGCAGAGGATCAACGGCGAACTGCTCGCTGCCAGCACGAACAGCAAACGCATGTTGGTGCTGCGGCAGCCGGTGGGGGTGACAGCGGCGATCACCCCATGGAACTTTCCCCTCGCTATGATCGCCCGGAAACTGGGCCCTGCCCTCTCCTCGGGTTGTGTGCAGGTGGTCAAGCCCGCCGAGCAGACACCTCTGTGTGCCCTTGCCTTGGCCGAACTCGCGGAGGAGGTGGGCCTGCCTGCGGGTGTGTTCTCGGTGATCACCGCCCGTGATCCCGTGCCGATCGGGGAGGCGCTGACTCGAGATGTGCGGGTGCGTAAGCTGTCGTTTACCGGCTCCACGGAGGTAGGGCGTCACCTGATGCATCTCGCCGCGGGCAACATCATGCGGATCTCCCTTGAGTTGGGCGGCCACGCGCCGGTGCTGGTGTTTGACGACGCGGACTTAGAGATTGCGGCGCGCGGCGTGATCGCGTCGAAATTCCGCAACGCCGGGCAGACCTGCATCAGCGCCAATCGTGTGTATTGCCAAGCCGGTATCTACGACGCCTTTGTTTCGTCCCTCGTGGAGCAGATGGGTGCGCTGCGCCTGGGGAACGGAGCGGACGAGGGTGTGCACATGGGTCCGCTCATTGATGATGCTGCGGTAGGGCGGGTGGAGGCCCATGTCGCGGATGCACGGGCCCGCGGCGCGCGTGTGCGAGCGTGCGGGGATGTTGCGACGGCTCCCGGCACGTGCCTCCGGCTCTATGCGCCGACGCTGCTTGAGGACCTGCAACCGGAAATGTTGGTGATGCAAGAGGAGACCTTCGGCCCCGTGCTTCCCGTGCTCGCTTTTCGTGACGAGGTCGACGCCATCAAACGAGCCAACGACACGCCCTACGGCCTCGCTGCGTATTTCTTTACTCGAGACGCGTCACGGATTTGGCGGGTGGCCGAAGCGTTGGAATACGGCATCATTGGCGTCAACGATGGTGCGCCATCCGCTGCACAGGCACCCTTTGGTGGGTACAAGCAGTCGGGCTTGGGTCGCGAGGGGGGACGGTACGCATTTGATGAGTACCTTGAGACCAAGTACGTGTCGTGGGGTCTCTAACGCTGTGGCTGCGGCGGTTATGATGCCTCGCGCAGTACACTGTCCCAGTGTACGAATAGTTCGACATCCAGCGGCGCGTGGCGGCGCACGAATACCTGTCCCGAACGCTGGTTGTGCCGCAAGACACCCTCCATCACGTCGACCTGATAGCTATCGACGAAGTTATGGATTTGGGTCAGCCGCAGGGAGACGAAGTTCGCACCAGACCGCAACACTTCGGCCTTTCCCCGAGTGAGTGAGACACCGTAGCCTCGGCTTGTGAGCGCGAAGATCCGGCGTAGGTTGCCGCCGAGTACACCAAAGATCACTCTCCCGATGTGAGAGTCGAGTAAGATCGAATAAGCACTCCAGCCGATCCGGCGTAGTCCTTCGCGGATACTACAGTCGGGGAACAGGATTGGGGCGGCTTCCACTTGAAGCCGCATCAATTCCCCAACGTGGTAGTCGCGAACGCCCGGTAAGGGCCGGAACTAGAAAGTGTTCCTTTTGCGGCCTCTACCTGGCGTACCAGCCCGTCGAGATACATACCCTTCACTTTCACGTGACTGGGGACAGCTTCTATACATCCCCACGTATCGAGTGGCGTCGTCCAGTTTGGGAGTTGGAACCCCTCGGGCGGTGACGAGTCGGCGGCGGCGCTCACCTCAATGTGGGTGCGGCGCAAACCCGGCGGATGCAAGGGTCGATTGGACCGGCGCTGGACCAAGGTCGCCACCGATTCCAGGCGAAGTCCCAGCGGAGACGCGATCGGGGGAGCATCGAAGTGGTGTGGCGTAGTGTGGAGTGCTGTGGGGGCAGGTGGGATGATAGAGGGTCGCTGGTGTGGGGTAGATGGCCACCGCGTGTGAGCGGTGTTCGTTCGAATGGGCCCGGAGCCGCGGTCAAATCGCAGGCGGAGAATGTGCGGACAACCAACACATCGGGTTGGCCGAGAACGTTCTCTCACGCGGATATTCGGGTGGCGCGTCGCGGTGCGAAACGCGCACGGTGTGGGTGTGCGGGCCGGATCCCTGTCCGCACGTGCAGGGTTGCACCACCCATGTAGACTGAATCCGCGGTGATTGAGAGCGTGCCGAGACGGTGTTCCAAATCCGGACCGGTTCCCCTTCGAACCGGAGCAGTGGAGACGGAGCGGACCGTCGTGGAGCCAGGTCCACACAGGGTCGAGTTCCACGATGAGGTGGTTGCCAAGCCGGTGGCGGGCGGCCCACCAGATATGGCAGTCACGCTGTCCGAGCCTGCCGCGCCTCCCCGATCGGGGCTCGATCGGGGCTCGTTGGTCGGCCGCTACGTTATCTTGCAACAGGTGGGGGTGGGTGCGTTCGGGAAGGTGTATGCGGCCTACGACCCGGATCTCGATCGCAAGGTCGCGCTCAAGTTGATGAAGTCGCGTATCAACGAGCTTGGTTCAGCGAAGTCGCAGCTCCTTCGTGAGGCGCAGGCGATGGCAAAGTTATCCCACGAGAATGTGGTCACGGTCTTCGGGTTTGGCGAATTCGAGGGCGATGTTTACATTTCGATGGAGTATGTGCACGGGCCCAATCTGAAGCAGTGGTTCGCCCAAGCGCCACGAGGATGGCAAGAGGTTCGAGACGTGATGTTGGCGGCGGGACGGGGCCTGGCGGCCGCGCATGCCGCTGGGATCATGCACGGCGACTTCAAGCCCCACAATGTGCTGATCGACGATCGTGGGCGCGCGACCGTGGCCGACTTTGGCCTCGCCGGGGCCCTTGAGGAGCTGAGCCCGATCCGGGAATCAGATACCAAACAGATGCGGCCGCTCGCCAAGCGAGCTTCTGCCGAGAGTCCGATTCGTGGGAATCCGGGCCGAAACTCGGACCTCGGCCCCACGGACCGAGGTCGAGTGGTCGGGAGCCCAGCCTATATGGCGCCCGAGAAATTTGCGCTAGCGGTGGTGGATGAACGGTCGGACCAATTCAGTTTCTGCGTTGCGCTGTTTGAAGGGCTCTATGGTCGGAGACCCTTCGCCGGGGATACGTTCAAAGAGTTGAGCGACGCCGTTAGGTCGGGCAAGGTACGGTTCCCCGACAGCGCGAGCGGAGTGCCGTCGTGGGTATCCGAGGTTGTGAGGCGGGGACTGAGCACGGAGCCGCACGACCGTTTTACCTCAATGGATGAGCTTTTGGGCGCCCTCGCGGCCGAACCGGGGGCCAAAAGGACCGACCATCGTGCCCTGACCGTGACCGCCCTGGTCTCAGCTTGTGTTGCGGTGCTGTTGACCGGGGCACTGACGACGGTGTTGCGATCGGGGGCAACCGTCGATGAGCTCAACGTGATCGATGCGCTTGAGGTCGAAGCGAAAGCAGCAGCTGCAGAAAACTATTTTGTGCACCCACCCGTGGAAAACCCGACATATGCGACGGCTTACCTCAAGGTGAAAGAGCTTGAAGAGCTCGACGGCGGCTACGACCCGGACGCGGATGATCGAGCCGTGGAGTTGCGCCGAGAGTTCGCGGGTACCTTGGCCCGACTGGGTGACTACTACTGGGACGCGGATTACGGAAAATCGTTCGCCATCGACTATTATTCGCAAGTTCTCGTCTTTGACCCCGATCATGCGCGCGCAAGCGGGCGTGGAGCGTTGACATTGGGGCAGCTGGAAGACCTGCGGCGGAAAGCTGAAGCAGGCGAGTTCAGTCACGGGGAGTTGGTTGCAGCCGAGCCATTGGCCGTGTTGGCGACCGAGGAGATCGAACAACGGTCGAAGCGGCTCCGGGAACTGGTGGCGAACCCGGTTCGGCACCGCTCGACGATCTCACGAGAGGGGCTCGCGCTTGTGGCTGATATCACCGAGGCGATGGCGGGTGGGGTCGTGTCCGCTCCGCCGGAGGCGGGGTTTTCTCAGCCGCTGCCGAGGATGACCGATGCCATGGTGCAAGGCATGTACGAAAAAATTCGACACGTCGGGCAGCAGGCGTCGCAGGCCGGGGTGGCTCACGTCGTATCGCTGGACAAGGAGAAAGCGGTGGCGGCAGTGAAAATTGGCGAGCTGGCTAGAGAGGACGAGAAGCAACCCGCGGAGTTTCCCGCCCGCGTGGTGACGAAGCGGAAGAGCGGATCCGTGCGCGCGGCCACGAAGTTGGTCGGCGATGGCAAGAAATACCTGCGTCGCGGTCGCTTCGACGAAGCGTCGCAGCTCTTCTTCCGGGCGTTGCGTGAGGACCGAAGAAACGCGGCTGCGTTGATTGGACTTAGTGACATCGCCTTCGAACAGGGGCAATACCAAAGCGCCGTGGAGTACGGTGAGCGCGGGGTCGCAGCGAGCCCCAGGACGTCGCACTATCGGGTCGTCCTCGGGGATGCCTACCAAAAGACGTTGCGGCTCGCCGAAGCGCAGGAGCAGTACGAAATCGCCGCTCGTAAGGGAAACCGGCGCGCGAAGCGACGGTTGGCACGCTTGCGGCGTAAATTGGGGGAGTGACGCTTCGCCGGGTATACGCCCTCCATCGTTCGCGCGATGGCGGTCACGAGCGGCGGTGACGGCGGCCGGGACCGTCGTCGGTTTCGTGTCGATCGGCGTGCGTGCGTGTGTGCGTGTGTGCGTGTGTGCGTGGGAGCCTGTGTGTGTGCGTGCGTGCGTGGCGCTCCGGCACTGCTGAGGCGCCTGTTTACACCGCAGCGCGCCACGCCTAAAGTGCGCGGCCTCGTGGTCGGTCGCTATCAACTCAAGACGCACGTCGATTTTTCCGCGGCCCACTTGTTACGGGGGTACGACGGACCATGCGCGCGGCTCCACGGCCACAACTACCGCCTGGAGGTGGAGGTTGAGGCAACCCGGCTCGACGAGATTGGTCTCGCGGTGGATTTTAGCGAGATCCGCAGCGCCGCCCGGGCGCACATCGCGGATTTCGATCACCGGCACCTGAACGAGATCCCACCTTTCGATCAGCTCAATCCAACTGCGGAGAATGTGGCAGCGGTGCTGTTTCGCCGGTTGGCCGCGACCTTGAATAGCGATCGCGTGCGCGTTGCAGCTGTGACGCTCTCCGAGAGCGAACGGTCGTCCGTACGCTACACCGAGGATCGACGATGAGCGCGAATGCGATAGTGACGATCGTAGCGATGGCGAGGATGGCGGCGACGGTGGCTCGGAGGTTGCGGCATTGTGGTGCATCGTCGGTTCCCGCCCTTGACTCCCGTCGCACAAACGTCCATGTTTCCGGCCCCTGAGAGGAGCCAGCCCATGTCCCAGGTTTGCCAAGTAACTGGAAAGCGCCCCCTGACGGGGATGAACGTGTCTCACTCGCACATTCGGACCAAACGTCGGAGTTTGCCGAACCTGCACTACAAACGCTACTGGGTGCCGGTCGAAAATCGGTGGGTTCGGTTGCGCGTCAGCTGCAACGGCATGCGTGTGATCGACAAGCGTGGCATCGAAGCAGTGTTGGTCGACCTGCGCGCGCGCGGCGAAAAGGTGTAGCTCCGGCCACGGAGGAGGGCCGAGCGCTGCTCGGCCGCGCCGAATGTCGCTCGAAGCGGAGCATGTGCTCGCTCTTAGCTGTGTGGTCCTCGTGTTGGGACCGCTGCTGCACGCTGTTGCCCGGCGTGCTCCAGCGTCTCTGCGGGCGTTGGATGGTTTTGTTTTGGTCTCCGTGGGTGGGCTTGTCTTGCTCGACATCGTTCCCGCGGCGTACCTGTGGCTGGGGTGGGGGGCGGTGGTGCTCGCCGTCGCGGGGTTCGTGCTGCCGACCGTGGCGGACGGTCGCATCGGCTCGAGTCGCTCCCACCGCGCGGCGCTTTGGATCGCGCTGGGCGGCTTGGCGATTCATGCAGCCGCTGACGGCCTAGGCATGGCGCTCGCACGCACGGCGGGTCCCGGTCCCGGTCACGCCCACAGCCTGGAGATGGCGATTGTACTCCACCGGATTCCGGTGGGCATCGGCGTGTGGTGGGTGTGGGGCGCCGAGCGTCGGGCCTCCGCCGCGGTGGCATTGGTGGTGATCGCTGTGGCGACGTCGATCGGCTTTTGGTCCGGTGAGGCGAGCGCTGAGTGGGTGCACAGTTCTTGGATCGGCGGCGTGCAGGCCTTCGTGGGTGGGCTCTTGCTCCACGTGGTGCACCATACGGGCGAACACGCCGAGGACAAGAGCGTGTGGTCGGGGCTGGGCGGGCTCGTGGCGCTTGTCTTGTTGATTGCTATCTTGGGAGAGCACGTCGGAGATCGAGACGGAGTGTGGGGAGCGCCTGGCGAGGTGCTGGCTGGAGCGTTGTCGTCTTTGGGTGACGTCGGCCGGGTGGTGGCCGGCGGGCTCACGCTGCTCGGGTTGGCGCTCTTTGTTCGCCGTGGGCCCCGGAGCCTCCTCGGAAGTTTGCGAGGACGAGGCCGACGACGCCAAGGACACGCTCACGGGCGGTCTGATGACCGTTAACACAAGGGCATAGCGGCCACGGGGGACCGGCACGTTTCGGTGCTCAGCGTAGCCGTGCCAATGTGCGCAGGCGCGGGTGTGGGCGCGGGCACATTGGCTCCCCGCTTTACGCAATGTCGCTATCGGTCGCCGGCAACTCCACATCGCCGCGCAAGTGCGATCGTCGGCGTCCGGACCGGTTCCAGCTCGGGAGAACTGGCGGGGCAGCATCTCTATGAGATTTACCCGACGGGAGGCACGGCGATAATCAGGCCCGTGAGACAGTTGATCGCGGCGCTGAAGTCGTCGTCGCAGATCGACTCCATGCAGCAGTTGATCTGCGCGGGGTCGTCACCGTCGGCGTCTCGGTTGAGCGACTCGCACACGTCGCGGATACGACGCGGAGGGATCGCCTGCCCGGTGAACTCACCGTCCTGATTCTTTCCAGTGCAGCCTGGCCCGATCCCGAAACTGTATGCTTGGTGCGCGGCGTCGCGGCGGGGGTCGGCGGCCCAATCATCCGGCAAGATGTCGCCGTCGGGGTACTCTTCGTTCACCCAGTCGCGGTAGTCGAGAGCAAAGATTCCACCCTCGGTGGGTTGGAAAGGGGCCGTGTCAGCATGGGCTGTTACGAGAGGAATGCCGACGATACCGAGCATCACCACGGCCTTGTTCTCGTGGTCGATCAGGTAGTTCAGATAGTCCTTGTAACGGTCCAGTGGACGCAATTCATCGTTCCGGGAACTGCAGTCGTAGGTACCGTCGCCGTTGTCGTCGCATTCGGTGCCTGCGTTCCAACAAATCGCGCTGGTCATGCCGGGCGCGCCGTTTTCGGGGTTTGTCTCCCAAAACTCCTTGTCGCCGTCACGGTCGAAAAGGCCGGAGTTCGCCCCCTCATCGACGGAGCAATCGGGCTCATCGGAGAGAAAGACGATTGCGAGCATCGCGTCGGAGCGAAGGAAGGACTTGTCGGCCGTATTGTGTGGCGCGTTCGGATCGATGGCCTGCATCATTGCTTCGAGATGGCCCTCGAATCCGCAGCCGTCGATCCCCTGGGGTCCCAAGCATGCGAGGGCTTGTGCGACGGCGTCATCCTCGATACCGTCGTTGTTGACGTCTTTAGGGTCCACGTCCTCGACATTGTTGGAGCTTCCCCGAAAGTGAATGAACGGACGAGTGCCCGTGATGTTTACATCTTGTTCGCATACGTCGGTACAAGCCGCATGCGCGCCGGGGATATTCCCCCATGCGTCGAACGACTCGATGCGTTCGTTGCAGCCGGTCGTCACGGGGTCGCCCGTTTCAGGTGTCGTGCCCGAGCATGCGGAGTGTCCCATGTCGGTGGTGGTGACGAGAATATTGACGTTGACGTTGGCGTTTTTTCCGCCTTCCTCAAGGCCTTGGAGTTGCTGAATCAAAATTGGGAAAATTTCGCGCAAGATTGGCCTGCTCTTCGCCCATCGACCCGGAGTTGTCGATCACGAAGAGCAAATCGATTTTCTTGGATGGCACGTCGATGTCGCTACCGTTCTCGGTGTCGTTTTCGCCCGCCTCCTCACCGATATCGTATTTCTCGGTAACTGATGGCTCCACACTGCCGTCCTCCTCGGTGGCTTCATCGCTCCCACCCGCCGCAACCCCGTCGTCGTTGGCTGGCATGTTCTCGTATCGATCCCCTTTTGGGGTGCAGGACGCGACAGCGAGCGTGAGACAAAAAGTCGACACATCCGCGCCCAGTATGGTGTTGAACAGAGGGCGACGAAAATGCCATCTGCTCGGCATCGGATAGGTCATAGAAAGCTCCGTGTTTGCTTTGGACATCCGCTGCTAGGGGAGTTCCGCGCATCTCGTTCACCGCGTCGCTGACTACTGGAGGCGGCAGCCACTGAGGTCCGTGCGCTGCGCTCTCGCTACCGGCGGGGGGCGGTCTCACGGCCGGTCGGAGTTGCGGTCGGCAATGTGTGTCTCGGAGTTGTTGCGTTCAGCGCGACTTGTTTCGGAGTTGCGCTCAGCGAAGGTCGCTTCGTGGGCGGACTGGGCCTGAGCGAGATTGTTTCCTTCTCGCGGGCGTCTGCGCTCGGCGAACGAGATGGTCGTGAAGAGCGTCGTGTTCACGGCCTTGGTCAGTATGCTTTGGAGCACCAACGTGCTGCCGATGCTCGCAGCTCCGACCTCCAGAACATCGGATAGCGCGAGGCCGGCGCTGACAAATAGGAGATCGCGGTTCGGCAACAAGGGGATGCGACTCGAGATGATGCTGCCCGCAGCCAACGTGAACCAAACCTGGAGCGGGACTTCGGGCGCGCAAACTGCCCAAAACCCAACCTGAGTGGCCTGTCCGACGATGAGGCGGACGATGTGTAGCGCAAATAGCCCGGCAGCCAGCCGGGACGACATGTCGAACAGGTAGCGGCGAAATCGTATTATCAATGTGATGATCACCGTGCTACCCATGAAGATGGGGACCGCCCATATGAGCTCCAATGCGGCAGCATGGGGCGACAGCCACAACTGCAGCTGATCGAGCACCTCTACGCTTCCGAAGCTCAGGTACAGGCCGAGCAGGGCGAGGGCAACGGTGGTGGAGGCGGCCGAGGAGATGATGTTTTGATCACGAATGGTCCCCGCAATCTGGAGCGAGGTCTTCCCATGGACGTGCCTGCGTGCCCACGAGAAGAAGAAGATCTCGCCCGAGTACCCCAAGACGTCCCGGTTGTAGATACGCTTCTTGAGGAAGGCCGGAAGGGCCTGACGCACGTCGAACTGCCAGCATGCGCGATAGGCGAGCACCTCCGCGATAGTGAGTTGGGTGTATAGAAACGCAAATAGGAAGTAGGGGGCGAATTTCGCCGGCAGGGCGTTCCATAGCTGCGACCATCCCACGGCATTGAGTTGGTAGAGAAGTAGCGCAAGGACAGATAGAGAAAATCCCCAGCTGCTGAACTTCAGTAGCCCCGCCCCCGCGCGTGACTCGGCGAACTTCGACCACTGTAGGTGGAGGGTCTTGAGCTGAGTTCGCATGGCGGCAGCGTGGATGGGGGCGCTGTCAGAGCATGAGTCCGGCCTGGACTCGGCGAATGATCTTCAGCTTCTGCTCGTCTTGGAGCCACGCTTTGCGGTGGAGGTCGGTGATGCCGCGTGGGTCGATGGAAGCGAGGGCCAGCACGCTCGCTTCCCGACCCAAGGCCTCAAAAATCTCGAGCTCGGCGCGGGTCAGGCCGATCAAGCGCAGAAATAGAACCGAGCCGTTCGGGGTTGTGATTTTGCCCAGCACGGGATCGGGGACACAGACGACGCCGACCAGTGATGAAGTCTTGTTCGCATCGAGGGGGGCGCCGAGGTCGATGCAGTGCCCCGTATCCAACCCACCACGTGCTTCGAAGACTAGCTTGCCGAGGGCTTGGAGAAAGCGTACCGCCCATGGCGGGGGCTGTTCATCGCTGCTTCGCCGGACGATACTGAGGGTCAACTCGAAGCCGAATCCGCTGACCTCTGGGTCCTCGGAGGTCTTGTCGAACAGCTCACTGAGTCCGTAGGTGACCAGGTGCCAGGTGTCTGCGTGGCCTTGCCAGGCTGTGATTGCCGGCAGGGGACTGGCGCTGCTCTGCTCGTAGGGCGCTTTGCTTGCGTACTGGTGGGGCGTTTGTCCCAGGTAGTGGGAAGAAACTACACGGTCGATCGCCTCCCAGCCGGGGGCAGTGACGTCGTTGGACATGATCCGGTGAGCGAATTGCGTGAGAGGATCCGGACAAGGTTAGGCGGTACGTTCGTACTCGGCCATGAATGCCACGAGTGCGTCCACACCTTCCGCGGGAAAGGCGTTATACATCGAGGCTCGGCATCCCCCAAGCGAGCGATGGCCTTTTAGGCCAACAAAACCCTCGTTCTCGGCGGCTTGGATGAAGCGAGCTGTGGCTGTGGTTCGTTCTTGGCTCGCCATACCGTCGAGATTCCATACGACATTCATTTGCGAGCGGCTTTCGGGCTGGGCGTACGCGCTGAACAACTGACTGCTGTCGAGATACTCGTAGAGTCGGGTCGCTTTGGCGCCATTGGACGCGGCCATGCCCGTGAGTCCTCCCTGTTGTTCGATCCACTCGAGGACGAACATGAGGACCATGATGCCGAAAGTATTGGGTGTGTTGTAGAGGCTCGGTTGTTTGGCATGCGTGGCGTAGCGCAGGATATGAGGCACCCTATCGTGGGCGCAGCGATCGATGAGATCTTTGCGCACGAAGACCAATGTCACCCCCGAGGGACCAAGATTCTTCTGCGCCCCTGCGTAGCCCAGCGCTACGTTGTCGAGATTCAGGGGCCGACTACCGATATGACTGGAACAGTCGACCACCAAGGGTACGTCGCCGTCGACTGTGGGTATGTCGCTGTACTCGGTTCCATAGATGGTGTTGTTGGTGGTGAGATGCAAATAGCTGGAATTCGCGTAGGTACGGGCCGCCGGGAAGGGGGGGATTCGGTCGTAGCCGCTCGGCGTTGACGTGGCCACCACGTGGACCTCGCCTTGAAGCTTCGCCTCGACGATCGCCTTTTTCGACCATATTCCAGTGTCGATATAGCAAGAGGCATGGTCGGGCTGGCCGAGATTGAGGGGTACCATGGCAAACTGCAAGCTGGCCCCACCTTGTAGGAACAATACCTGATGGGTGGTCGGTACGCCGAGCACCGTGTGACACAGCGTTTCGGCCCTATGCACAATGCTGCCGAACGAAGGGCTGCGATGGGAAATCTCGAGAACCGAAAGACCTGTGCGGGGAGCGTCGCGTAGGTGAGGAGGCGATCGCAGGTCACGTATCGCGTCTGCGGCGCGCTCGAACACCACAGGCGGGAGGATGGCGGGTCCGGCGGAGAAGTTGTACGGCTTGGAGCGCGTGGCCATGCGCTCCAAGCTAGCCCAGGTGGTGTGGAGTTGGTACCTCGTTGACACGGGGGTCCGAGTGAGGGAGGGGAAGGTGCGCTGTGGCGGAAACTCCGCGCGATGCCGCGTGTGCCTATGTGCTGCGGCGCATGGGGCTTTCGTCGCAGGCGTCCCGGCGTGGACACGACAGGCAGTCGCGCCAGACCTTGCCCGGCAAGGCCTCCATGGCGACGGGCTCGAAGCCCAGTTTGGCGAAGAAAATTGGGACTCGAGTGAGCACAAATACCTCGGCGACACCGAGTGCGCGCGCGTGACGGATCATGTCTTGGACGAGCACGCGGCCGAGCCCCCGCCGTTCACAGCTGGGGTCGAGTCCCAACGAGCGGATCTCGGCCAGCACCGTGCTGTACAAGGAGAGCGATCCACATCCGAGGACCTTATCTCCCACGATGATCACAAAGAAACAGGGGAGATGGGCGATGATTTCGTCCCGGGTCCGTGGGAGATTGGCGCCCTCTCGTGCCCAGTGGTCAACGATTCGGCAGAGGTCGTCGACATCTGCGACTTTCGCCGGGCGCACTTGAGGCGTGCTGTGGTCCGCTACGGCGCTCGTGTTGGAGGGCCGCCCGGTCCGTAGATGCGAAGGTGGAGAAGGTGGAGAAGGTGGAGAAAACCAGGATAGCTGCGAAAGCTGAGGCAGGTGGGAGCGTTCGCGTTGGCTGGAGAGCTCGGACGCGGCAGCTTCGATCGCGGCTCCCACCTGCGCGATGCCGGTCGCTCCGGTCACGTTTCGCCTGGCGTACATGGCCTCGAGCGTCAGATGGTCGGCCACGTTGTCCTCAGCTTGAGGCACATGCCGGCGCAGTTCAGCGAGCGTCAAGTCCTCAAGGGGCTTGCCGACTTGCACCGCGTAGCGTACGAGTTCGCCCACTTGGTAGTGGGCCTCGCGGAAGGGCACGCCGCGTTGCACGAGATGGTCCGCCAACTCGGTCGCGTTGGAGTAGCCGGCGAGGGCCGCGGTGGCGGCTGCGTCGCGGTGCACGCGGACGCCTTGGAGGAGAGGAGGCAGTACACGTAAGCACAGTGCGATGTTGTCCTGTGCGTCAAACAACGCCGCCTTGTCTTCCTGGAGATCCTTGTTGTAGGAGAGCGGAAGCCCCTTGACCGTGGTGGCCATGGAGACCAGGGCACCGAGGATACGGCCCGACTTGCCTCGAAGGAGTTCAAGGGCGTCGGGATTTTGTTTCTGCGGCATCAACGACGACCCGCTCGTCATCGACTCGGACAGTTGCACGAGGCCCGCTTCGGCGGAGCAGTAAAAAAGAAGGTCCTCGGCCATGCGGCTGAGGTGAAGTGCCAAGGCGGTGGTCGCCGCGAGGATCTCGATCACGAAGTCGCGCGCCGAGACGGCATCGAGGCTATTGGCCGTAGGTCGGCTAAAGCCCAGATCCTTCGCCAGCGTGTGTCGGTCGATGGGGTAGGGCGTACCGGCGAGCGCGGCAGATCCTAGGGGACACTCGTTCGTCCGCTTGGCGGCGTCGGCCAGGCGGCTGTCGTCTCGCTTGAACATTTCGTAGTAAGCGAGGCACCAGTGCGAAAATAGGATGGGTTGCGCGCGCTGGAGGTGGGTATAACCAGGGAACGGCGTGTCCGACTCGCGCTGCGCCAACTCGACGAGGGCGCACATGACCTTCCGAAGTTCCCGTCGGCGACGCTGGATCGCGCTCATGGCCCATAGGCGTAGATCGGTTGCGACCTGATCGTTGCGACTCCTGCCGGTATGGAGCTTCTTTCCGGTATCACCGGTGCGCTCGATCAGTCGGGCTTCGACCCAAGAGTGGATATCCTCTTCTGCCGCTATGCGCAGCGCCTGGGGGTCCTCTGCGGCCAGCTCGGCGATCTCGGCCAGCGCGGCGTCGATGTCGGTCAGTTCGTCGCCTGTGATCAGTTGGACGCGGCTAAGAGCCTTGGCCCACGCTCGGGATCCGGCGATATCCTCTTGGGCTATCCGGTAGTCCACGTCGATCGATCGATTGACCGCTTCGAAGTCTTCGTCGGCATCTTCTGCGAATCGACCGCCCCACATATTCATGATCCAATGCCTCCGCTGTGTTTGAGGGCCTGGATACGGCTAGGTAGGCTAAAAAGGCGGATGAAACCCGCCGCGTCGGCTTGATCGTATACCGAGTCCTCACCGAAGGTGGCGAAGTGCTCCGAGTACAAGCTGCTTTCGGAGCGCCGCTTGATGACGGTGCACGTCCCGCGATGAAGCGAAATCACCACCTCTCCTGTTAGTGGCTTGGCCATATCCTCGAAACAGCGCGACATGGACCGGCGCAAAGGCGTGAACCACTGACCACTGTAAATGAGCTCGGCAAACCTTAGGCTCATTTGCTGCCGGTAGTGCAAGGTGTCCCGATCGAGGGCGATCTCGGTCAGTCCTGCCAGCCCCGCCGTGATCAGTGTCCCGCCCGGCGTCTCGTAGCAGCCCCGCGACTTGATGCCGACGAGGCGATTCTCTACCAAGTCGACCCGTCCCACACCGTGGCGCCCAGCAATCTGATTGAGACGTGCCACCAATTCGCTGGCCTGCAGCGCTTCACCATTGACCTTGCGAGGGCGTCCCTCCTCGTACTCTAGGAGGACCTCTTCGGCGTGCTCGGGCGCGTTTTGTGGATCTTCGGTGATCATCCACATGTCGGCGGAAGGTGCATTCCATGGGTCTTCGAGATTCCCGCCTTCGTGGGAGATATGCCACAGATTCGCGTCGCGGCTGTAGATTTTTTCGACAGTCGCACTGCAGGGGATATTGCGGGAGTGGATATAGTCCAAGAGCTGTTCGCGAGATCGAAGATTCCATAACCTCCACGGCGCGATGACCTTGAGGTGGGGGGCGAGAGCGGCAAAGACGGTTTCGAAGCGTACCTGGTCGTTGCCCTTCCCCGTGCAGCCGTGTGCCAGCGTGTCGGCCCCCCGTGCGAGGGCGACCTCAACGACGCCTTTGGCGATGATGGGCCGGGCGATGGCGGTACCGAGTAGATAGCCGTTCTCGTAGCTCGCACCGGATTGAACCAGCGCGAAGGCGTAGCGCTCGATGAACTCTTGCTTGAGGTCCAATATATGGCATTCTGACGCACCGCTTTGGCGCGCTTTCTCGCGGATACCTCGGAGCTCACCGTCGCCTTGGCCAACGTCGGCCACCACAGCGATGACTTCGCAATCGTGGTGCTCGATCAACCAGGGCACAATCGCCGATGTATCGAGTCCACCGGAGTACGCGAGTGCTACCTTCTTTGTTGCTATTGCCATGATCGTACCGTGGCGCGAGGAGGGACTGGCGCCGTGTTGCATCTCGGAGTGTGTGGGAGATCGGGCGAGGTTGTGCGTGGGGGACCTGCCAAATCGAGCCGTGTATACATGTGCTCCAGCGCGCCGCAGGACGGCGCTTGAAGTTGGGATATATCGCGGAAGATTGCGGTCCGGGGACGCGGCACGGTGCCCGGGGGGCCCGCGGGGATCATTCGTGCTGTGCGAGCGTTTTTAGGAAGCGGACGAGCGACTTGGATTGGGCGGCGCTTTGCGTAGCGATGAAGATCGTATCGTCGCCCGCCACCGTACCGACGACTTCCGGGAGTTGCGTCGCGTCGAGTTCGACGGCCAACGAGTTCGCGTGACCGGGACGTGTCTGGAGTACCACTATGGCCGCTGCTGGCTGGACCGACAACAACTCTCGACGCAGGGTTCGTTCGAGCGTTCTTGCCCGGTCCTCTGGTGTCGCTGCTCCCGGCCCGACAACATATCCTGCTGGGCCCTTGAGCACGCCCAAGTCTTGGAGATCCCGCGACAAAGTGGCTTGTGTTGTGACGATACCCTCGGCTGCGAGGTGGTCTTGCAGGTCTTGTTGGTTCGGGATCGTGTGCGAGGCCACCAGCTCCGCGATTCGCTTGTGGCGTTGAACTCGGCTCGCCATTTCCAGAAGATCCGATCAAACGGGGCGGACGCAAACCGTGAATGTGGTCGACTTTGTGCTGCGGCCATAGAAACGACGGCGCTCAAGCGCCGTGCTGCTCCACCAGCGGTGCGGAGGCACGCTGGATGGTCGGGGGTCGGGCACCGGGCAGGCGGGGGCGAGCTGTGCTCGCGACATCGAAGGAACCTGGATTTTTCTCGCGTACACAGAATGGAATAAAACTACGGTACAACGAGTAAATATACAAGCCGCGAGAATGGAGTGTCGAAGAGCGCACAGCGCAGCGTGCAGGCCGGGCTGTGCGCTCCCGCCTGGTTCCGGGGGCGATGCTCGTCGGCGCGGACTACTGGCCGTCGTCGAGCGCCGGCGTGGGTTGGAGAGGCTGGTGAGGGGGGGGCCCGGCCCGTGGTGGCGCGGGCTGGGTGGCGGTTTTGGCGCCGGGCGGAGGCGGGTGTGCTTCTGCAGCGGCGCGGGAGCGTTGTTGCTGGATCTCGAGAGCTTTGGAAGGCGTGAGCTTGCCCTCCTTGCGTTCTGCCCAGATCTCCTCTCGCGCGCGCCGGGCCTCATCCATGTCCTTGTCGCTTCGCCGCATGATCCTCCGCGACTGACCCGCGATCAGATGGAGGATCGTCTTCGCCTGGCCCTCGTCGAACCTATTGCGCAGAACCATGCTTCGGTCGCGTTCTTCGACCTTCGTGGAGGCATACATCGATCCTGCGAACAGTTTGATCGCTAGGTTCGCGTCGACGAACTTTCGCAGATCTTCTCTCCAGACCCGGGCAGCCTGTTTCGCGCTGGCCGCTTCGACGAATCCGAGTTTGACGATGATCTCGGGTGATCTGGCGGCTTCCGCCATGACTTCGAGATTGTTGGGAAAGGGCATGCCCCAAGGCAGCTTCGCGCTCCTCAGCGCGGCATGCATATCCGAGAATACAAGCTGCAGCCCCGCGCGCGGCTCTTGACGGGTGAAACGTCGCATCTTTGCGATTTGCGCCACGAAGTTTCCGGAGGTCTTCCCCTTCTTCTTATCGGGACCTTCGAGCACTTGAGGCAAAAATTCTTCGCGGATGTACAGCGCGATGTTGTCCGGCATGAGTACGAACCATCGCGGGTCCCGGTCTTCTTTGGACGGCGAAGCCGGGCGCGGGTTCACCATCTCGAGTCCGTTTCGTTGCTCCCAATTGAGCACCTGCTTGCGCGCCTTGGCTGCCCGCCCGATGCCGGCTTTGATCTCGGCTGTGGGGATTCGGTGCTGTACGGCGAGGAAGGTCTGCGTGATGTCTCGGACGTCGGGGCTGGCGAGCACGATGTACTCGAAGTCTCGCAGGGCGTGAAAACCCCCACCTTGGATCAAGTAGCGAAAGTCGGGGAGCGGGGCGATGATTTCTATGATCTCCTCGGCGAAGGGTAGCCTCGCAATCTTCTTGTTCGCCAGTAGAAGGTAGAACGTGCTGTTCGTCGGGCCAAGTCGAGAAATCTTGGATCCCTTCTCCCCGAATTCTCGTTCCTTTTTCTTCTCTTCCGGTTCGGCTTCCTTGGGTCCCTCTTCCTCCGGCTTGGCCGTCGGGGGCGGCGGCCCGACCAGAGGCGTGGGACCAAGATCGGATTGTTGCCCTTGTGTTTGGTCGGGGTCTACGAGTTCGACCGTCTCGAACTCGAACTCGAACTCGGGCTGAACGTCCAAATCGAGGCGGAAATTCCACACACCCCAAAATAGTACGACGGTGTGGGCCACCACGGACAGGCTACTGGCGATGCCGTATCGGGAAGGGGAGCGCACGGTGTGGGCCCAACAATAGCATCCAGGGCTCATCGGCGTGGGAACCGGGTCGCGGCGGGTGACGGCGGGGGGCCCAGTTTTGAACGTGCAGATCCGTGGGAGGAGCGGCATCTTGCATGGGCGACCGTGCTCCGTACTGTGGCAGTCCTATCCGTGTTGTCGGTGGCCTTCGTCGCGGACGGTCGAGCCGTGCCCGGTGTTGCGGTCGATGAATTCGTGGTGGCGGCGGGGCTGTCCGTCGCGGTGGAGCGCGGGGCAAGCCGAGGCGAAGGGAGGGGCAAACACGCAAGCGGCGGCAAGCGAAGCGGCGGCAAGCGAGGAGGCGCTCAGGCGCTGGGGAGCCGTCTCGGTTCCCCGACTCGGGCCGGGCGCACGGCCGATCTCGCGGTGCTCGTGCGCGAAAAGCAGACACGGGCTATGCACGTGTTGGTCGCGAGCAGTCGTCCGTTTGCGCACCGGAGCATGCTGCGTCTCCCGAGCGATCGTGGCGTGCAGGTTTGGCTGCAGGGACGAGATGGGCTGCGGTTGTCGTGGGGCCGGCCGTCGCCACAGACACCGGCTATCCCCGCTATTCCTCATGGAGATGGGCAGCCCTCTGAGGCCGCGATCACCAGGTCCGCAGGGAAGGTGAGCCCTGCCGGCACGCTCCTCGACGAATGGGTGCGACGAACGCCCGCCGCCGAGCGTGGCCTCAGCGCGGTGTTGACGGGTTTGCGCGAAGCGGCTTGGCGCGGGCCCGCTTGTCGTCCCGACTGCCACGTCCGCGTGACGCGTGGGCTTGTAGTGCTGGCGCGAGGCTTGTCGGCGGCGGTCGTGGAATCTGTGGCGAGTGCAGCAACGCCAACTCGACGTCGGGGTGCACGGTCCATGTTCAGGCTCGCCGAACGGCTCCGTGAACTGTGGCCGACGCGTCTTGCGGTGCGCTCGATCGCATATCTCAAGCTCGACTCGCCGATCGCCGCCGTCCCGTTGGAGTCCTTGTTCGTGGACCACGATCCGCGCGGACGAGCCGAGACGCAACTGTCCACCCTACACGCATGGCATCTGGGCGAGGTCGTGGGGCCGGCGGAGCTTGATGTGGGGGCGGAGGCTCGTGTCTCGGGGAACAAGAAGATCGCGCGGGCGTCTTTTGGCGCTGCCGTAGACTCGATGCGAACTGCCCTCGACGAAAACAGGGGGGTCGCGGTTTGGCACGCCCGACTGGCACTGGCCTTGTCCGGGGAACACCGGCTTAGCGATGAGGCGGTTCGAGAGGTTGAGACGGCGCTCTCGTTGGCGCCGCGATCGGTGGAGATCCGATTGATGGCAGCGAGGGTATTCGCGTTGCGTGGCGATCGAGCCCGCGCCCGCAAGGAGGTCGGGGCCGCGCTGCGCATCGCTCCCGACGACCCCGATGTGGGCCATGCAGTGCGGGACCTCGACGCGTCGGGCGCCGTCCCCTAGCGCACTTGGGGCCCCCCGACCGGATTCTGCGGCGGAGCCGTGGACGTCCGGCGTCGCGCACGGTACGACTATTTCGTATGTACCTTGAGCGCCTCTCTGTGGTCCGGCTCGGTCCCTTCGACAAGCTGGACGTCGAGTTTCTCGACCGAGAGTACAGCCCGCGAATGATGACGGTCGTGTACGGCGAAGGCGGCATCGGCAAGACAACATTTCTCGCGGCGCTGACCTGCACGCGACCAGGTCACCTCGTGGTGCCCCGCGGTTTATTCCGACGTCCAGGTGGTGGTTCCTGGGCCTCGGCGAGTTGGCGAATCACAGAGGAAGATAGGACGGGGAGCTACTCGATGGAATTGGTGACGCCCAATGCAGGTCCCAGCGCGCCGACGATCGAAGCGGCCCAGCGGCGGGTGCAGGTGCTGATCGAGCGCCGGGCCGCGAGCGGTCGGGGCTGTGTGTACATCGCGGTCCCAGGTCAGCGCCAGTTCCCCAGGGCCTCGCTCGGCTTGATCGATCCGGCGCGTACCATGCTGCACTACGACGTCCGGACGGCTGGGATCGCAGCCGAGTCGAGCCGACCCGAGTTGACTCGTGCCTGCAAGCAGGCCATATCCTACGCAGGAATCGTTTCCGCGCTGGTCGGAAATCGTCGTGGAGACGAGAGTGACCCTAGATTCTTGGGTGCGGCGATGTCCGAAGCGATCGGGGAAATGGTCGGCCTTGCGGATTACGGCTATGTTGGGGTCGATCCGCTTTCACTCGAGCCGATGTTTGTCAGCCCAGGCGGGAGTCGGCTCGGTTTCGAAGGCTTGCCTTCCCAACTGCGCCATCTCGTGTCCTTTGTGGCAATTCCCACACGGAACCTGTGGGCGGCGTATGGCGGTAGGGACCCGCGAGAATGTGAGGCTGTGGTGGCGATCGATGATGTACAGCTGCGCTTGAGCGAGGGAGTCATGCAAGGGGTATTGGCGGCGTTGCGGCGGGCGTTGCCCCGCGTGCAGTGGATCCTCGCCACCAGTTCTCCGCTCCTGGCCTCACGCTGCGATCCGGATGAGCTCGTGACGCTGCGGCGGCTTCCAAACAGCGATCGCGTGGAGCTGTTTACCGGGGACCTGGCGCGAAGCCACTAGCTCGAGCCGTTGGGCCTGTCGTGGATCTGGCAGAGCTACGGGGCGAATAGCGATAGAGCCAGCGATCGAGGAGGTCTTGCCCTTTCGAGTTGCTGCTGCCTCGCTCGGCGAGCTCGAACGTCCAGCTCTGGTAGGGATTGGGGGCGAGCGTGAGTCGCCGAGCCTCCAAACTGCCGTGTCGGAAGAATGCAATCGTGACCGTATCACCCGGCGCTCGCTCCGAAAGCCGACTGGCTGCTTCGGACCAGGAACGTGTGCGCATACCGTCGATAGCGAGCACTTCGTCGTCGCGCATCATCGCGCTTCGTTCGGCAGGAGAGCCGGGTACGATATTGGTGATCTCGTCCCCTTTACCCACAATGCCCGACCAGGCTCGTTCTCGCGGTGCCGCAAATTTTTCCTCGTCGCTGGTGTCGTTGTCCACCACCCAAGGTTCGTCGGCACGGACCCCCACTCCCACGCGCAGGAGGGAGTCGGGGAGTGTAAGCTCCTCCGTACCCGATACGAAGCGATCAAAAAACCAGGCCATCTCTTCACCGGCCTCGCGGCGCGCCGCGGTCACGATGTCGCGGGCGGTGATGACTCGCTCAGAATCCCCCGGGCGGCGTTCCTGCCACAGGCGCTTGAATAATCCAGCTAAGGATCCCTGTTGGCCATGGCTGGCGGACCGCAGGTGCAGCTCCAAGTCGAGCATGGCCCCCACGAGCTCCCCTTTCTGATAGTAGCTCACAACCGTGTTCGCGTGGTTGGCAGAACGTTTGTAGGCCTTGAACCAGGCGTCGCGGCTGAGCTGCCGCAAGGGCGTGTAGTTTCGGCCTGGTTTGCGGAGGAAGCGATGCCATGTGTCCTCCAGGTTCGATAGGTATTCGTCGGCGTCGATCAGTCCCGCATGCAATAGAGCCCGCTGCGACATGGCGCTCGTGAATCCTTCGTGAAACCACAATAGCTCGGTGTAGTTCTCGCGGCTGTAGTCGAAGGGACCGAGCACCCGGTCGTGGATACGTTTGACGTTCCACGCATGGAAGAACTCGTGCGCTCCGAGACCGGCGGCCTTGGTATAGGCCTCGTTGTTGGTGAACGCCCAGGGGCGTACGATCATGGCCGTGCTGTTGTGGTGCTCGAGCCCACCTCCCCGGCGTGGGTCGGCTACCACGAGAAATGTGTATGCTTGAAAGGGAAAACCTCCGAGCAGTTCTCCGAAGCTTCGGACGAAGCGATGGCTATCCGCCGTCAGACGGTCGATATCCGCGTTGGTGCCCGCAGGGGCCAAAAGAACATATCGAAATCGGGTGCCGTCGACCTGGTACCGCCGCGTATCTGCCTTTCCGAGGAGCAGCGGCGCATCCACCAGCGCGTCGTAGGAGGGGGCGCGGAACAGAGAACCGTGCCGTGCGAGTGCGGTGTGGATACCCCAACCATCGGGCAGCGAGAGAGAGAGCGTGCTCGCGCGACCGGCTCGCTCTTTGATATACATGAAGATGCTCGTGCCATTGAGCAGTGCGAAGCGGCTGTCCACATAGCTGCTGCGCACACTGAGATCGTCCGCGAAGACGCGGTAGCGCCGGGTGAAGGCGCGGCCGGAGGTGTGGACGCTCCAGGTCTGTTTGTCGACTCGCCTCACGGCTAAGGTGGTGTTCTTGACGTCGGTGGCGGCCACTGCGTACACGTGGCGACCGAAGTCGCGGATCAGGTACGAACCGGGGATCCAAGCCGGCATCGCCAGCTCGATCCGGCGACCTCGCATCGCGGGGACCTTCATCTCGATATCGACATACTGTGTCTCTGGTCTGGAGATCGAAACGTGGTACGCGACGCCAGGAGCTGTCGACTTGGCGGCAGCCGCGGCTGCCGAGGGGGGCATCATCACGGCGACAGCGGCAAGTACGACTGCGATGATGAGGTCCAACCGAAAGGCGGGCATGGGCGCGAGTGTACACCGCGTGACTCACCTCGCCGGGCCGTCAGCTGGACACGGGTGCGTCGCGGATCGGGCATAGCGAACGCAAAAACGCCGGCGCCCGTGGTGGGGCGTCGGCGGTTGTACCGGGGGGGTCGAATGCTATGGGCGGCGCAGGAATCGGACGAAGTGTGCTGCGAAGATGGCCGGCACGACGAGCAGGCCGCCCGCGAGCACGCCAACTTGGCCAAACGCCATCACCTGCGAGCCTGGAGCGTGCTCGAGCACGAGGTAACCGACCGTCGGATCGCCGAAGACAGACAGGCCGTCGAGGAGCGCCGCGAACCCTGCCGCTCCGAGTGCGAGCACGCCCCACGTCCGACCGCGGAGCAGGCCCGCGAGGCCTAATCCACCTACGGCGAGTACGCCCACCTGTGTCCATTCAGCGCCGGGCGCCAGAGTGTACAGGATCAGGAAGGGGAGCGTTGTACCCGCGGACTTGACGGCTCTGCGCATGAGCAAGAGCGATTCTTCTTGGAAGTTCCAGCGCGTTTGGGTGTGCTCGGATCGCTCGTATTGGGTAGACATGCCCTCCCCAGCCAGCATGAGGGTCACGAGCAAGTGGGCGCCTCCGAACAAAAGCAGCAGGGGCTCGGGTCCGAGTTTGAAGATGAAGAGCAGCGGCAACGCGCCGAACTGTCCGAGTCCTATGGCGAACCAGCGCGCCCAAAACCACTGGGCCGCCACCCCAAAAAATGCAGTCAGGTAGACGAGGCCGAGGCCTACGTAGCACGCGAAGAGCTCGTCTGGGCCGAGCCAGCCAGCGATGGTGAATTGGGTGGCAAAGAAGCCCAGAACTAAAAGCGCGAGCGCGCGGCGAATTCCAACCATGAGACATCTACCCCTCCAGTCAGCGTACGCGTGGCGCGATGCGAGTGCAACGCGAGCAGGGTGCGAATGTGGCGCTGTTGATGGAGCGCTACATTCGCGCCGTAGCGACCTGTGGGTCGCGTCCTGAAAGGTCGATCGCCAGGTAGGGTTTGTCCACCGCAATGACCCAACGCATGCATCGGGTGAGGCGACACGGGACGTGCAGAGGTTCGGAGTGGTTCACTCGCGCTGGGGTGACGGGTTTCGCTGTGGCGGTCGTCCCCCTGATCGTCAGCGGAGTACTGAGCGGATGTTTGCGCGCCGATCGGCGCGTCGTGGTGCCGCGGGACGGATGGCGCGACCGGGTGTCCCTGATCGCGCCACGTTGCGCCCACGCGCGTTCGTGTTTGCTTGGGCGCGTGACAGCGGCCGAGACAGGGCTCGCGGTGTCGGAGGCCGTCGTGTTCATCCAGCGGGCGAAACGCGGGCCACTCATCGTGCGGGTGACGGACCACCAAGGGGTGTTCACCTATGCGGACCCTGTGCTCGGAGCCTATCGGATCGCCGTGTATAGGGGGTCGAGGCGCGTCGAGGTCGAGGCGGTGGGTCTCGGCCGATCCGGGGCACCACCTTGATCGCGTTCTCCCTCGCACGCCATGGCACGCTGTGAGGCCGCGCGCTGCTGCCTGTTTCCGGCTCTGCCCGCCCGGCCCTGACTATCGCTCCCAGTGGTAAAAGCCCACCCCCGACTTCTTGCCGAGTTTGCCGGCTGCGACCATCTGTCGCAGCAGTTCGGGCGGCTGGAAATGCTCGCCGTGATCGAGTTGCTCGCTGAGGTACTCGGCGATGTGGAGGCGCACATCGAGCCCGACGAGGTCTGTGAGTCGCAATGGGCCCATGGGAAAGCCGTAGCCCAAGGTCATGGCCTTATCGATATCCTCCGGAGAGGCCACCCCTTGTTCGACCATCCGAATCGCCTCGAGTCCGATAACTAGGCCGAGTCGGCTCGTGGCGAACCCGGGCGAATCTCGCACGGTGATACACTCCTTCCCGATCCGTTGGGCGTAGGCTTTGGCGCGCTCGACGATGTGTTGGGATGTGTTCGATGGCACCACGATCTCGATGAGTTTCATGATGTGCACCGGGTTGAAAAAATGCAATCCGATGACCCGCTCCGGCCCCGGCACAGCCTCGGCGATGCGCGCGATAGAGAGAGAACTCGTGTTGGTGCCCAGAATCGTGTCGGATGCCACGAGCCCCGCGATGTTCGCAAACAAGTTGCGCTTGAGGTCCAGGTTTTCGGGAACGGCCTCGATGACGAGCTGCGTGCCCTCCACGGCCTGTCTGAGATCGCTGTGTATGCTCAGGCACGCCCGCGTTGCGGCCGCTTGTTCCGCGGTTATCTTGCCCCTCGCCACACCTTTCTCCAGGTTCTTGGTGATCTGTACGCCTCCCTCTTCGGCGGCACGCGGCCGGACATCGAAGAGGCGAGTGAGGTACCCCGCAGTGGCCGAGACCTGGGCGATGCCGTGCCCCATGGTGCCTGCGCCGATGACGGCTACGGTGTCGATGGTGGGCGAATGTGTGGACGAAACCATGATGGTTCGAGATGTAGCGCAATCCTGGGTTGCGACGGCACGCGTTGCCGCGGAGTGCGGTATGATATAGCGCACGAAGGGCGAGCCCCGAGTCTCTTCGGACTCCGGCCTCGTGAACGACAAGTGAGCACCGACGGTCTCGGTATTTCTGTTACGATCGGCTGCGCGACCAGCGATAGCCCGCAGTTGCGGGCTGTGCTTGAGCAGTTGGATAGCGAGGGCTTGGCGCCCACGTTGCTCGCAGGACTGGACAACGATGTCATCGGCCTCGGCGACGCAATCGACGGGCGGCGTGGGCCCGGTGTGTTCGTGCTGTGCCAAAGCCACGCGCTGAGTCGACGCCAAGTGATGCGTTTGCAGGGGATGTTCTCCGCGAGGCGAGGGCCGCTGCACACGCTTGTTGTGGTCAATGTCGACGCGGCCCGACCACTGCTCATGCTGCGCTCCATCCGTGGGGCGGTGGGTAAGTTGGCAACCCGCAGCCGTGGCTCGAGTAGTGACCCACAAGACGACGTGCATCTGCGTGATATCGTCGGCCCGACTTCGGTGGCGGTGGTCGATCGTCCGGCACAAGCACAGGATGGTCCCGCCGAGAGAGAGGCAAAAAGAGCCGTGCTCATCGGGCAAAAAGGCGGGCCGCGTGGCAAGACCGAAGTGGTGTTCATGGTGCCGCCTTCCGGGGTACCGCAGCTGCCCCACAAAGTGGGACGAGCCCGGTCGCGTTCGTTGGACAATCGGGATGCTGGCGGAGCGGACGAATCCGAGGCGCAAAGCGGCGACGCTTCGTCTGCACCGGTACCGATTCCTTCGGATGTCGCGGAACCCTCCGCGGGGGAGCCGGTCGCGCCCGCGGGGTCGGCAGACTCGGTGGGGAGGGGATTCAACTTGAGCGCGGAGGACCCGGATGCGCTGAGAACCACCATGTCTGGTTGGCTTCGGCCTCCCGTCAGCACGCAGGGTCACGCCGACGTGACGCCGACGCCATTTGCAGTTCCGCCGGCAGTTCCGCCGGCAGTTCCGCCGGCAGTTCCGCAGCGACCGGCCGTTGCGCCTCCCGCTGGGCCCATCACCTGGCCGAGTGCGCGGGTCCCAGAGCCGCTGGAGGACCAGGCCGGGGGCAGTGCGGGGCAGAGGTCTGAGCGCGGGGCGGAAGTCGAGAGCGAGCCCCGGGTCGAGGGTGGCGCCTGGCCGAGGCCGGAATCTGTACGCAGTGGGGAGCCCGCCTCGTCCGATCACTCGGACAGCCGGCCGGATGCCGAGGGGGAAGGGGAAGGAGAGGGGGAGGGGTCCCACGCAGGGGAGCGGCGCGAGGCTGGGCCGGGTTTGTGGGGTCGTCGAGTTGGACGCGCTGCTTGGGGGGTCGCATCGGTCATGTTCGCGTGGGGGGTGTGGAGCTGGGTCACGAACCCACCACGGCCCGATCCGGTTTCTGTATCGGCGCGAGCGGCCTTGTCTCGTCTGGCGGGCATCTCGCGGGGACGCACGTCGGAAGCGTCGGGTGGGGGCGCCGCCTCCACCACCACCCCCACGGACACGCCGGAGCGAGTCGAGACCGAGTCTGACGAGCTGCTCCGGGTGCGTGAGGCGCTCAAGAATGGGGAGCTGCGGGCCCTCGACGCGTTGCTGGTGGTTCCGGCGAGTGGCCGAGAGCATATGCCGTGGTGGCATGCCGACGACTACTGCCGCAACGGCACGTTCGCGGGGCTTCGTGGGTTCCGGTTGCCCGCGGCGACCGAACTCGGTCGGCTGGCGCTGGCGGGCTTTCTCGGCAACGGCCGCTACTGGTCTTCCACAGCCGGTGTGGCGGCGTTTGGTCGTGGCGCTCAGGTTTACGATTCGTGGATCAAGGGGTTGATGGTGACGCCACACGATGCGATCGATGTACTCACGTCGTGCATCAGGAAGCGATAGGTCGGCCGATGTACGGCCCCCTCGTCGGAGACGATGATCCGTGGGTCCGTGACACTTGAACCGCGAAATGCATCGCGTCAAGCGCAGTTGACACGGGCGTTCGTCGGTCTTTTCCTTTCCTTTTTACTCAGCTTCCATGTCGTCACCGCCGTGCATGAGGTGCTCGGACACGGCTTCCTGGCTTGGAGCACCGGGGCTACTATTACCGATGTCTATCTCGGTTGGGCCGGGGGAGCGGGCTATGTGCGATGGGATGCGCCGCCCCTGCTGGGGGATATGCGACGGCTGGTCGCCTGGGGAGGTATCGGAGTGACGTTTATTTTCGGAGCCGCAGCGTTTTGCGTGAATCGGCGCTGCCGACCTGCGCGGTGGGGGAAGCTGGTGTGGTGGACACTCGCCGTATGTTCGTGGGGCTCGGCGTTTGGTTACGCGGTGCTCGGCCTCCACTACAAATACGGTGATCCGCGACGAAGCGCGATCCTGCTCGATGAGCAGGGTCTTCTCGGTGTGATGGTGGGAGCGCTCATCATGGTACAGGGAGCGCTGTTCTTTCTCGCTTCGACCGAACTCGCCGGGATCGCGGCCGCCTGGTGGCATACCGACTCGCGTCGCCGTCGAGTCGCGCTTGTACTAGGTCTCGTTCTCGCCTCTTCGGGTTCGGTGGCGCTTCTCAATGCGGTGGAGGCCGAAACGACACAGCGGCGCAAGCTGGCACTGATCCAGCAGTCTGAGGCGGAGCGTGGTGCACAGCAGTGGCTGGACGAAGAGCTTGATCGCCGTCGACAGTTCGGCGAGCCCGAACCGACGCTCGCCGAACGTACCGAACTTCTGGCCCGTCGGAGGCGCGAGCTCAAACCGTGGCCCCTATCGTGGTCGCTCTATTTTCCTGGCCTCTTCCTCGCTTCCGTCGCGGGCCTTGGTTGTCGAACCGTCTTGCCGCGAGCGTCGATATCGGTGCCGGTACTCCCGTGGTGGCTGTGGGTGACTTCCTTGGGCAGTATCGTGGTCGCGGGGTTTGTGAGTGCAGCTTGGCAAGCGGGTCCCGGCTAGGGGTTCCAGTACTGCGCCGAGTTGAGACCGATCCGTGGCATCACAGGTTCCGCGCCACAGGGCCCAGCGGCGACGTGGGGGCTCAACCTCGAGTACCACCTTGAGGAGGTTCGAAGGCTTGAGAACAAGCTTTCGGATGGAGGCGCCCTCCCAGATGCTGGTAGCGCGGAGATGCCGGGGGCGTTCGATCTCGGTGACCTGCGGCAGTCCAGTACACTTGCCCGCCTCCATATGGAGTTCATGGTGGAAGCGTTGCGTTGTGGGGGCCACGACGCAGGGCGATCGAGTTCTAGAATGCGCGACTGGGAGGCGCAGGCCCACAAGCGCTTGAAGATCGAAGGTGTCTACTGCCGGATATCTGCCGACATCATCGACAAGTTGACCTTGTCGGTGATGAGGCGCTGAACGCCAGAATCACTCGATCGCGTGAGCGCGGCACCCGAAGGCTCAGGTGCGCGACCCCCTACTGCGCGCTCGCCGTTCCGGACAAAGCGGTCCTGCGGGCTCATGATCCCGCACATATCCGCGTGACACACGCTCCGGACACAGTCGTGCGTGACAGACGCCGATTCTGGCAAGCACTCGAGTTAGCGACGAGCTGAAGCGCGCGCCCATGGCGTGGGAAACGCGCGTCTCCGCCCCAGCTGTACCGCAGTGCAGCCATCACGTTCGCCGTTGTCGAGCCCGTTCGAATGGCTTGCAGTTTCTGCGCATCGTCGATCTGATGCGCTCGGTACGAC